>JBEIEH010000173.1:0-6068 GCA_040383055.1 Burkholderiaceae bacterium
CGCCTGGTGCGTGGCATGGATTACTACAACCTCAGCGTGTTCGAGTTTGTCACCACCCAGCTCGGCTCGCAGGGTACGGTGTGTGCCGGTGGCCGCTACGACGGCTTGTTTGAGCAAATCGGCGGCAAGGCCGCGCCAGCGGTGGGTTGGGCCTTGGGGGTGGAGCGCATTCTGGAGCTGCTCAAAGAGCAGGGTCGTCTGCCGGAGACGCCTGTGCCCGACGCCTATGCGGTGATCCCCGACGCCAGCGCTGTGCCCGCCGTGTTGCCGGTGCTGCGCGCGCTGCGCGCGGCGGGAGTGTCGGTGTTGATGCACACAGGGTCGGCCGAGGGCATGGGCAGCATGAAGTCGCAATTCAAAAAGGCCGACGCCAGCGGCGCGCGCTACGCCCTGATTTTTGGTGGCGACGAACTCGCCCAAGGCATGGTGGCGGTCAAGCCGCTGCGCAGTGGTGCGGCAGGCCTGCAGGAGCAAACCTTGCTGCCATGTGCTGAGGCCAGCCAGTGGGCCGATCGCCTGCGTTGAGCCCGCGCCTACAATCCCCCATCATTTTTCTTCACAGCACCATGGCCCATTACGATCTGGAAGAGCAGGAACAGCTCGCGCAAATCAAACACTTCTGGAACCGCTACGGCAACCTGATCGCGGGTGTGTTGATTGTGGTGTTTGGTGGCATCGCCGCGTTCAATGGCTGGAACTACTGGCAGCGCACCCAGGCCAGCAAGGCCGCGGTGCTGTTTGACGAGGTGGAAAAAGCCGCACAGGCCAAGGACCAAGACCGGCTGGATCGGTCACTCACCGACATCCGTGAGCAGTTTGGCAAGACGGTGCCCGCCGCGCAGGCCGCTTTGCTGGCCGCCGCCACGTGGGCCGATTTGGGGCAAGCAGACAAAGCCAAGGCGGCTTTGCAATGGGTGGCCGAGTCCAGCAAAGATGGCGCTTATCAAGGTATCGCACGGATTCGCTTGGCAGGCCTGGCGCTGGACGCCAAGGCTTGGGAAGAAGCCCATCGCTGGCTGGATTTCGCCTTTCCCGATGCGTTAAAACCTTTGGCTGCTGATCGCCAAGGCGACGTCTGGGCCCTGCAAGGCGAGGTCGAGAAGGCCAAAGCCAGCTACCAGACCGCGTGGGAAACCATGGACAAAGCGACCGAATACCGCCGTCTGGTGTCGGTCAAGCTCGCCGCCCTGGGTGTGCAGGTGGCCGAAGACGGGGTGGAGCAGCGTCCATGAAGGCCTTGCGGATTCCCTTGGTGCTGGGATTGATCGGCCTGCTGGCGGCGTGTTCCAGTGGTGCGTCCAAAGCGCCCGATCTGGCGCCCCTGACCCCCATCATGTCGACCCGCTTGGCTTGGTCCGCCCAAGTCGGCGCCACGTTGCCTGGGCAACGCCCCTTGGCGGTGCCTGGTGGTGTGCTGTTGACCAACGCCGCTGGCGTGTTGCGTGAGCTCGATGCCGCCACCGGCGCCGTGCGCTGGCAGGCCAATGTGGGCGTGCCCTTGAACACGGGCGCGGGCTCCGATGGCAGCACCGCTGCGGTGGTCAGCCAAGGCAACGAACTGATCGCTGTGCGCGGTGGTGCGCGCGTCTGGAGCCAGCGCCTGCCGGCGCCGAGTTACACCCCGCCGCTGGTGGCCGGCGAGCGGGTGTTTGTGTTGACCGCAGACCGCTCGGTGGTGGCCTTTGACGCCGCCAATGGCGCCCGCTTGTGGATCAGCAACCGTCCCGCCGATCCGTTGGTGTTGCGCCACCCGGGGGCCTTGCTCGCGGTGGGCGACACCTTGGTCGCCGGCGTGGGCGGGCGGCTGCAGGGGGTGGACCCCAACAACGGCCGTCAGCGCTGGAGCGTGGCGTTGGCCACGCCGCGTGGCACCAACGAGGTGGAGCGCCTGGTGGATGTGGTGGGCCCGGTGGCCCGCCTGGGGACCCAGGTGTGCGCCCGCGCCTACAGCGCGGTGGTGGCTTGTGTCGACGCGCGCGACGGCACCCTGCAGTGGAGCAAAGCGTCGACTGGGCTCAAAGGCGTGACCGGTAACGATGTCGCCTTGTTTGGCAGCGACAGCAACGGTCGGGTTCGTGCTTGGGCGCGCCAAGACGGGCGCGAGCTGTGGTCGGTCGATCGTCTGAGCCTGCGCAGCCTATCAGCGCCCCTGGCGGTGGGGCGTGTGGTGGTACTGGCGGACGACAATGGTCTCGTGCATGTGCTCTCGCGTGAGGATGGCAGCGATATGGCACGTCTCAACACCGACCCATCGGGTGCGGTGGCCGAGCCGGTGCTGTCTGGCAACACCTTGCTGGTGCAGACCCAGAACGGTGGCGTGTTTGCCTGGTTACCCGAATAACGACAAAGCGACTGTTTATGAAACCGGTGATTGCCCTGGTCGGGCGCCCCAATGTGGGCAAATCGACGCTGTTCAACCGGTTGACCGGTACCCGCGACGCCATCGTGGCCGACTTTGCGGGCCTGACCCGTGACCGCCATTACGGCAACGGCCGTTTGGCAGGCAAAGAATTCATTGTCATCGACACCGGAGGGTTTGAGCCCGATGCCAGCGATGGCATCTACCGTGAGATGGCCAAACAAACCCGCCAAGCGGTGGCAGAGTCGGATGTTGTCATCTTTGTGGTGGACGCCCGAGCTGGGCTCAGCGCCCAAGACCATGAGATCGCTGGCTATTTGCGCCGTCTGGGAAAGCCCACGCTGTTGGCGGCCAACAAGGCCGAGGGCATGAAAGAGGGCGCCCAACTGGTGGAATTTTTCGAACTGGGTTTGGGTGAGGTCATTCCGGTCTCGGGAGCTCACGGGCAGGGCGTCCGCTCCATGCTCGACGTGGCGCTTGAGCGTGTGCCCGGTTGGAACGCCGAGGAAGAGGATGCCGAAGAGCCCGACAGCGGCGTGATCCGTCTGGCGGTGGCGGGGCGGCCCAACGCGGGCAAATCCACCCTGATCAACGCTTGGCTGGGAGAAGAGCGCTTGGTGGCTTTTGACATGCCGGGCACCACCCGCGACGCCATCACCGTGCCGTTTGAACGCAATGGTCAGAAGTTTGAGCTGATCGACACCGCCGGTTTGCGCAAAAAAGGCAAGGTGTTCGAGGCGATCGAAAAGTTTTCGGTGGTCAAAACCCTGCAGGCGATTGAAAACAGCCATGTGGTGCTGTTGCTGATCGACGCCACCGAGGGCGTGACCGACCAAGATGCGCATATTGCTGGCTTCATTTTGGAAAGTGGCCGGGCAGTGGTGTTGGCGGTCAACAAATGGGACGCGGTCGATGCCTACCAGCGTGAGCAGATCGAGCGACAGATGGAAAACCGCCTGTCCTTCCTGAAATTTGCGGCGGTGCATCTGATTTCGGCCAAAAAGAAGCAGGGCATAGCCCCGCTCTGGAAAGCCATTGCACAAGCTCACGCGTCGGCCATGCGCAAGATGAGCACCCCGATGCTCACCCGCTTGTTGCAAGAGTCGATTGCCTTTCAGGCGCCCAAAAAGACCGGCATGTTTCGGCCCAAGATGCGCTACGCCCACCAAGGCGGCATGAACCCCCCGGTGATTGTCATTCATGGCAATTCGCTCGAGCATGTGCCCGACGCCTACAAGCGCTTTTTGGAAGGGCGTTTTCGCAAGGCCTTTGATCTGGTGGGCACACCGCTGCGCATCGAGTTCAAGACATCGCACAACCCGTACGGGGAATAAGTTTCCGGCCCATGCAGGGGCTTCGACGCAGCGCCTGTGGTATGGTCTCAATCCCTTCATTTCTTCAACACGGAGCATATCGTGAGCAACAACAAAGGCCAGCTCTTGCAAGACCCCTTCCTCAACCAGCTGCGTCGCGAACACGTGCCGGTGTCCATTTATCTCGTCAACGGCATCAAGTTGCAGGGTCAGATCGAATCCTTCGACCAATATGTGGTGTTGCTGCGCAACACCGTTACACAGATGGTCTACAAACACGCCATCAGCACCATCGTGCCTGGTCGTCCGGTGCAGTTTTCTGCTGCGGCCTCTGACGACGCCGCTTGATTCCTCTTGGTTTTTTTGACGTGTTGACGTCTGACCTGATCGGGTCAGGCGCCACCGCAGCCGTTTGAATTCCTCCTCCACTTTCTCAAAACACGCTCCTGCGGTTGTGCTGGTGGGTGTAGACCTCGGGGCTCCGCATTTTGATGGCGGTTTGGTCGAGTTGGGCTTGTTGGCCGAAACCGCCGGCTTTAGGGTCGCCGATCGGGTCAGTTGCAAGCGCCGTGCGCCCGATCCTGCGCTGTTTGTGGGTTCCGGAAAAGCCGAAGAAATCAGGATGTTGGCGCAATCCCATGGCGCCAAAGAGGTGCTGTTTGATCAAGCCCTGAGTCCTGCACAGCAGCGCAATTTGGAGCGCGCCATTGGTCTGCCGGTCAATGACCGGACCTTGCTGATTTTGGAGATTTTTGCCCAACGGGCGCGCAGCCACGAGGGTAAGCTACAAGTCGAACTCGCGCGTTTGCAGTACCTTTCGACCCGGCTGGTGCGCCGTTGGACCCACTTGGAGCGGCAAAGCGGCGGTATTGGCATGCGCGGCGGCCCGGGTGAAACCCAGATCGAGCTTGACCGCCGCATGATCGGCGACGCCATCAAGCGCACCCGCGAGCGGCTGGACAAGGTCAAAAAGCAGCGCGCCACCCAGCGGCGCCAGCGCGAGCGCCGCGATGCTTTCACCATTTCCCTGGTGGGTTACACCAACGCGGGCAAGTCGTCTTTGTTCAATGCCTTGGTCAAAGCGCGCAGCTATGCGGCTGACCAGCTGTTTGCCACCCTCGACACCACCACACGCCAGCTGTACCTGGGCGAGGCGGGGGTGTCCGTGTCTTTATCGGACACGGTGGGCTTTATCCGCGATCTGCCACACGGATTGGTGGCTGCATTCGCTGCCACCCTGCAAGAGGCGGCCGACGCCGATCTGCTGCTGCATGTGGTGGACGCATCCAATCCCGACTTTCCTGAGCAGATCGCTTCTGTGATGTCGGTGCTGACCGAGATTGGCGCAGGCGATATCCCGCAGTTGCTGGTGTTCAACAAACTCGACGCGGTTGATTCTGCGCGGCGCCCGTTGCAGGCCGTGGACACGACGGAACTTCAGGGCGCTGCGTGCACTCGCATCCATTTGAGCGCTCACACCGGCGAGGGCTTGGACGATTTGCGAGCGGTGTTGGCCGATACTGTCAAAGCTCGGCATGTCCGTGCAGCGCGTGGTGCATTTGACGACGACGCTGCGGACGTTCGGGATTTGGGCACAATGCCCGAAAAATAATTTTTGAAGACCTTCACATCCATGAACCACACCGGTCCCATTTCTGATCCATCGGCGTCTCGCCGCTCTCGCTGGGCACGTTGGTCGGGGGTGTTCAATCTGAACGACCCCCGCTGGGGACGCCAAGACGATGGCAACTCAGCGCCTCAGGACGACACCAAGGAAGAACCACCGCGCTCGGCGGAGCCACAGCGTCCGCGGCCTAACCAAGGCAGCACGCAAGGGCCGCCCGATCTGGATGAGCTGTGGCGCGACTTCAATCGCAAGCTCGGTGGCTTGTTCGGTGGCAACCGAGGGGGGCAGGGGGGCGGATCTTCTGGTATGCAACCACCCAGCCCCAAGGCGACGGGCGTTGGTGTAGGGTTGGTCGCAGGTGTGGCGGTGTTGATTTGGTTGGGCACCGGTTTTTTCATCGTGCAAGAAGGTCAGCAAGCCGTGATCACCCAGTTTGGTCGCTACCACCAGACGGTGGGAGCGGGTTTCCAATGGCGCATGCCGTATCCCGTGCAGAGCCATGAAACCGTGTTTGTGACCCAGTTGCGCTCGGTCGATGTGGGTCGTGACGCCATCGTGCCGGCCACCGGCTTGCGCGAATCTTCGATGCTGACCGAGGACGAAAACATTGTCGACATCAAGTTCGTGGTGCAGTACCGCCTCAAGGACGCCCGCGAATACCTGTTTGAAAGCCGCGACCCCGATGGTGCCGTCGTCAAGGCAGCAGAAACCGCCGTGCGCGAGGTGGTGGGCAAGATGAAGATGGACGCCGCACTGGTGGAAGAGCGCG
>JBEIEH010000174.1:0-6038 GCA_040383055.1 Burkholderiaceae bacterium
CCCGCCGTGAGGCGGGTGCCGCAATGGGCATTGCGGTCATGGGGAAAACTTATTTGACGGTGTAGATCTTGTCGAACTGACCGCCGTCGTTGAAGTGCAGTTTTTGCGCCTCAGCAAAAGAGCCAAACACCTCGTTCACGGTGAACAGTTGCAGAGGCTTGAAGGTGGCGGCATGCTTTTTCAGCACCGTGGCCGAGCGTGGACGCAAAGCGTGTTTGGCCGCGATCTCTTGGGCCTCTTCAGAGTACAAATAGTCCAAATAAGCTTTGGCCACATCGCCCGTGCCTTTTTTGGCCACCGTGCGCTCCACCACGGCCACCGGGTTTTCGGCCACGATACTGATGGACGGGTGGATGGCATCGACCTTGCCAGCACCAAATTCGCGGTCCACCGAGACCACTTCCGACTCAAACGTGATCAGCACATCACCAATGTTGCGTTGCAAGAAAATGGTGGTCGCATCACGCCCACCTTTGGCCAGCACGGGCACGTTTTTGTAGAGCTTGCTCACGAACTCGGCCGCGTCGGCGTCCGAGCCGCCCTTCTTCTTCACATAGCCCCAAGCGGCCAGGTAAGCCATGCGGCCATTGCCGCCGGTCTTGGGGTTGACCACGATCACCTTGATGCCGGGTTTGACCAGGTCGCCCCAATCCTTGATGCCCTTGGGGTTGCCGTTACGGGTGAGGAACAGCATGGTCGAGGTGGTGGGCGACGCACTTTGTGGGAAGCGCTTGTTCCAGTCTTTGGCCACGATGCCGGTGCTGGCCAGGAAGTCCACGTCGGTGGTGGTGTTCATGGTCACCACGTCGGCGTCCAGGCCGTCGTTGACGGCACGCGCTTGGGCGCTAGACCCACCGTGGGCTTGGTCGATCTTGACGTCCTTGCCGGTGGTCTTCTTGTAATGCGCCACAAAAGCGGCGTTGAAGTCCTTGTAGAACTCGCGAGCCACGTCATAAGAGGCGTTGAGCAAGGTTTGTGCGCTGGCCGACAGGCCCGACAAGGCCAGGGTGGCGGCCAAAGCGATGTGCGTGATTTTTTTCATGGTGATTCAGTTGGAGAAATGGAAGATCCGAGGTCTCTCTGTCGGCCGACTGGACCGACAGGCTTCCCGTCATGAGCGCGATTGTGAAATCGGATCGTTAAATCTCAAACGAATCATTTGTTGTTTGCTTATGTGAATAAGCAGCTAAGGGGCTTTTCACTTGCGGGTGTAAATCTGGTCAAACTTGCCGCCATCGACAAAGTGAACCTGACTGGCTTTGTCCCAGCCGCCAAAGGCCTCATCGATGGTGAACAGGTTCAGCTTGGGCAGCTGTTTGGCGTACTTGGCTTGGGCTTTGGCCGAGCGGGGCCGGTAAAAGTGTTTGCCAATCAGGTCCTGCGCCTCTTCGGTGTAGAGGTATTCCAGGTAGGCCTGGGCCACCGCCCGGGTGCCTTTTTTGTCCACATTTTTATCGATCAAGGCCACAGCGGGCTCGGCCAGGATGGAGATCGAGGGGTAAACAAAATCCACCTTGTTGCCAAATTCCTTTTCCAATAAATACGCTTCGTTTTCCCAGCTCAGGAAGACGTCGCCTTGGTTGCGCTGTGCAAATGTGATGGAAGAGCCTCGTGCACCGGTGTCCAAAACGGGCACGTTCTGGTAGAGCTTTTTCACAAAGTCTTGCGCCTTGTCATCACCGCCGTATTTGCGCTTGGCAAACTCCCAGGCGGCCAGATAGTTCCAGCGGGCACCGCCCGAGGTCTTGGGGTTGGGCGTGATGACCTTCACATCCGGGCGCACCAGATCATCCCAGTCCTTGATGTTTTTGGGGTTGCCGGCGCGCACCACCAGCACGATGGTGGAGGTGTAGGGTGTGCTGTTGTGCGGCAGGCGTTTTTGCCAATCTTTGGGAATCCAGCCGCCGTTGTTGTGCAACGCGTCTGTGTCACCGGCCAGGGCCAGGGTGGCCACGTCGGCGTCCAGCCCGTCGATGATGGAGCGGGCCTGTTTGCCCGAGCCGCCATGGCTTTGTTTGATGGTCACGTCTTGGCCGGTCTTGGCCTTCCAGTGCTTGGCAAAAGCGGCGTTGTATTCGACGTACAGCTCGCGCGTCGGGTCGTACGACACATTGAGCAGGGTCACGGGGGCGGCTTGCGCCCACAACAGGCTGGGTGCGCTGGCCAGTGCGGCGACGGCCAGGGTGCGTTGAATCAGTTGGCGTTTGGTGAACATGGGCATTTCCTTGGTGCAGATGAATCGGATGCCCGGATCATCTGGTGGAATGTTCAGTTCTCAAACGAATATGAAATCAGTTGTTTATTCTTTAATCGAATAAAGAGGATCAGGTCCACCAACGCTGGGCCGTGGCCATGCCGGCCGCGGCCAGCGCCAGCGAACCCAGCAGGTGCAGACTACTGTGCAGCAGCGCCCAGGCCCAGCGGCCCTGCTGCATCAGCGTCAGCGCCTCGGCCGAAAAGGTGGAAAACGTGGTCAGCGCCCCCAGCAGGCCGGTGATCAGCGCCGCGCGCCACACCGGGTCGAGCCCCGGGTGGGTGTTGAACCACACCACCAGCGCGCCCACCGCATACGCGCCCACCCAGTTGGCCGCCAGCGTGCCCCAGGGCAGGGCGGCGGCGGGGGTGTTGAGCCAAAGCCCTAATCGCCAGCGCGCCAAGGCGCCCACGCTCGCTCCCAGGCAAATGGCGATCCAGGTCGGCATGGCGGGCGGTCCTTGTGCGGATCAGACGGGGTTCAGAACGGCGGGCCGTCGTCGTCGGCGGTGCTGGCCAAGGTGTTGGCTGCACCAGCCGGCGTCGAGGTGGGCGAGGTGGCGGCCTCACTCGCCAGCCCACCGGGAAACTCACCGGGCGCCAGCTCGCCACCCAGCGCCTCGATCAGCGCCGGAATCAGCTTTTGCAGCTCGCCGGTGGCCAGCGCCACGTCGGTGTCAAAGCCCTTCTCGTCGTCCTGGGGGCGGTCCTCAAACACGCCCTCCAAAAACGTCAGCTTGCGCAGCTGCATGCTCTCGCTCAGGGTGAAGGCAATCCGTCCCTCCCAGCTCATGGCCAGGCGGGTGGGGCGCTTGCCCTGCTGCAGGTGCAGCCGCACCTCGTCGTTGAGCAGGTGGTGGCGGGTGTAGCGCACCACCGACTTTTCTTCGTCGGCCGATTTCAGCTCGCACTCGCGCTCCACCGCAAAGCCGGCTGGCCATTCGTCGGTGTCGGTGGTCGACAGCCAGCCGGTCATGGCCGTCTGCGGCGTGATCTGGGTGTTGAGCAGCGACAGCTGCAGGCTCGGGAAGGCCCGCACCAGCGCACTCACCACCTCGTCGAGCCGCGCCTGGCTGCTGGCGTCGGTGGCCAGAATGCCGCTGTCCGGGTCGATCCACACCAACACACTGCCCTGGCGCGCAAAGGCCTGCGGCAACAGGGCTTGCAGCGCGTCTTCGCGCAGGGCCTTGGTTTCTTTTTTGCCAGGCTTGCGGCCGGTGCTGGCTTCAATCTGGGCAGCTGCCTCGTCGGCCTTTTTGCGCACCACCGCGCCCGGCACCGCCTTGGTCTCAATGGTGAGCTTGACGATGCGCTGCTGGTTGACCGATTCCACCAGCGGGCCATGGGCCTCGCCGCGCGGTTCGGTCCATCCGACCGATTTGTCTTGGCTCGCCCCGCAGGGCACAAAGCGCTGATCGTCCAGCGCGCTTTCCATGGCCTCCAGCGACGGTGCCCAGCCCGGGCCAATGCGGTAGAGGGTGAGGTTCTTGAACACAACAATCCTTGGAATCAGGGGTAGGGCGGCCAATAATACTTGCCAGCGGCGCGCCAGCCCGGCAGCCCCCACCCCCGCCCGCCCATGAACACCACCTTGCCCCATTGGGTGCAGCTCTTTCATCTGCTGATCGAACTCGGCGGCACCCTCGCTTTTGCCATGAGCGGCATCCTGGCCGCCGCGCGCAAACGGCTCGACGCCGTGGGCGTGTTTGTGGTGGCCTTCATCACCGCTTTCGGTGGTGGCACGCTGCGCGACATCTTGCTGGATCAGCGGCCCTTCTTCTGGGTGCGGCAGGTGGAATGGGTCTGGGTGGTGCTGGGCTTGTGCGCGGTGTCGATGCTGCTGCTCAAAAAGCACCATTTCGCCATCACCGAACGCGCCATCGAATGGCCCGACGCGCTGGGCCTGGGCTTGTTTGCCGCCACCGGCGTGCACCAGGCGCTGGCGCAGAACATGCCGGTGCTGATTGCGGTGATGATGGGTGTGGTCACCGGCGTGTTTGGCGGTGTGCTGCGCGACATGGTGTGCAACGAAATCCCCACCACCTTCAAAGACCGCAGCCCCTACGCCCTGTGCGCCTTCGCTGGCGCGTGGGTCTATGTGTTGGGCTGGACGCTAGATCTGTCACTGCCCGCCGCCGTGAGCGCTTGTGTGCTGGTGACAGCGGGCTTGCGGGTGTTGTCAGTGCTGGGTGGGTGGAAACTGCCGGATTGGAATCATGAGTGACTCGCCCATGCCTGCTTCACCCCACGAGACGCGTGCCCCCCGCTGGCGCTTCTGGATCGACCGGGGCGGCACCTTCACCGACATCGTGGCGCGCGCGCCCGACGGGCGGTTGCTGACGCACAAGCTGTTGTCCGACAAGCCCGAGGCCTACCGCGACGCGGCGGTGGCGGGCATTCGGCAGTTGCTGGGTTTGGCCGACGGCGAGGCGATCACGCCAGCGCTGGTGGACTCGGTGCGCATGGGCACCACCGTGGCCACCAACGCCTTGCTGGAGCGCAAGGGCGAGCCCACGCTGCTGGTGACCACCCGGGGTTTTCGCGACGCGCTGCGCATCGCCTACCAAAACCGCCCGCGTCTGTTTGACCGGCGCATTGTGTTGCCCGAGTTGCTGTACCAGCGCGTGATTGAGGCGCAGGAGAGGGTGGGCGCCCACGGCGAGGTGCTGCTGCCGCTCGACGAAGCGCACCTGCGCGAGCGCCTGTGGGCCGCGTTCGACGCTGGCCTGCGCAGCGTGGCCATTGTGTTCATGCACGGCTACCGCTACCCCGCGCACGAGCAGGCGGCCGCGCGCATCGCGGCCGAGGTGGGCTTCACCCAAATCAGCAGCAGCCACGCCACCAGCCCGCTGATGAAGCTGGTGAGCCGGGGCGACACCACCGTGGTCGACGCCTACCTCTCGCCCATACTGCGACGCTATGTGGACCAGGTGGCGGCTGAGATGCCAGGGGTGCCGCTGCTGTTCATGCAGTCGTCCGGTGGGCTGACCGACGCGCAGGCCTTTGCCGGCAAGGACGCGATTTTGTCCGGCCCGGCCGGCGGGATTGTGGGCATGGCGCGCACCGCGCAGCAGGCCGGCTGTGGGCGGGTGATCGGTTTCGACATGGGCGGCACCTCCACCGACGTGTCGCACTTTGCCGGCACTTTTGAGCGCGAGTTCGAGACCCAGGTGGCCGGTGTGCGACTGCGCGCGCCGATGATGGCCATCCACACCGTGGCGGCGGGCGGGGCTCTGTGCTGCAGTTTGACGGTACGCGGTTGCGGGTGGGACCACACAGCGCCGGCGCCAACCCCGGCCCGGCGAGTTACCGCAAGGGCGGCCCGCTGACCGTGACCGACGCCAATGTGCTGTTGGGCAAGCTGCAGCCGCAGTGGTTTCCGCCGGTGTTTGGACCGGCCGGCAACGAGCCGCTGGACACGGCGGTGGTGCAGGCGCGCTTTGCCGAGCTGGCCGCGCAAGTGGGCCAAAGCCCGGAGCGCTTGGCCGAGGGTTTTGTGCAGATCGCGGTGCAGCAAATGGCCAACGCGATCAAGAAGATTTCGGTGGCCCGCGGCTACGACGTGACGCGCTACACCCTGCAATGTTTTGGCGGCGCGGGCGGCCAGCACGCTTGTTTGGTGGCCGACGCGCTGGGCATGCAGCGGGTGCTGGTGCATCCGCTCGCGGGGGTGTTGTCGGCCTACGGCATGGGTTTGGCCGATCAGTGTGTGATGCGTGAGCAAGCGATGGAATGTGTGCTGGACGCCAGCGCGCTGCCGCGCGTGCAGGCGGCCATCGACGACC
>JBEIEH010000175.1:0-5972 GCA_040383055.1 Burkholderiaceae bacterium
GAAGACCTGCCGTTGCTGGTGCAACAGCTACAAGCCCAACACCCCCACGTGGTGTTTGAGCGCATGGCCACGGTGGGTGAAGACCCGCGCCTGACCGCACTGATGGCCCAGATGGCGCTGGAGGGCGCCACCCCATGAACCTGCACCAATTCAAGTTTGTGCAGGAAGCGGTGCGCCGCAACCTGAACCTGACCGAAGCGGCCAAGGCGCTGCACACCTCGCAGCCCGGCGTGTCCAAGGCCATCATCGAACTGGAAGACGAACTGGGCGTGGAAATCTTCGCGCGCCACGGCAAACGCATCCGCCGCGTTACCGAGCCGGGTCAGCAGATCCTCAAAAGCATCGACGTCATCCTGCGCGAGGTCAACAACCTGCGCCGCATTGGCCAGCAGTATTCGCTGCAAGACGAAGGCACGCTGGCGATCGCCACCACCCACACCCAGGCGCGTTATGTGCTGCCCAAGCCAGTGGCCAAGCTACGCGAGATCTACCCCAAGGTCAACATCAGCCTGCAGCAGGGATCGCCCGACCAGGTGGCACGCATGCTACTGGAAGAAACCGCCGAAATCGGCATCGCCACCGAATCGCTCACCGGCTACCCCGAGCTGGTCACCCTGCCCTGCTACGAATGGCAGCACATGCTGGTGTTTCCCTTTGACCACCCGCTGCTCGACCAAGACCGGGTGACGATGGAGGACTTGGCCAAGGTGCCGCTGATCACCTACCACCCCAGCTTCACCGGCCGCAGCCGCATCGACCAGGCCTTTGCCCAACGCGGGCTCAGCCCCAACATCGTGCTGGAAGCCATCGACTCAGACGTGATCAAGACCTATGTGAACTTGGGCATGGGCGTCGGCATCGTGGCGGAAATGGCTGTCACCGGCGAGAACCAACACCCCGATCTGGTGGCGCGTTCCGGGGCGCAGCTGTTTGGCCGCAACGTGGCGCGCGTGGCCTTCAAGCGCGGCACCTACCTGCGCCACTTTGTGCTGCGCTTTGCCGAGCTGCTGAGCGACCGCCTGAGCAAAGACCTGATCAAAAAAGCCATGGACGGCGATTCCGACGACTTCGATATTTGAGGCCACTTGCGCATGAGCACACCCGCCCTGACCTCCCGCTTGCCCCAGGTGGGCACCACCATCTTCACCGTCATGTCGGCCCTGGCCACCGAAACCGGTGCGGTCAATCTGGGCCAAGGTTTCCCGGACTTTGGCTGCGATCCCGCGTTGCCGCAGGCGGTCAGCGACGCCATGGCCGCAGGCCACAACCAGTACCCACCCATGCCCGGTGTGCCCGCGCTGCGCCAGGCGGTGGCCACCAAAACCCAAGCGCTGTATGGCCTGGCGGTGGACGCCAACACCGAGATCACCGTGACCGCCGGCGCCACCCAGGCCATTCTCACCGCCATCTTGGCGGTGGTACACCCGGGCGACGAGGTGATCGTGCTCGAGCCGTGCTACGACAGTTATGTGCCGAATATCGAGCTGGCGGGCGGTGTGGTGGTGCGGGTGCCACTGGTGCCCGGCACCTTCCGCCCCAACTTCGATGCCATCGCAGCGGCCATGACGCCGCGCACCCGCGTGCTCATCATCAACAGCCCGCACAACCCCAGCGGCACGGTGTGGAGCGACGCCGACATGCGCCGCTTGCAAGACCTGCTGGCGCCCACCAAGGTGCTGCTGATCAGCGACGAGGTGTACGAACACATGGTGTTCGACGGTCAGCGGCACCAGAGTGTGGCGCGCTTCCCCGTGCTGGCCGAGCGCGCGTTTATTGTCAGCAGCTTTGGCAAAACCTTCCACGTCACCGGCTGGAAAGTCGGCACTGTGATCGCCCCAGCGCGATTGACCGCCGAATTCCGCAAAGTGCACCAGTTCAATGTGTTCACCGTGAACACCCCGATGCAGCACGCGCTAGCCGCCTACATGGCCGACCCCACGCCCTATCTGCAGTTGAGCGACTTTTACCAGCGCAAGCGCGACCTGTTCCGCGCGGGGCTGGCCGGCACACGTTTTCGATTGCTGCCCGGCGAGGGCACCTACTTTCAGTGTGTGGGCATCGGCGACTTGGCGGTGGCCGAGCGCGACTTGCCCGAAGCCGACTTTTGCCAGTGGCTCACCCGCGAGGTCGGCGTGGCCGCCATTCCGCTGTCGGCGTTTTATGGCAACGGCTTCGACCAGAAAGTCATTCGCTTTTGTTTCGCCAAGAAAGACGAAACGCTGCAGGCCGCGCTGCAGCGGCTGGCGCGTCTCTGATCGACACATGACGTGGGCGACGGTCTGTGTCAGTGGCGCTGACCGGGCGACACACCGCACACTGGCGATGCATCTGCCTCAATGGTTGAGCTGGCTCCAGGCCTTGTCCAGCCGCTTGACACTCACCGGCTGTGGCGTGCGCAGTTCTTGCGCAAAAAAACTCACCCGCAGCTCTTCGAGCAGCCAGCGGAATTCCAACATACGCGCGTCCTGCACACCTTTGCGTTCGGCCACCAGTCGCCAATAGCGCTGCTCTTGCGGGCGCAGCTCGGCCAAGCGGGCGGTGTCGCGGGCTGGGTCGGTGCGCACCTTGTCCAATCGCAGCGTGATGGCCTTGAGGTAGCGCGCAAAGTGCTGCAACTGGGGCCAGGGCGTCACGGCGATGAACTGTTTGGGCATCAGGCGCTGCAGCTGTTGGGCGCAGTCGGCGCTGGCCTCGGGCGCGTTTTTGCTGTCTTTGATCTTGCGCGCCGCATTGGCGTATTCGCTCAAGATCACACCAGCCAAGCGCGCCACCTCGTTGGCGATCAGCGTGAGGCGCCCACGCCCTTCTTGGATGCGCTGCTGAAAACCGGTGTCGTCGGTGGGTAATGGGTCTTGCAAAAACGCGCGGTCCAGCGCCACATCAATGATCTGGAGGCGCAGCTCTTCGGCTGTGCCCAGCGGCATATAAGCCACCGCCATTTTTTGCAGATCGGGGATGTTCTTTTCCAGATACTTCAGCGCGTCTTTGATCTGCAGCGCACACAGGCGACGCAGGCCTTGGCGGTGTTTGGCAGCCGCGGCTTCGGGCTCATCAAACACTTCGATGCGCACCGCGTCGCCGTCGTCGATGAGCGCCGGGAAACCGATCAGCGTTTGGCCACCTTTGCGGATTTCCATCAGCTCCGGCAGTTCGCCAAACGCCCATTGGGTGTGGCGCTGCTCGGCAGGCGATGGGGCGGCGGGAGCCTTGGCGCCGGTTGAGCCCCTGAAAGGGGATGCCGACTCTCGCTTGACCGATGGGGATGCGGCATCCGGCGCTTGGGCCGCGTCGGCGCTCGGCGCGATGGCCGGTGCCACGACACTGGCCAGCTTGAGCGAAGCCAAGGCCTGAAACGCGCCACGCGCCTGTTGGCCCAGCTCCACCTTGAGCGCGCCCAGATTGCGGCCCTGCCTCAGCTGACGGCCGTGTTCGTCCACCACCCGCAGGTGCATGAACAGGTGCGCGGGCAGCATATCGACCTTGATGTCGTTGCGCTGCACCGGCAACTGCGTGGCCTCGCGCACCCGCTTCAGCACCGCGTCGGTCAGGCTGCCTTGGCCAAAGGCCTCGGTTGTGTTCAGCTCTTGCGCCATGCGTTCGGCCGTTTGTGGCAATGGCACCAAGCGAGAGCGCGGGCGCTGGTGCAGGGTTTTGATGAGCGCTAGCACCTTGTCCTTGAGCATGCCGGGCACCAACCATTCGCACCGGTCTTCACTTACCTGATTTAGCGCAAACAGCGGCACCGTGACCGAGACGCCGTCTCGCGGATCACCTGGCTCGTGCAGATAAGCGGCGGCGCAGTCCACCCCGCCCAGCCGCACAGTGCGCGGAAAGGCTTGGGCGGTGATGCCAGCGGCCTCGTGCCGCATCAGTTCTTCTCGGGTCAACCACAGCAATTTCGGCTGTTCGCGCGTGGCCTCTCGGTACCAACGCTCAAAGGTCACGCCGCTGCACACGTCGGCCGGAATCTGTGCGTCGTAAAAGGCGTAAATCAGCTCTTCATCCACCAGCACGTCTTGACGACGAGCTTTGTGTTCAAGCTCTTGTACCTCGCGCACGGTGCGGCGGTTGTGCGCCAAAAAGGGCAGCTTGGTGTCCCACACGTCTTCGGTCAGGCTGGCGACCAGCGCTTCGCGGATGAAGATGTCGCGCGCGGCTGCGGGGTCGAGCCGGCTGTAGTCCACCCGGCGCTGGCTGTACACCACCAAGCCGTAGAGCGTGGCGCGCTCCATGGCGGTGACACGGGCGCTTTTCTTTTACCAATGGGGGTCGAACAACTGTTTTTTGATCAGGTGGGCGCCCACCGTTTCGAGCCATTGGGGCTCGATGTTGGCGATGCCCCGACCAAAGAGCCGCGTGGTTTCCACCAGCTCGGCGCAGACGATCCAGCGGCCGGGCTTTTTGCTGAGGTTGGCACCCGGGTGGCGGTGGAACTTGATGCCGCGCGCGCCGAGGTACCAGTCTTCGCTGTCGTGTTTGCAGCCGACGTTGCCGAGCAGGCCGGCGAGCATGGCGCAGTGCAGTTCCTGGTAGCTGTCCTGCCCCCACGCTCCGCCGCTGCGCGGGTCGCTGCCCCCCGAGGGGGCGCTGTCCGGCTTAGGGCGGCCCTGCGCCGGACCGGCCTGCCCCCGCGCTACACCGCTGCCCCCCACCTGCCAGCCCTGCTCTTTCACCACGGTCAGCAGCTGGCTGTGGATGTCGCGCCACTCGCGCACGCGGCGCACGTTGATGTAGTGCTCGCGCAGCAGGTTGTCGTATTGGCGGTGGCTGAGTTTGTGCTCGCTGCCATGGCCGCCTTTTTTGTCTTCCAGCCACTTCCACAGCTTCAAGGTGCCGACAAACTCGCTGCGTTCATCGTCAAACTGCTTGTGCGCCTGGTCGGCCTGGCTCTGTTTGTCGATCGGGCGGTCGCGCACGTCTTGCACACTCAGGGCTGACGCGATCACCAGCGCTTCGGCCAACACCCCCCGGGCGTTGGCTTCCAAAATGATGCGCGCCACCCTGGGGTCCAGCGGCAGACGGGCCAGGGTGTTGCCAATCGCCGTGAGTTCGTTGGCCTCATCCACCGCGCCCAATTCGGCCAGCAGCTGGTAGCCGTCGGCAATCGCGCGGCCCGTGGGCGGGTCCACAAAGGCGAACTGTTCCACCGCCCCCAGGTGCAGCGCCTTCATCCGCAAAATCACACCAGCCAATGAGCTGCGCAGGATTTCGGGGTCGGTGAATTTGGAGCGGGCTTGGAAGTCGGCTTCGTCGTAGAGGCGAATACAAATGCCTTCCGCCACACGCCCGCAGCGGCCAGCGCGTTGGTTGGCCGCCGCCTGGCTGATGGGTTCGACCATCAGTTGCTCGACCTTTTGCCGCAGGCTGTAGCGCTTGACGCGCGCGGTGCCGGCGTCGATCACATAGCGGATACCAGGCACGGTGAGCGAGGTTTCGGCCACGTTGGTGGCCAGCACAATGCGGCGCTGGCCGTGCGGCTGAAAGATGCGGTCTTGCTCGGCCTGGCTCAGGCGCGCAAACAGGGGCAGCACCTCGGCGCTTTTGAGCACCGGGTGGTGCGACAGGTGTTTGCGCAGGTGGTCGGCGGCTTCGCGGATTTCGCGCTCGCCCGGCAGAAACACCAACACGTCCCCGTGCTGGGCGCCCCCGCGCCAGAGCTCGTCCACCCCATCGGCGATGGCGTCGTTCAGGTCAAAGTCGCGGCTTTCTTCAAACGGGCGGTAGCGCACCTCCACCGGGAAGGTGCGGCCCGATACCATCAAGACCGGGGCCGGCCCTTTGATGGAGGCGAAGTACTGCGCAAACCGGTCGGCGTCGATGGTGGCCGAGGTGACGATGACTTTCAGGTCGGGCCGCCGGGGCAGCAGCTGGCGCAGGTAGCCAAGCAGGAAATCGATGTTGAGACTGCGTTCGTGCGCCTCGTCGATGATCAGGGTGTCGTAGGCCGAGAGCAGCGGATCGGTCTGCGTCTC
>JBEIEH010000176.1:0-5800 GCA_040383055.1 Burkholderiaceae bacterium
GCGCATCCGCCACCGCGCCATTGGCCTGAATTTCATCGACGTCTACCAGCGCACCGGCTTGTATCCGTTGTCCATGCCGCTGGCGCTGGGCATGGAGGGCTCTGGCGTGATTGAGGCAGTGGGCGCCGGGGTGACGCACCTGCAGGTGGGCGACCGCGCCGCGTACGCCGCCAACCCGCCCGGCAGCTACAGCGATGTGCGGGTGATCCCGGCCATGAACGTGTGCAAGCTGCCCGACGCGATCGACTTTGAGACCGGCGCGGCCATGATGCTCAAGGGCCTGACGGCGCAATACCTGCTCAAGCGCTGCAAGCCAGTCGAAGGCTTAGAGGCTGGCGACTTTGTGTTGTTCCACGCCGCCGCCGGTGGTGTGGGCCTGATCGCCTGCCAGTGGGCCAAGGCGTTGGGCCTGCGCCTGATCGGCACGGCGGGCAGCGACGACAAATGTGCGCTGGCGCGCGAGCACGGCGCCGAGTTCACCATCAATTACCGCAGCGAGAACTTTGTGCAGCGGGTCAAAGAGATCACCGGTGGTCAGGGGGTGAAGGTGGTCTACGACTCAGTTGGCAAAGACACCTGGGACGGCTCGCTCGATTGCCTGCGCCCCTTTGGCCTGATGGTCAGCTTTGGCAACGCCAGCGGCCCAGTGGCGCCGTTTGCGCCTGGCATCTTGGGCCCCAAGGGCTCGATTTATGTGACGCGCCAGACCCTGTTTTCTCACATCACCAGCCGCGAGCGCACCCAGGCCATGGCCGACGATCTGTTCGATGTGGTGACCAAGGGCCAGGTGAAGATTCGCATCGACCAGCGTTTTGCCCTGGCCGATGTGCAGGCCGCTCACCGCAGCCTGGAGTCGCGCGCCACCACCGGCTGCACCGTGTTGTTGCCCTGAGCGTCTTCAGCCGCGCTGGCGCCGCTGAACGGGCGCCGGTGCGGGCGGTGGCTGGTGCCGTGGGGCGCGGTAAAAGCGCAAGATGCGCTCCACATAGACCCGGGTCTCGGCGAAGGGCGGCACGCCTTGGTAGCGGTCCACCGCGCCTTCGCCCGCGTTGTAGCCGGCTGCCACCTTGGCCACGTCGTGGTCAAACCGGCGCAGCAGCCAACGCAGATACGCCAGTCCACCCTCGATGTTTTGCAGCGGGTCCATCGGGTCTTTCACCCCAAACCGCTCGGCGGTGGCCGGTATCAGCTGCATCAGGCCCATGGCATTTTTGGGCGACACGGCCGCCGGGTCGAAGCCCGATTCGGCGCGCATGATGGACAGCGCCAGCCGGGGGTCTACGCCGTAGTGGGGAGCGCGCTCTTTGACGCGCAGCGCCCAGCGGCGCTGGTTCTCGTTCAATCGCTCTAGGTATCTCTGCACCACCTCAAAGCTCACTGGCTCGGCCTCGGGCGGCTGATCGGGCAGTTGGGCCAGCACCGGGTCGTGTTGCTCTTGCAAGCACAGCGGCCACTGCTCCTCCATCACCACCCAGCCGGTGGCTTCCAAGATTTGGTTGGCGCGGGTGTGGCCGTTTTGCGCGGCCAGCAGCAGCATGCTGCGGCCCTGCAGCAGGGCGCCTGGGTCGCCGCGCTGCAGCAGCAGGGTGCGGGCCAGGCGGTATTGGGCTTCGACGCTGCCGTGGCGCGCCGCGCTGCAAAAGCGCTCAGCGGCGGTGCGCAGGTCCAGCGCTTGCAGGGCCTTGTGGCCTTCCACCAGCAGGGTCAACAGGCGCGGTGGCTCGTCTTCCCAATCGGGCGCGGGGTCGCTGGGCCACTGGGCCTGGTTGGCTGTGATGGTTGCCGCCGGGCTAGCGGCGTGCGCCCCATGGCCCAACAGCAGGGCACAGACCAACAGACAGCCCCACGCCTTCACGGTGCGCTCCCGCCAGCGGTGAGCTCGCTCAGGCTGGCACCGCCTGCGCCACGCGCGGCGCCACCGCGTCCAACGCGCTGCGCAGGCGTGCCACCGTGTGGTCCACGTTGTGCCACTTGTCCAGCCCAAACAGGCCCAGGCGGAAGGTGGAGAAGCCCGCCGGCTCGTCGCACTGCAGCGGCACACCGGCGGCGGTTTGCAGGCCCTGGGCCAAAAACTTTTTGCTGTTCTTGATCTCGGGGTCGCTGGTGTAGCTCACCACCACGCCGGGCGCCTCAAAACCGGGCGCGGCCACGCTGGCAAAGCCATAGTCCTTGAGCAGCGCACGCACGGCGGCGCCCAGGGCGATTTGTTCGTCGCGCACCTTGGCAAAACCGTAGGCCTCGGTCTCCAGCATGGTTTGCTGCAGGCGCTGCAGGGCGTCGGTGGGCAAGGTGGTGTGGTACATGTGGGCGCCACCTTCGTAGGTCTCCATGACCTGGAGCCACTTTTTCAGGTCGGCCGCAAAAGTGGTGCTGGTGGTGCCATCGATGGCGGTGCGTGCGCGTTCGCTCATCATCACCATGGCGCAAGCGGGCGAGCTGCTCCAGCCTTTTTGCGGCGCGCTGATCAGCACGTCCACACCGGTGGCTCGCATGTCCACCCACATCGCGCCCGAGGCGATGCAGTCCAGCACCAACAGGCCACCGACCGCATGCACCGCGTCGGCCACTGCCTTGAGGTAGCCGTCGGGCAGCATCATGCCGGCGGCGGTTTCCACATGCGGGGCAAACACCAGCGCCGGTTTTTCGGCGGCAATCGCTGCAGTCACCTCGTCGATGGGCGCCGGCACCCAAGCGGCGTGGGGGGCGTCGCTCACGCGGCGTGCTTTGAGCACCGTGTGGCTTTTGGGGATCTGACCCATGTCAAAAATCTGCGTCCAGCGGTAGCTGAACCACCCGTTGCGGATCACCATGACGTGCTGTCCGGTGGCGAACTGACGCGCCACCGATTCCATGCCAAAGGTGCCGCTGCCCGGCACCAGCGCCACCGAGTGGGCTTGGTACACCTGCTTGAGCATGCGCGAGATATCGGTCATGACGCCCGCGAAACGCTTGGACATGTGGTTGAGCGCGCGGTCGGTGTAAACGACCGAAAACTCCAGCAGACCGTCGGGGTCGATGTGGGGCAGCAGTCCGGGCATGGGGTGTCTCCGATTTCAGTAACAGGGCCATGAGCTTACCGCATGGCCCGCGGGCGGATCAGGGAAAACGCCAGCGTTAAGCGCCAGCGCAGTGGGACTAGGATAGTTCGTTTTCAGGTCAGGGGGATGTGATGAACAAAGTGTGTGTGATGGGGCTGAGCGCCCTGGTGTGTTGGAGCGGTGCCTAGGTGTTGGCGCAAGAGGTGCCGCCCGCTGAGGCGACCGGTGCAGTCCTTGTGCGGGCCATGCCCGAGAGCAAAAACAGCCGCGAGGGACCGGCATTGGACGTGCCCTCCGGTGCGGCGCCCTTGTTCATCGAATTCGACGACGACGCCATCTGGGGCAACAAACGCATCGATCCCACCATGCAATGCGCACGCAACGGGGGCGACAAGCCCGCATCGCCCAAGTTTCGTGTGCGATCGGTGCCCGCTGGCGCCAGCAGTCTGGTGGTGTATGTGCTGAACGAACCGCCATCTTGGGACAACCACGGCTTGTTCCGTGTGCGGCCACCGGCCAACCAAAGCGCCGATGCGTCCACCTGGGTGGTGCCGGCCATCAGCAACAACCGCGACACAGCCAAACTTCCGCAAAGGATCACGCTGTATGCAGGCGGCAACTCATGGGGCAAAGCCTATTCTTCGCCCTGTCCGTCGGGCGGCTCGTGGCGGTACACCATCGGTGTGTACGCCTTGGACGCGAACGACGGTGTGATCGGCTACGGCAAAACGGTAATGGGCTTCGCCCCTTAAGGGCCGAGCCTCAGCGCCCGCGCCGCACCCGCAGAATCTCGTCGAGGATCAAGCAGACGGCGCCGATGGTGATGCCGGCGTCGGCGATGTTGAAGGCTGGGAAATGCCCACCGTGGAAGATGCCGGCCAAGAACGGCCAGTGAAAGTCCAGCCAGTCGACCACATAACCGTGCAGCAGGCGGTCCACCACATTGCCCACCGCACCGCCCAAAATACAGGCCAGCGCAAAAGCGAACAGCTTTTGCCCGGGGTGCGACTTGAGCATCCACACAATGAACACCGTGGCCACCACCCCAATGCCGGTGAAGAACCAACGCTGCCAGCCGCCTGCATCAGCCAAGAAGGAGAATGCGGCGCCATGGTTGTGCACCCGCACCACGTTAAAAAACGAGGTGACGACCGTGCTGTCGCCGAGCTGGTAATAGCCCAGGATCAGCACCTTGGTGAACTGGTCGGCCAGGAAAATGGCGGCCGCCAGACCCAGCCAAGGCCACAAGCTGTGGGTGGCACCACCGAAAGATTTTTTGGCCATGGCGGGCTTTCAGGCGATGGTACGGGTGTCGCCCGCGCCTTGGCCCGCCGCTTCGGCGAGGTTGCCCACACAGCGGCCACACAGCGTGGGATGCGCGGCGTGTTGGCCCACGTCGTCGGCGTAGTGCCAGCAGCGCTCGCACTTGGTCGCGGTGCTGGGGGTCACGGTCACAGCCAGTTCAGCGCCGTCCACCACGGTCACGGCCGAGGTGATGGTGACGAACTTCAAATCTTGGCCCATCGCACGCAGCAGCGCCGCATCGTCGGCGTTGGCGGTGATGGTGAGCGTGGCCTGCAGCGAGGCGCCTACCTGGCCAGCGGCGCGCAGGTCTTCGATGGCTTTGTTGGCCGCGTCGCGGATCGCGCGGATGCGCGCCCACTTGGCCAGCAGCGCGCTGTCGGGTGTGCCCATATTGCTGTAGGTCTCAAAAAAGATCGAGCCCTGGTTGGCGTCGCCCGCCAGCACTGGCCAAGCTTCTTCGGCGGTGAAGCTCAGGAACGGCGCCATCCAGCGCAGCATGGCGTGGGTGATCTGGTGCAGTGCGGTTTGGGCGCTGCGGCGCGCCAAGCTCTTGGGCGCGGTGGTGTAGAGCCGGTCCTTGAGCACGTCCAAATAGAAGGCGCCCAGGTCTTCCGAGCAATACACCTGCAGCTTGCTCACCACCGGGTGGAATTCGTAGCGTTCGTAGTGCGCCAAGATGTCGGCCTGCAGCTCAGCCGAGCGCGACAGCGCCCAGCGGTCGATTTCCAGCAACTGCTCGGCCGGCACCGCGTCGGTGGCGGGGTTGAAGTCGCTGATGTTGGCCAGCAAAAAGCGCAGCGTGTTGCGGATGCGGCGGTAAGCGTCGACCACGCGGGCCAGGATCTTGTCGTCGATGTTGAGGTCGCCCGAATAGTCGGTGCTGGCCACCCACAAGCGCACAATTTCGGCGCCCATCTTGTCGGTGATTTCTTGCGGTACCACCACATTGCCCAAGCTTTTGCTCATCTTGCGGCCTTGGCCGTCGGTGGCAAAACCGTGGGTCAGCAGGCCTTTGTAGGGCGCGCGGTCGAACAGCGCACAACCGAGCAGCAGCGAGCTGTGGAACCAGCCGCGGTGCTGGTCGTGGCCTTCGAGGTACAGATCGGCCTCTGGGCCCTCTGCGTGGCTCGCGCCATTGGGGTAGGCCTTGGCGTGGCTGCCACGCAGCACATGCCAGAAGGTCGAGCCGGAGTCGAACCAGACCTCCAAGATGTCGGTGCTCTTGGTGTAGCTGGCCGCGTCGTCGCCGGGTTGGTTGAGGATGTCTTCCACCGTCACGCGGCTCCATGCCTCGATGCCGCCTTTTTCAACGATGTCGGCCGCTTGGTCCAATATTTCCATGGTGCGGGGGTGCAATTCACCCGAATCTTTGTGCAGAAAGAAGGGCACAGGAACGCCCCAGCTGCGCTGCCGAGAGATGCACCAGTCAGGGCGGTTGGCAATCATGTCGCGCAAAC
>JBEIEH010000177.1:0-5772 GCA_040383055.1 Burkholderiaceae bacterium
CGGTCGTTGAGGTAGGCACCGCGTCCGCGCGTGGCGCAGAACAGGTCGTTGCGGGTGGGATCGTAAATCACGGCTTGTTCGATACGGCCTTTGACCATGAGCGCAATGCTCACGCAATAGACCGGGAAGCCGTGAATGAAGTTGGTGGTGCCGTCCAGTGGATCGATGATCCAGATGTGATCCTTGTCGCGGCCTTTGCCGTCGCGGCGACCGGATTCTTCAGCCCAAATGCCATGGTCGGGGTAGGCGGTGAGCAGGGTCTCGATGATGGCCGCCTCGGCCGCGTGGTCGACTTCGGTGACGAAGTCGTTGGTTTGTTTGGTGGTGACCCGAACGGCCTCCACATCAAGCGCTGCCCGGTTGATGATGGAACCGGCGACGCGTGCGGCCTTGATGGCCACGTTGAGCATGGGATGAAGATTGGACGACATAAATTGTGTTCCTTGGCGCGGGCCACCTGCGGCGGCCGAAGACAGGGCAAGAGCATCAAAAACGCAACGCCCCGGCGATGCGGGGCGGCGACAATCGAGCATTTTAACGGCCAACGCCTCCAGCGCCTAGTGCTTTGTGCCAGCACACCACGGATCCGGCTTAGCCGGTCCGTTGGTCTGGCCCCCCGAGGGGGGTGACGCGAAGCGGCGCCGGGGGGCTCTTTCCACATGCGCACCAAGTTTGTATTGATCGAAACCAGCCACGCCGGCAATGTGGGCGCCGCCGCCCGCGCGCTCAAAGTCATGGGCTTTGACGAGTTGGTGTTGGTGGCGCCGCGCTGGCCCAATGTGTTGCGTCGCGAAGAAACCATTCAGCGCGCCAGCGGTGCCAACGACGTGCTGGACAAGGCGCGCATTGTCGACACGCTGGACGAGGCCTTGGAGGGCGTGAGCCACCTCTGCGCCACCGCCATGACGCCGCGGGACTTTGGCCCACCCACCCGCGCACCACGCGCGCATTTTGAGTATTTGCTGGGTTCGGCCAGCGCCCCAGTGCCGCCCGAGCAGCGACCGTACGGCGTGGCGTTTTTGTTTGGCTCCGAGCGCTTTGGCATGAAAAACGAAGACGTCTACCGCAGCCATGTGTGCTTGTCCATTCCCACCCATCCGCAGTTCGGCTCGCTCAACCTGGCCGCAGCGGTGCAGCTGATCGCCTACGAATGGCGCCAGGCGCTGGGCGGGTTTGGTGCCGAGGGCGATGCTGGCCAGGCCAGCCCCGCAGAGCCGCGTGAGGCGGATGCCGCCGCCGTGGCCGGCCTCTTGGGCCACTTGGAGCAGGCCTTGGTGGCGGTGGACTTTCTCGACCCCGCCGCGCCCAAAAAACTCATGCCCCGGCTCAACCAACTGTTTAACCGCGCCCGCCTGAGCCCGGAAGAGGTGCACATCTTGCGCGGCGTGGCCAAGGCCATGCTGAGCACAGCAGAAAAAGCCAAGCGCTAGACTCCTCCCATGTTTGCCCGAATCCGAACCGACATCCAGTGCATCCTCGAGCGCGATCCCGCTGCGCGCACCACCTGGGAGGTCGTCACCTGTTACCCCGGTTTGCACGCGGTGTGGCTGCACCGCCCTGCTCACTGGTGCTGGACGCACGGTTTCAAATGGCTGGGGCGCTTTATTTCGCACTTCAACCGCTGGTTCACCGGCATCGAGATTCACCCCGGTGCGCGCATTGGCGACCGGGTGTTTTTTGATCACGCCATGGGCACGGTGGTGGGTGAAACCGCCGAAATCGGCGACGGCTGCACGATTTACCAGGGTGTTACGCTGGGCGGCACCTCGCTCTACAAAGGCAGCAAGCGCCACCCCACGCTGGGCAAAAACGTGGTGGTGAGCGCTGGCGCCAAGGTGCTGGGCGGCTTTGAGGTGGGCGACGGCGCCAAGATCGGCAGCAACGCGGTGGTGATCAAGCCGGTGCCGGCCGGCGCCACGGCGGTGGGCATTCCGGCGCGCATCATCCCCAGCAAAGACGGCGCCAGCGCCGACGTGACCGAAGACAAGAGCAAGTTCAGCGCCTACGGCATCACCCAGGACGACGACCCGCTCAACCAGGCCATGCGTGGCCTGATCGACACAACCGGCAGCCAGGAGCACCAAAGTGCGCTCTTGTGGCAGGCGATTGAAAAACTGTCGTGCGCGCAGAAAGGCAACTGCGTGCCCGCCGACGCCGCCCGCGAAGAGCATTTTGAGGCGGACAAGCTCAATCAGCTGGTGGGGAAGTGATGGCTTGAGGGCGTCTCGCGCCCTGTGCCAGACCGTGAGCGATCGGGTTCAGCGTTGCAGCAGGTGTCTGGCGGGTGCCTCACGCGTCGCGCTTTCCCGCACCGCCACCACCCGCTGCACAAACCGGTCTGGCGCGCTCAAGAATCCATCCTCATACGCCACCACCCGCAGCCCCGCGCAATGGCGCAACAGCTCGCCGGGCTGCAGCAGAAAGTCGGGGCGCGAGGGTTTGCCCACGGTTTCGTTGCCGGCGGCAAAGGTTTCATAGATCAGCACGCCACCTTCGGCCAGGCTGTCGAGCAGCGTGGGCATGAGCGCGCGCCACAGGTAGTTGGTGACCACCACCGCGTGAAAGCGCTTGCCGGGCAGCGGCCATGGGCCGTTCTCGATGTCGGCCAGCACGGTGGTGCCCACGCCTTGCAGGCTGGCCAAAGCATCGGCCGAGCGGTCCACGCCGGTGACGGGGTGGCCCAGGCTGGCCAGGTAGCGCACGTGCCTGCCGTGGCCGCAGGCCACATCCAGCACGCTGCCGCCGGGGGCGATCAGGTGCGCCCAGCGCTGCACCCAGGGGGAAGGGGATTCGGTTCCGTGCATGGAGGGGTGTGTCAGAAACAGGCCCACAGCTGGTCGGCCAGCCCGACCATGAAATGCGGGTCGGTGTAGAGCAGCCAAGTGAGCGCCAGCGCCCCGGCCGCGGCGGCCCAGGCGATGCTGCGTTTGGCCAGCGGGCTCATGCGGCCGCCGTGGCGGCAGGGCCGCGGGTGATCGGGGCTTCGCGCACCGGCAAGTTCACCAATGCGGCGAACACCCCCAGTGCAATCGAAATCAGCCAGACGATGGTGTAGCTGCCGGTTTGGTCGTACAGCAAGCCGCCCAGCCACACGCCCATGAAGCTGCCGATCTGGTGGCTGAAGAACACAAAACCGCCCAGCATGGACAGGTGCGCCACACCAAAAATCTGCGCCACGGTGGCGTTGGTGGGCGGCACGGTGGACAGCCACAGCACCCCCATGACGGCGGCAAAGATGTACACGCTCAGTGGGGTGAGCGGCGCCAGCAGAAAAATGGTGATGGCCACCGAGCGCGCGAAATAGATGAAGGCTAGGATGTGTCGCTTGGGCAGGCGCTGGCCCAGAGCCCCGGCGGCGTAGGTGCCGATCACGTTGAACAGGCCAATGAGCGCCAGCGCGTAGCTGGCCACCTCGGGCGACAGGCCGTGGTCCTTGAGGTAGCTGGGCATGTGCACACCAATGAACACCACCTGAAAGCCGCACACAAAATAGCCCGCCATCAGCAGCTGGAAGCTGCGGTATTGAAACGCTTCTCGCAGCGCCTGGGAGATGGTCTGCTCGCGCTTGGGCGCCACACCACCTGCAAAGCCGGGTTCGCGCAGGCCCAGCGCCAGCGGCACGATCAGCAAGGCCGCCGCGCCCAGCACCAGCAGCGCGGTTTGCCAACCCAGCTGGGCGATCAGCTGGCCTTCCACCGGCACCATCAAAAACTGGCCAAACGAGCCGGCCGCCGCCGCCACGCCCATGGCCCACGACCGGCGCTCGGCCGGGATTTGCCGGCCAATGACACCGTAAATGACGGCGTAGGTGGTGCCTGCCTGGGCCGCGCCGATCAGCACGCCGGTGGTCAGCGCAAACATCAGTCGGGTGTCGGACAAAGCCATGCCGGTCAGGCCCAAGGCGTAGAGCACCGCGCCCACCAGCAGCACCTTAAAGGCGCCAAAGCGGTCGGCCGCCATGCCGGCGAAGATGCCAAACAGGCCCCAAGACAGGTTTTGGATCGCCAGCGCAAACGAAAAGGTTTCGCGGCTCCAGCCTTGGGCCTGGGTGATGGGCTGCAGCCACAGGCCAAAGCCGTGGCGAATGCCCATGGACAAGGTTACGACGGCGGCGCCGCAAATCAGCACCTGGGCCAGCGATAGGCGCGGCGCGACAGAGGGGGAGGGGGTGTGCATGGGGCGCAACTGTAGCGAATGTGCACGGCATGCGCTGTCGCCAAGCGCTGAGGTCGCGGCATTTCTGTATAGGCATACAGTGTTACAGGTCGGGATCGCTACAATCCGCCGCCATGGCAAGCCAACAAACCCCCGCTTATTCCGAAGGTTCCATTCGCGTGCTCAAGGGCTTGGAGCCCGTCAAGCAGCGCCCGGGCATGTACACCCGCACCGACAACCCGCTGCACATCATCCAAGAGGTGCTGGACAACGCGGCCGACGAGGCGCTGGCGGGCTTTGGCAAAAAGATCAAGGTGACCCTGCACACCGACGGTTCGGTGAGTGTGGAGGACGATGGCCGCGGCATCCCCTTTGGCCTGCACCCCGAAGAAAAAGCCCCGGTGGTGGAGCTGGTGTTCACCCGGCTGCACGCGGGTGGCAAGTTTGACAAAGGCAAGGGCGGCGCCTACAGCTTCTCGGGCGGTTTGCACGGTGTGGGCGTGAGCGTGACCAACGCACTGTCCACCCGGCTGGAAGTCACCTGCTTCCGCGACGGCCAGGTGGCCAAGCTGGCTTTTGGCTCGGGCGATGTGATCGAGCCGCTGGTGGTGGCCGCCAAAGGCGAGGGCGACCGCAAACAAGGCACCACCGTGCGCGCCTGGCCCGACGCCAAGTACTTTGATTCGGCCGCGTTGCCCTTGGGCGAGCTGACCCATCTGCTGCGCAGCAAAGCGGTGCTGATGCCTGGTGTGTTGGTGACGCTTGTCAACGAAAAAACCAAGGACACCCAGACTTGGCAATACAAAGGCGGCCTGCGCGACTACCTGAGCCAGACGCTCACCACCGACCCGGTGATTCCGCTGTTTGAAGGCGAGGGCTACGCCGACGCCAAGGACGACAGCTTTGCCGAAGGCGAGGGCGCGGCCTGGGCGGTGGCGTTCACCGAAGACGGCGCGCCGGTGCGTGAGAGCTATGTGAACTTGATTCCCACCAGCGCTGGCGGCACCCACGACAGCGGCCTGCGCGATGGCCTGTTCCAAGCGGTCAAGAGCTTTATTGAGCTGCACGCCCTGCTGCCCAAAGGCGTGAAGCTGCTGCCCGAAGACGTGTTCGCCCGCGCCAGTTATGTGTTGTCTGCCAAGGTGCTGGACCCGCAGTTCCAGGGCCAGGTGAAAGAGCGCCTGAACTCGCGCGACGCGGTGCGGCTGGTGAGCAACTATGTGCGCCCGGCGCTGGAGTTGTGGCTCAACCAGCACGTGGACTACGGCAAAAAACTGGCCGAGCTGGCCATCAAGGCGGCGCAAAGCCGGCAAAAAGCCGGTCAGAAGGTGGAAAAGCGCAAGGGCTCTGGCGTGGCGGTGCTGCCCTGCAAGCTCACCGATTGCGAGAGCAAAGACATCGCCCACAACGAGCTGTTTTTGGTCGAGGGCGACTCGGCCGGTGGCAGCGCCAAAATGGGCCGCGACAAGGAATGCCAAGCGGTGCTGCCGCTGCGCGGCAAGGTGCTCAACACCTGGGAGGTGGAGCGCGACCGCCTGTTTGCGAACACTGAAATCCACGACATCTCGGTGGCTATCGGGGTTGACCCGCACGGCCCGGCCGACACGCCGGACCTCA
>JBEIEH010000178.1:0-5726 GCA_040383055.1 Burkholderiaceae bacterium
AACCAAGCGAAAACCCTCTATGTTGTCGCCCAGTCTCAGCGGAATCAAACGCTCCACCAGCGGGTGCAGCTGCAGCCGCTCCACCTCGGCCAGCGGGATGTTGCCAGGCGGCACATCGAGGTGGTAGACGCCCGCCAGAATCAACTGCATGGGGCTGCCCTTGGCGCCCACCACCAGGTCGATGCCAGCGAGGTCGCGCTGCAGGGCCCGCTCCACCTGGGCCTGAGCCTGCAGCACCGCGCCCACCACGGTCAGCCCCAGGGTCAACAAGACGATGTTGAGCGCCGCACTCAGCGGCCGCGCCCACAAATAGGTCCACGCCAGACGCCAGACGCTCATGCCACCGCCTCTTGCTGGCCGCTCAAACGCAACTCGGCCGCGCCCGCCAGCGCCAACACCGCTCGGCTGTCGTGGGTGGCCACCACCAGGGTGGCGCCGGCCACTTGGGCGTGGTCGCGCAACAGGGCCAGGGCAGCGGCGCAAGCTTCGTCGTCCAGGCTGGCGGTGGGCTCGTCGGCCAGCAGCACCGGCGGGCGCAACAGCAAAGCCCGCGCCAGCGCCACCCGCTGCGCCTGCCCGCCCGAGAGCTGCGCAGGCCGCCGCCCGGCCAAGCCATCCACCCCCAAAGCCTGCAGCCGTTCGTCGATGGCGCGCTGGTCCACCGGCAGGCCGGCGGCGAAATACACCAGCGCCAGGTTGTCGCGCACCGACAGCGATTCGCTCAGGTGCAGGCGCTGCGGCAGCACGCCCACCCGGCGCGCGCGCCAGCGGTCGCGCTCGGCACCACTCAGGCCATTAAGCACGGTGTTGGCCACGCTCACCCGCCCAGCGGTCGGGCTCAGCAGGCCAGACACCAGGCCCAGCCAAGTCGATTTGCCGCAGCCCGACGGCCCACGCACCAGCAGCGTGCCGCCCTGTGGCAAGTCAACGTCCGGAAAGCGCAGGGGCGCTGCCGCGCCGGCAAATTGGTAAGCCAGTCCCTGGGTTCGGATCATCCGCTCACACCCTTCTGGGGCGAACTCGGCGCAGCCGAGTCATCGGCGCAGGAGGGACAGGTCCCGTGAATCGACAGATGCCGGTGCCCGGATCGAGTCAGCTCACTGAACAAACCCGCCCAGGCTTCCCCCCGACCGCCGACCTGATCCACCAGAGGATATTGACGGTGACACCCTTCGCATTCGAAGAGTGGCTCTGCGGCCTCGACCTCCAAAGGCGCAAGGCGGTAGCGCCAAATCCGGGTCTGCAAGTCTGATCGCCGCAGCAACACACCACATGCGGCCAACCGGTCAAGCAGCCGGTAGAGCGTGACCCGGTCCACCGCCAGCCCGCGGTTTGTCAGCATCGCCAAGACCTGTGGGTGACTCAGGTCGACACGCGCAGGATCCAAAAAAACACCCACCACCGCTCGGGTCAGCAAGGTGCGACGCAGCCCGCCCGCCTCAAGGCGGCTTTGAATCTCGGGCGGGAAAGCGGCGGAGTCTTTTGTGGTGGACATGATGAGAGAGCTATTTTTTTGCAACTCAGTTGCGTTAACATACCTTATCGCAACTGAGTTGCATCAATCTAGACGATACATGGCCGTGTGTCAACGCGACTGTCCTCAAGGCATTGTGCTTCGTGACCTCACTTTGGGATACGACCGGCATCCTGCAGTGCACCACCTGAACCTGAGCATGGCGCCCGGCTCCCTGGTGGCGGTGGTCGGCCCCAATGGTGCCGGCAAAAGCACGTTGGTCAAGGCCATGGCGGGCGTGCTTGCGCCGCTGACGGGACACATCGAAGGTCTGGCGCCTGAAAGCATCGCGTGGCTGCCACAACACAGCGAGCTCGACACCCGCTTTCCCATCGATGTGCGTGGCTTGGTGACCACGGGCCTATGGCGTCAGTTGGGCGCGCTGGGGCGCTTGCGGGCCGCGCACCGCCAGAGCTGCGAGACGGCGCTGGCCGCCGTCGGCCTCACGGGCTTTGGGTCGCGCGGGCTGGACACGCTCTCGGGCGGTCAGTTGCAGCGCGCGCTGTTCGCCCGGTTGATCCTGCAGGACGCGCCGGTGGTACTGCTCGACGAACCGTTCGCCGCCGTGGACAACCGCACCAGCGCGGACCTGCTCGCGTTGCTGCACCGCTGGCAGCAACAGGGCAAGACGGTGATCGTGGTGCTGCACGACCTAGCGCAGGTGCGCGCACACTTTCCGATCACCTTGCTGCTGGCGCGCGAGTTGGTGGCCTACGGCGCCACGGCCGCGGTGCTGACCACAAAGAACTGGGCGCAGGCCCAACACATGCAAGAACCGTTTGACGACAACGCACCACTGTGCGGCGCACCACTGCAGCGCCAGGTCGAGGTTCGGCACCCCGCACACCACAATCACACCCACCCGCACGTCCGAGCGCAGGGTCACGGGCACCCCGCCAAGGCGCTGCCATGAACGACCTTGCCACGTCGCCCTTGATGGGCGGCTTGCTGGCCAACCCACTGCTCAGCCCGCTGCTCGAATTCGGCTTCATGCGCAGCGCGCTACTGGGCTGCGTGGCGCTCTCGCTCAGTGCCGCCCCGGTCGGCGTGTTCCTGATGCTGCGCCGCATGAGCCTGACCGGCGACGCCATGGCCCACGCCATCCTGCCCGGCGCGGCGATCGGCTACCTGGTGGCGGGCTTGTCGCTCACCGCCATGACCATCGGCGGCGTGATCGCCGGTCTGGCGGTGGCCGTGGGATCGGGGCTGGTGTCGCGCAATACCGTACTGCGCGAAGACACCAGCCTGGCGGCCTTCTACCTGCTCTCGCTGGCGCTGGGCGTGCTGATCGTCTCGGTGCGCGGCAGCAGCGTGGACCTGCTGCACGTGTTGTTCGGCACCGTGCTGGCACTGGACGACGCGGCGCTGGTCTTGCTCGGTGGCATCAGTCTGGTCACGCTGATCTCACTCGCCCTGCTTTACCGGCCGCTGGTGATGGAGTGCCTTGACCCGGGTTTTCTGCGTCAGGTCAGCCGCTGGGGCCCGCTCGCGCGCTACGGCTTTCTCGGCCTGCTGGTGATCAACCTCGTGGCCGGCTTTCACGCGCTGGGCACGCTCATGGCGGTGGGCATCATGGTGCTGCCAGCGGCCACCGCGCGCTTCTGGGTGCGCCGCCTCGGCCCCTTGCTCGTACTGGCCACCACGCTGGCGCTGAGCGCCAGTCTGTGCGGGCTGCTGCTCTCCTACCACGTGGACCTGCCCACCAGCCCAATGATCGTGCTCAGCCTGGGGGCGGCCTACCTGTTTTCCCTGTTCGCCGCGCCCCACGGTGCGCTGCGCCACCAGCGCACCGGCTCTTCCCATCTGCAAGCTTGAAACCCCAAGGACAACCCATGTCTACCCTTCTCCGCCAAACTGGCCTTCCCGCTTCCATCGGGCTGACCATCGCTCTGCTCAGCCCCGCGCTGCAAGCGCAGCCCACAACCCCCATCCAGGTGGTGGCCAGCTTCAGCATCCTGGGCGACCTGGTGCAACAAGTCGGCGGCGAACGCGTGGCAGTCGAGGTGCTGGTCGGGCCCGGTGGCGACGCCCATGTGTTTCAGCCCAAACCCTCTCAGGCGCGGCTGATCGGCCAGGCGCAGATCGTGTTTTCCAACGGCTTGGGATTTGAAGGCTGGATGAGTCGCCTGCTCAACACCGCCAACTACAAAGGTCGGCACGTGGTAGTCAGCGAAGGCATCAAGCCCATCGAAGCCACGGGACAGAAACACACCCAGACAAACCACAAAGACCACGGCAAAAAGGGCCATGGGCATCACCACGGCGACATCGACCCGCACGCCTGGCAAAGCGTGCCCAAGGCCATGGCCTTTGTCGGCAACATCGCCAAGGGCCTGTGCGCTGCCGATGCCGCTGGGTGTGACAGTTACCAACGCAATGCAACGGCCTACCTGGCCGAACTCAAGGCCTTGGACACCACCATCCGCGCCCAGTGGGCGGTCATCCCGGCGGCACAGCGCAAGGTGATCACATCGCACGACGCGTTTGGCTACTACGCCAAGGAATACGGCGTGACCTTTCTGGCCCCGCAGGGCGTGAGCACCGAGAGCGAGCCTTCGGCCAAAGGCGTGGCCCAACTGGTGCGCCAAATCAAACAGGAAAACATCAAAGCGCTGTTCATCGAAAACATATCCGACCCGCGCCTGATTGCACAGATTGGTCGTGAGACCGGCGTCAAACCGGCGGGCGAGCTGTTCTCCGACGCGCTGACTGACAGCAAGGGCCCCGCAGCCACCTACACGGCCATGATGCGCGCCAACACCACCGCACTGACGCAGGCCGTCAAGGGCCAGTGAGGAGAACACCATGGGATTCACCACACCCCAAAAAGCCGACACCCGCTTGCCCGTGACCGTGCTCTCGGGCTTTCTGGGCGCCGGCAAAACCACCCTGCTCAACCACGTGCTGGCCAACCGCGAAGGCCTGCGCGTGGCGGTCATCGTCAACGACATGAGCGAGGTCAACATCGACGCCTCGCTGGTCGAGCGCAGCGCCGAAAACGCTGGCGCGGCGATCTCTCGTACCGAAGAGAAGATGGTCGAAATGAGCAACGGCTGCATTTGCTGCACGCTGCGCGAAGACCTGCTGCTCGAAGTGCGCAAACTCGCGGTCGAAGGCCGTTTCGACCATTTGCTGATCGAGTCCACCGGCATTGGCGAGCCCATGCCGGTGGCCGCCACCTTCGACTTTGAAGACGAGAACGGTGACTCGCTCAACGATGTGGCCCGCATCGACACCATGGTCACCGTGGTGGACGCCCACAACCTGCTGGCCGACTTCAGCAGCACCGACTTGCTCGAACAACGGGGCGAAACCGCTGGCCCAGACGACAACCGCAGTTTGGCTGCGCTGCTGACCGAGCAGATCGAATTTGCCGACGTGGTGGTCATCAACAAAATCGACAAGGTGGACGCCGCCCGACGCGACGAAGTCACCGCTGTCGTGAAAGCGCTGAACCCGGTCGCCGAGATCGTGTACGCCGACCACGGCCATGTGCCACTCAACAAGGTACTGGGCACAGGCCTCTTCGATATTGAACGCGCCAGCGCCATGCCCGGCTGGGCGCGCGAACTTGAAGGACACCACACGCCAGAGACCGAGGCCTACGGCATTGACAGCTTCGTGCTGCGCAGCACCGAGCCTCTGCATCCTTGGCGTTTTTCCATTTTCATGGACCTGCCCCTGCCGGGTCTGATCCGCGCCAAGGGTTACGTGTGGCTGGCCAGCCGCCCGCAATGGGTGGTGAGCTATTCCCGCGCTGGCAACACCGCCACCCACGAACCCGTGGGCCGCTGGTGGGCCAGTGCGCCGCGAGAGCGTTGGCCATCCAAAGGCTCGCCAGAGCGTCAAGCCATCGAGAACCGCTGGACAGAGCCCTGGGGAGATCGCCTCAACGAGGTGGTGTTCATCGGTCGAAACCTCGACCGTGCTGCCATTGAGCAGGCCTGGAAGGCCATGCATCTGACGTACACCGAGACCCGCAAGGGCATCAAGGGCTGGGCCGAACTGCCCGATCCGTTCCCGCAATGGGAAGCCGAAGCTGTGACGGTGTGAGCGATATGCAGGAGTGCGCCATGACCGAACCGCTTGGCTTGCTGCGACTGGAAGGGTTGGGGTACCGCCTGCCCAGCGGCAAAGCGCTGGTCCGCCACGTCGGCTTGTCACTCGGCCCGGGCGATCGACTGGCGATTGTGGGTCCCAACGGGGCGGGCAA
>JBEIEH010000179.1:0-5712 GCA_040383055.1 Burkholderiaceae bacterium
AGCTCAGCCGCATGCGAGTGCCACGCCCGTCGGCCACCGGGCTGTGCAACGCCATCACCGCGCCATGCTGTAACGCAATTTCACGCACGATGGCCAGCCCCAAGCCACTGCCCCGGTGTTGGGTGGGCGCAGCAGGCGCGCTGTAGAAGCGCTCAAACACATGCGCTTGGTGCTCGGGCGCGATGCCCGGGCCGTTGTCTTCCACCTCCACCCACCCCGCCCCCACCCGCACGGTGACGCGCACGCCCGGCCCACCGTGCAGCAAGGCGTTGTCGATCAAATTGGCCAGCACCTCGTGCAACATCAGCGCCAGGCCCTGCACCTCCCAGCGGTCCAGTTGCGCCTCAAAGCCCAAGTCGTCGCCGCGCTGGTGGGCGTCCAACAAGCGTTCTTGCGTCACTTGGCGCGCCAGCGCCACCAGATCCACTGTGTCGCGGCTGTGCATTTCGCTGGCGTGTTCGGCCCGGGTCATGGCCAGCAGGCGCTCGGTCAATTGCACCGCGCCGTCTGTGGTGCGGGCGGCGGCGTTTACCAGCTCGCGCCGTTCGGTGTCACTGGCGCTGCGCTCAGCTAGGGTGAGCTGGGTTTTTAAAATGGTGAGCGGTGTGCGCAACTGATGGGCTGCGTTGTCCAAAAAGCGTTTTCGGATGTCGATCAGTCGGCCCAAACGCGCCACATAACCGTTGAGGGTTTCGATGAGCGGCCGCAGCTCGCGTGGCACGCCGGGCGGGTCGATGGCGGAAAAATCGTCGTCTTCGCGCTGGGCAAGCCGCCGGCGAAAGGCTTCCAGCGGCCGAATGCCGCGCTGCACGCCCGCCACCACCAGCACGGCCACCGCCAGCAGCAGCAGGGCTTGGCCCAACAGGGTTTCGCGCAGCACTTGGGCGATCAGCTGGTCGCGCGCCTCGCGGGTTTCCACCACGGTGATCACCAACAAGGGGTGTGGCCCGGTCTCACCCTCCATCACGTGGGTGAGCTGTGCCAAGCGCACCGCTTCGCTGCGGAAGTCGGCGTCGCCAAACTCCACCAAGGCAAAAAAATGCACGCTCACCTGGTCGTCGTCGGGCAGACGCGGTACCGCTGGGTTGCCTGCCAGCCACTGCCCTTGGGGGGTGTCGATCCGGTAGAACAAGCGCGAACCGGTGTGGTTTTCAAACAGATAACCGGCCCCGCGCAGCACATCCAGCTTGAGCCGCCCATCGGACCACTGCAGCTCTTCGGCCAAGGTGCGGGCCGCCAGGTACAAGGACCGGTCGTACGCGTCGTTGGCCACCTGCACCGCACGGCCGTAGCTCCACCAAGCGTTGATCCCGATCAAGAGCACCAGCGGCAGCAACAGCCACGCCAGCAAGCGGCGCCGCAGCGATGCGGCTGGACGTGGGGTGTTCACGAGGTCACCTTTGCCGTGCAGGCTGCGGTGCGCGCTGGCTTGAGGTGGCTCGGCGCTGCGCTCATGCCGGCTTGGCCAGCGTGAGCATGTAGCCCAAGCCGCGGAAAGTGGCGATCACCACACCCGGCTGGGTGGGGTTTTCGAGCTTTTTGCGCAGGCGGTGGATCAGCACCTCCACCGCATCCAGCCCGGTGTGTTCGTCGGCGAACACGGCTGCGTGCAAGGCGTCTTTGCTGACGGTTTTTTGGGCCGCCGCCAGCAGCACCCGCAAGGCGGCGGTTTCGCGTGGGGTCAGAGCCAGCACCTGCCCGTGGCAGCTCACTTCACCGCTGTGGGCGTCCATGGACAGCGGGCCCAAACGCCAGGTGTCGGGCTTCATGCGGCCGGGGCGGCGCAGCAAGGCGGCCAGGCGCGCTTCGAGCTCGCTCAGCTCAAACGGTTTGGGCAGGTAGTCGTCGGCGCCCATGTTCAGTCCCAGCACCCGGTCGGGCACGCTGGCGCGGGCGGTGAGGATGAGCACCGGCACGGTGTCGCCGCGCTCGCGCAGACCTTGCAAGACGCTCAGACCCTCGGGCCCGGGTATCTGCAAATCCAGCACCACCGCATCAAAGCCGTGGCCCGGCGCCAGCTCGGTCTGCGCGGCCCAGCCGTCGGCGGCAAAAGCCACCTCCATACCCGCCTGACGCAGGGCTGTGCCCACCCACAGCGCCAGCTCGGGCGTGTCTTCCACCAGCAAGACGCGAGGACCTAGGGTATTCACTGAACGGTTTTGAAAGGCGATTGACAGGCACGGACGCTGGCTCTGCCCAACAATGCTGCCAGCCAAGTGGAAAGGGCGTGTTGCGCCTGCCCGTTGGCCGTTGGCAGATTCACCAATTCATTCTGACACAGGAGACCTCCATGTCCTTGACCAAACGCGATTTCCTCAAGTACAGCGCCGCCGCTGGCGCTGGCATGGCCCTGCCCGCCTGGGCACAGGGCAAACCCATGTTCGACACCATCAACATGTTTGTGCCTGCCGCTCCGGGCGGTGGTTGGGACGGCACAGCGCGAGCCATCGAGCGCTCGGCCAAAGCCGCTGGCCTGGTGGGCAATATGCAGTTTGAAAACGTTGGCGGTGCCGGCGGCATGGTGGGCCTGCCCCGCTTTGTGAACCAGCGCAAAGGCCAGGGCAACAGCCTGATGGTCGGCGGTTCGGTGATGGTGGGCGCGGCGATTGCCAACAAGAGCCCGGTGACCATGAAGGACGTGACCCCGATCGCTCGCCTGACCGAAGAAGCCGGCGTGGTGGTGGTGCCGGCCAACGGCAAGATCAAAACTTGGAAAGAGCTGACCGACGCCCTCAAGGCCAACCCCAAGGCGGTGTCGGTGGCCGGTGGCAGCGCCGGTGGCACCGACCACCTGATCCTCGGCTTGATGATCAAGGCGCTGGGCCGCAACCCGCGCGAAGCCGCTTACGTGGCGTTCGCTGGCGGCGGTCCTGCCAACGCGGCCATTCTGGGCGGCCAGGTGGTGGCAGGCATCTCTGGCTATTCGGAATTTGAAGAGCAGATCAAGGCCGGCAAGATGATCGCGCTGGCCACCTCGGGCAACCGCCGCATCCCGGGCGTGAACGTGCCCACCATGACCGAACTGGGCCTGAACGTGACCATGGCCAACTGGCGCGGTGTGTTTGCTGCCCCCGGCATCAGCGCCGCCCAACGCGAAGGCCTGATCAACTTCATGACCGCGGTGGTGAAGTCCGACGCTTGGCAAAAAGAGCTGGAAACCCGCAAGTGGACCGATGTGTTCATGACCGAACTGCCCTTCCAGCGCGAACTGGCCTCGGACATCTCCAAAACCGAAGCGGTGATGAAAGACCTGGGTCTGGCATGACACCGTTTCGCGTCGCGCTGATGCTCATCGCCATTTGCTGCGTGGCTGCGTGGCAGGTGACGGTGATTCCTGAATCGCTGATGCAGATGACCGTGGGCGCCACTTTGGTGCCAGCGGTCATCGTCGGCGGACTGGCGCTGGTGTCGGTGCTGTATGGCATCAGCGCGTGGCGCGGCCGGCAGGTGGACGACAGCCTCGAAGAAGGGCACACCGCCCTTCCCGGGGCCAACGGCCGCCTGCTGACCTTGTTGGCCGGTGGCGCCATCTTCATGGCACTGGTCGGGCCTCTGGGTTTTGTGATCCCGGCCACCCTGTGTGGCATGTGCATCGCCAAAGCGTTTGATGGGCCCTTCGGCCCCAAGTCGCTGCTGATTTGCGGCGCCATTGCGCTCATCTTCTGGACCTTGTTCGCCCGCATCTTGGGCGTGGGCTTAGGCCCCGCATCGCCTTTCGGCTTCTGATTTTCCGGACACACCATGGAAGCTTTTCACGCCCTGATGGGTGGCTTCGCCAACGCCTTGCAACCCACCACCTTGATGTGGGGTTTTGTTGGCTGTTTTGTGGGCACGCTGGTCGGTGTGCTGCCGGGCATTGGCCCGGCGCTGACCATCGCCCTGCTGTTGCCACTGACCTACCACGTGCCGGCCACCAGCATGTTCGTCATGTTCGCCGGCATTTATTACGGCGCGGCGTATGGCGGCTCCACCACCTCGATCTTGCTCAACACCCCTGGTGAGTCGGCATCGGTGGTGACCGCGCTGGAAGGCAACAAAATGGCCCGACGCGGTCGTGCCGGCCAGGCCTTGGCCACTGCGGCGATTGGCAGCTTTGTGGCCGGCACCATCGGCACGCTGGCGCTGACCTTTGTGGCGCCGCTGGTGGTGGATGCGGCGCTGGCCTTTGGCCCCGCCGAGTACTTCGCGCTGATGGTGTTGTCGCTGGTGGCCGTATCGGCCGTGTTGGGCAATTCGCTGCTGCGCGGCTTGGTGAGCTTGGGCGGCGGTTTGCTGATCGGCATGATTGGCATCGACCTGCAAACCGGCCAGCCACGGTTCACTTTTGGTCGCCCCGAGCTGCTCGATGGTATTGAGGTCACGGTGGCGGCGGTGGGCCTGTTTGCCGTGGGTGAGGCCTTGTATTTGGCGTGGCAAGGGCGTGAGTCCAAAGGCGGGGAGGTCATGAAAATGAGCGGCAGCCTGTGGCTAAGCGCGCAAGACTGGGCCCGCTCGTGGAAAGCGTGGATCCGGGGAGCGCTGTTTGGCTTTCCAATTGGCGCCATGCCGGCGGGCGGCGCCGAGCTGCCGACCCTGCTGTCCTACTACACCGAGAAAAAGCTCTCCAAACACCCGGAAGAATTTGGCAAAGGCGCGATCGAAGGCGTGGCAGGCCCCGAGGCCGCCAACAACGCTTCGGCTGCGGGTGTGCTGATGCCGCTGCTCACCCTGGGCATTCCTACCTCGGCCACGGCGGCGATCATGCTGTCGGCGTTTGAAGGCTATGGCATCCAGACCGGACCGCAGCTGTTCACCTCTGAAAGCAGCTTGGTGTGGACGCTGATCGCCAGCCTCTACATCGGCAACGTCATTTTGTTGGTGCTCAACCTGCCGCTGGTGGGCCTGTGGGTCAAGCTGCTGAAGATTCCGCCGCCTTGGCTGTACGCCGGCATCATCGTGATTTCGGTGGCGGGGGTGTACGGCGCGGGCAATTCGATTTTCAACGTGGGTCTGCTGTTTGTCTTTGGCCTCATCGGTTATGTGATGAAGCGCTTTGACTTCCCTGCCGCGCCGCTGATTGTGGGTTTGATTCTGTCGCCCATGGCCGAGCAGTCGATGCGCCAGGCCCTCACCATCAGCCAAGGCGAGTGGAGCACCTTCGTCACCCGCCCGATCTCAGGCACCTTGATGGCGATTGCGGTGCTGATGCTGGTGCTGCCGCCGCTGTACCGCCGCTGGCGCCGCACGCACTGAGGGCGTCTCAGACCGCAACAAAAAACCGGGCCTTGGCCCGGTTTTTTTTCGCTGCTGCCATGTGATGTGCGTCAGGCGCGGCCCTCTTCCACCGCGTGACAGGCCACCCGAATGCCTCCGACGGTCTTCAGCACTGGACGCTCTTGCCGGCAACGGTCGTTGGCCAAGGGGCAGCGCGGATTGAACGCACAACCGCTCGGCGGGTTCAGCGGATTGGGCACCTCGCCTTGCACCGGGGTGCGAGCCTTGCCGGTGTCGTGCATTTTCGGAATCGCGTCCAAGAGCATGCGGGTGTAGGGGGTGGCGCGGGCTGTCGAACAGGGTGTGTTTGGGGGCGAGTTCCACCAAGCGGCCGAGGTACATCACACCCACCTGGTCGCTCACATGGCGCACCACCGCCAGGTTGTGGCTGATGAACAGCTACGTCAGGCCCTGCTTGCGCTGCAGGTCTTTCATGATGTTGAGCACCTGGGCCTGCAC
>JBEIEH010000180.1:0-5675 GCA_040383055.1 Burkholderiaceae bacterium
CGCTTCGTTCGCCGTTTTCCATCAGTTCCAGTGCAAACAGCGCCGCTTGGGTGTCGCTGGGGTCCGCTGCGATGGCTTGTTCGTTGTTGTTGAGCGCTGCGCTTTTGGCGTCGGCGGCCCATTGCAGCCGCGCCAGAGCGGTCATGGCGGCGCTGCGCAGATCGGTGTTGAGGGCAAGCTTGTCGAGCAGCGGCTGCAGCAGTCGCAGTGTCTGCGCTTTGTCGGGCACACGGGCATAGGTCTGCGCCACCGCATGCAGCGCCTCGGTGCGGGCTTTCAGCGGCAAAAGGTTGAGCAGCCCTTCGAGCACAGGTGGCGTATCGGCCACTTTGCTGGTGGCCAGCAGAATCTGCAGTTCAAAGCGGCGTGCGTCGACGGAACTGGCGTCGCTGTCGACCCAAGCCTTGGCAGCAGCCAACGCGGAGTCTCCGGCACGGGCCTGCAGCGACATTTGGATGGCACGTTGAAACAGTTGCCCGTCTCGGGTGCGGCGCGCGGCATCCAGCACCAGCGAGTAGGCCGCGCCAGGGTCGCCTTGTTGCAGGGACAGCTCGCTCAGCAGCAGTTGATAAAACAAGCGAGCGTCCAAGGCCGAGGTGGTCTGCTGAGCCGGTGCCCCCGTCTGTGGAGAGGTCTGGGCCATGGCGGGAACATGCGCCATGTGCATGGTCAGACATGCGGTGCCCAACCAGCGCAGCAGGGTGTGGGGGCGTGGCCGCATAGCGGTCAGGAGCGGGGTGTTCATGGACTCATGATAATGGAAGGCCCAGCGCACCGCGCTCCCTCTATTGCCGTCAGAACCATGCCCGAATTGCCCGAGGTTGAGGTCACCCGCCGCAGTTTTGCCGACCGCATAGCGGGGGCAACTGTGCTGCATCTGCGACTGGGTAAACCGTTGCGTTGGCCCTTGGGCTGTGATCCGGCTCACGTGCAGGGCGCCCGGGTGCAGGAGGTGAGTCGGCGCGGCAAATACCTATTGATGCACACCTCGAGCGGCGTTTTGTTGTGGCATTTGGGCATGTCGGGCAGCTTGCAGTTTGCGCCAGGTTTGCCCGATCCCGGTCCACACGACCATGTGGATCTGGTCACCACGAAGGGCGTACTGCGCTTGCACGACCCGCGCCGTTTTGGCGCCGTCGTGTGGAGCGCCGATCTGGATGCGCCCCCAGCGCGCAAGTTGCTCGGCACTTTGGGGCCAGAGCCGTTGACCCATGCGTTTGACGCCCATGTGTTTGTGCAGGCGCTCAAACGCAAGCGCGCACCCATCAAACAGGTCTTGCTCGCGGGCGAGCTGGTGGTGGGGGTGGGCAACATCTATTGCTCTGAAGCGCTGTTTTTGGCGGGCATTCGTCCCACCTGCCGCGTCGATCGCCTGTCGGCGCCGCGTGTCTTGCGCTTGCACAGTGCCATTCGCACGGTGTTGGAGCGAGCGGTGGCCATGGGCGGCAGCACGCTGCGCGATTTCAGCAACGCCCACGGGCAGACCGGTTATTTCCAGATGGATGCAGCTGTGTATGGCCGTGAGGGGCAGCCTTGTCGCCATTGCGCAACCCCTATTCGCCAAATCCGCCAAGGACAGAGGTCGACCTTTTTTTGTCCTGTGTGCCAAGCCCGCTGAAGACGGAATGGTCGGTTCCGACTAACATGCAATTCTTTTGTATTCAATTCTTGCGCACATGAGTTTTGAGCACGATGTTCAGCGCCATGGGCAATGGCGCGGTGTGATGGCGCAGCGCCTGTCCCGGTCCGAGCGATTGATGCGCGAGCATGGCTTGCTCACCGAAGCGGTGGAGCAACGCATGTTGGGGTTGCAACGTTTGCTGGCCGATCAACGCCTGGTGATTGCGCTGACCGGTCCGCATGCGTCTGGGCGGGCGCAGATCGTTGATGCCTTGCTGTCGGGCGCGCCAGGGCCATTGGCAGACCAAGCGTCGCCAGAGCCCCTGTGCTCATTGGAGATCTCGGCCAACGCCAACGTTCAGCCGGTGCTGAGCCTGTTGCCGATCGAAACCCGTCAGTCGCCGTGGTCCCTGGACCGTTGGCTCCAAGAAACGCAGGCGTGGCGTCAAGTGCCTGTCTCATCGACTCTCCAGCGGGCGTTGGCCGACGCGTGGGCTGCCGTAGCGGAAACACGTCGCGTGCACGCAGAAGAGGCGCAGGTGTTGGGGTTGGGCCAATCTTTGGCGTCTCCGGCGGTTGGTGCCTTGTTGCTGGGCGCGGGCATGCCCGTGCCGCGGTGGCGCAGCGCTCGTCTGCAGGTGCAGCACGGCTTGCTGCAGCAGGGCGTGGTGGTGCGCGATCTGCCGGTGATGGACGAGAACGGTGCGCCAAGCGACTTCGCCGATGCGTTGCTGTCCGATGCCGATACCGTGGTGTTCGTGTTGGCTGCTGATGCAGGCATCGCCCGCTCGGATGTGGCCCATTGGCGGCGGTGCGTGGCGGCTTCGGCCAAAACGCATCGACAGGTGCTGGCGGTGGTGTTGACCAAGGCCTCAGACGATGCAGCGCAAGGAGTTGCGGTGAAAGCCGATTCGTTGTCTGCCATGTTGGGTGTAGAGCCCATTCGGTTGCAACTGTCTGCGCCCTCCACTGGTGAAGGGGGCACTTTTTCGAACCAGACAGCGACCCTCCGTGGTTTTTCAGAGCTGGGGCGTGCGCTGAGCCACATGGCGCAGATCCGTCACGATGCGCTGTTGGCGCAGGTGCGCAAGGAGGTGTCCGCGCTGTTTCAAGAGGCCGGGCAGATTGTTCAGCTGCATCAACGCGGTTTGATCGACCATTTGTTGGAGTTGCAGACGCTGGATGGCAAAAACACCCGCTTGCTGCAGCAAATGCGGTGGCGGGCTGGACAAGAGCAGGCTCAGCTCGACGTGTCGATGGCGCGTTTGATGCAGGCCAAAGATCGGCAGCAATCGCAATTGCGAGACTTGTTTGGTCAGTTGGGGCCTGTGCGCCTTCGCTCTGTGATGCAAGAGCTCATGACGGCCTTGGCAGATGTTGGGGTGCGGCTGGACATGAAGACGGTGTATCACCGTGCGTTTGATCAGCTCATGGGTGATGTGGACATGGCCGACACCGCGCTGCAGGCCATGCAACGGGATGGACACGAGCTGGCGGGCGCTTTTGAGGACGACCGGGGGGCCGACTTGTGGGTGGTGCCTGTGCCCGACCTGCAAACCTTTCGACAGCAGCTGCGCCAAATCGAGGCCAGCCATGCACAGTACCTTGGCTGGTCCGCCTTTGTGCAACGTTTGAAAAATGGTTTTGGTGTGAGGGTTGGACAAACGCTCATGAGCCGCCTCCAGTCTTTGTTTGACACCTTGCTGGGAGATATTGAGCAATGGCACAAGCAGACCCTTGATGCGTGGGAAGCCAAAGGCAAAGATGTGCGCCATCGTTACAACCGACGCTTTGAGGCTTTGACCAAAGTTCAGGAGGCCGCCACGCAGTTGGAGCAACAGATCGCTGAGTTGCGTCAGCAGAACAGCCATCTTGACGCCCTCAACGACGAGTTGCTGCAGTTGTACCGTCAGTGTGTGCCGGTGCCCGATGCGGACACCGTGGCGCAGCAGGAGCTTGTGCATGGTTGAGGCGCATCAGCAGCTCGGTTTTGCGCCCGCCCTGATCGCTTGGCAGCGCACGCACGGGCGACACGGCTTGCCCTGGCAAGGCGGCAGCGATCCCTACCGTGTGTGGCTGTCAGAGGTGATGCTGCAGCAGACCCAGGTGTCGACGGTCCTGTCGTATTACGACCGGTTTTTGGTGCGATTCCCGACGGTGCGGGCGTTGGCGCAGGCGTCGCTGGACGATGTGCTCTCGCTTTGGAGTGGCTTGGGCTATTACAGCCGCGCGCGCAACCTGCATCGCTGTGCGCAAGCGGTGTGTGAGCGCCACGGCGGAGCCTTTCCGTCCAGCAGCGAGACCCTTGCCACCTTGCCTGGCATTGGTCCATCGACAGCCGCAGCGATTGCGGCGTTTTGTTTCGGCGAACGGGTGTCGATTCTGGATGGCAATGTGCGGCGCGTGTTGACCCGTTTGCTCGCCTTTGATGGCGATGTGTCGCTGCCTGCGCCGCAGCGCACGCTGTGGGATGCGGCGCAGCGGCTGTTGCCGGTGGCACCCAGCCGCGACGACATGGTGGCGTACACGCAAGGCTTGATGGATTTGGGTGCTACCGTGTGCACCCGCAGCCGCCCCCAGTGTCTGTTGTGTCCGGTACAGGGCTTGTGTGTGGCCCAGGTGCAAGGTGATCCGAGCCGTTTTCCGATCAAGACGCGCAAAGTGGCGCGCCGACACGAGGTGTGGAGCTTGCTGGTGTTGCAGCGCCGCGGCGACGGTGCCATTTGGCTGGTGCAGCGCCCGGCATCGGGCATCTGGGCCAGCCTGTGGGCGCCACCCGTGTGTGAAGGCGAGCGCTGGAACGCGGGCGATGGCGCATCGTTCGAGGCCGAACCCGACGACACCATCTTGCACCAGCTCACCCACCGCGAGCTGCGCTTGCACCCTTGGCGCTTGGTGGTGGACGCCGACACGCCGGAGGTGCGAGGCCTGCAGGGCCAGTGGCACACCATCTCCGAATGGGCGGATCGGGGTTTGCCTGCGCCGGTGCGCCGTTACTTGGAGCGTTTAAGCGCTGTTGAGCCCAAGGGGGATTAGGCGCCGCCAGTGCCCTTGGCCCAGTGTTCGGCCTCGCGGTGACGCGCCCGGGTCGGCCATTGCTGGCCAAAGCGCCGGGTCAGCTGTTCAGCCAAATAGACCGAACGGTGCTGGCCGCCAGTGCAGCCAATCGCCACTGTCACGTAACTGCGGTGGTCGGCTTGCATTTCGGGCAGCCAAGCGCGCAAAAAACCGTCGATGTGGTCGAGCATGCGCAGCACCGAGTCTTCGCCTTGCAAAAACGCCACCACGCCCGCGTCGCGACCCGTTTGGTGCCGCAACTCCGGCTCGTAATGTGGATTGGGCAACATCCGGACATCAAACACATAGTCGGCATCCATGGGAATGCCCCGCTTGAAGGCGAAGGATTCGAACACCAAGGTGAGCCGCGCTTGCTCAGTTGACAACCAAGCCTTGACCTCGCTGCGCAGCTGAGCGGCCCGCAGCAGGCTGGTGTCGAGCACATGGGCCCGCTCGCGAAGACTGGCCAGCAGTTCGCGCTCTTGCTCGATCGCATCGACGAGCGCCTGGTGTTCGTCGCCGCTGGCGCTGGCTCGCAGAGACAGTGGATGACGGCGGCGGGTTTCCGAGAAACGGCGCACCAGGGTGTCGGTGGTGGTTTCCAGAAACAGGCATTGCAAATCGACTTCGCCTTGGTGGCGCTGTGCCATGCCACGCAACTGGTCTGGCAGGGTGTGCAGGTGATTGGCGCTGCGCACATCCATGGCCACCGCGACCCGCGGAGTGTGGTGGCCCAGTTCGAGCCGCACAAAGTCGTCGAGCAGCTGCGGCGGAAGGTTGTCCACGCAGTAATAGCCGCTGTCTTCGAGGGCGTTGAGCGCCACCGATTTGCCAGAGCCGGACATGCCGGTGATCAGAACCAGTTGCATGTGCGCTTTCAGAGGTGCAGCAGCTCGCGCGCGTGCGCCAGCGAGACCGCCGAGTCTTGTTTGCCATAGAGCATGCGGGCAATATCGCGCACCCGATCTTCACCTCAGAGAGCGTCTAGCTGGCTCACC
>JBEIEH010000181.1:0-5670 GCA_040383055.1 Burkholderiaceae bacterium
CTCAACGCCATGGACGCGTGGAACAAAGGCACCCACGGCAAAAGCGGCTTGATCGACAAGGTCAAGGCCAGCGCCACCAGCGAAGCCGACGCCGAGGCCCAAATCCTGGAGTTCTTGGCCCGTTACGTGCCGCGCAACGCATCGCCGATGTGTGGCAACACCATCAGCCAAGACCGGCGTTTTTTGGTGAAGTACATGCCCAAGCTGGAGGCGTTTTTTCACTACCGTTGCCTGGACGTGAGCACCCTCAAAGAACTGGCCAAGCGCTGGCGGCCTGAGGTGTACGCGCAGTTCAAAAAGCAGCAGCGCCACACCGCGCTGGCCGATGTGCACGAGTCTATCGACGAGCTGGTGCATTACCGCACCCACTTCTTGCGCTGACACCCGCATTGACCCGCCACAGCAAGCGTTGAGATTCACCGCCATGCAATTGCAAGACATTCTTTTTTCCCAAGGCTTTGGTGTTCGGCGTGTGTGCTGGGGCTTGGTGCAGCAGGGCATGGTGAGCCTCACGCCTGACGGGCCGCCCTGCGACGACCCGACTGCCGACCTGGAGCCCGAAGGCTTGGTGTTGTGGGTGCAGGGCAAGCCTTGGCCATACCACCAGCGGGCCTATTTGCTCTTGCACAAACCGCCGGGGTTTGAGTGCTCGCACAAGCCTGGCGCACACCCCAGCGTCTACACCCTGTTGCCGGCGCCTTTGCGCCAGCGCGGCGGTGGCGCGGCCGCCGGCGTGCAGGCGGTGGGCCGGCTCGACCAAGACACCACCGGTTTGCTGCTGCTGTCGGACGACGGCGCCTTTATCCACCGCTTGACCTCGCCCAAGCACCATGTGCCCAAGGTGTACGAAGTGGGGGTGAAACACCCGCTGGACGACCAGCAGATCGGCCGTCTGTTGCAGGGGGTGGTGCTGGACGACGACCCCAAACCCGTGAAGGCCGCTGGAGCGGAGCGGGTGGACGACTTGCACCTGCGCCTGACCCTGACCGAGGGCAAATACCACCAGGTCAAGCGCATGGTGGCGGCGGTGGGCAACCGGGTGGAGACGCTGCACCGCAGCGCCATGGGGGCGCTGACCTTGAACGATCTGCCGCAGGGGCAGTGGCGCTGGCTGACCGCCGACGAGGTGCAGGCCGTCGGCCGCAAGGCCTGAGCCCGTTGATCAGCGCAGATAGCCCCAGCCGCGCAAGCGGCCAACGGCGTATTGGGCGGCGTCGCCCTGAGCGGTGTTTTGCAAAAACGCGCGGTAGTGCTGGGCGGCGCGCTCGCGCTGGCCCATGCCTTCCAAGCTCACTCCCTTGAGGAACAAGACCCCCGGGTCGCCGGGCAGCAGCTGGTCAAAGCGGTGCAGGCCTTCGTAGGCCTTGGCCGGTTCGCGCAGGCTTAGGGCCAGCACACCGCCGAGTTTGTGGGCCTGGGCTTCTTGCGGGTAAATGCGCTGCGCCTGCTCGGCGTGCGCCTGGGCCTCGCGGCTGCGGCCCATGGCCTGCAGGCACTGGGCCATGCGCACATGGCTGGCGTAGTCGTCTGGGCTGTGCTTGAGCGCAGCACCGAATTCGCGCTGGGCGGCATCGGTTTTGCGCCGCGACAAGGCGGTTTCGCCGCGCTGGCAGGCGTCGATGGTGGGCTTGATGCGGCGCAGGCCGACGGTGTTGTCCATCAGCCGCTCGCGCTGGCGCGGCAGGCCGGCGCTGCTGGCGTAGCGGGTCTGGGCTTGTTGGGCGGCAGTGGCGCGGCGTTCGCCACTCATGGGGTGCGACGAAAACAGGGTGGCCAGCAGGCTGGGTGTTTCTTTTTCTTGGTCGACCAGCAATTGGTGCAAATCGGTCATGCCACTGGCCGGGTAGCCGGCGCGCACGAGGTACTCCTGGCCCAGGGCGTCTGCCTCGCGTTCGTGCTCGCGCGAATAGCTGGCCAACAGGGCGCTGGCGCCGATTTGGCTGCCGATGGCGCCCAGGTCGGCCCAGCGGCTGTTTTGCGCGGCCACATTCACCCCAATCACCGCCACCTGTGCCACCAGGGCTTGGCCTTGGCGTTGGGCGGCGTGCCGGGCGTTCACGTGGCCGAGTTCGTGGCCCAGCAGGGCGGCGAGCTGGGCCTCGTCCTTCATGTCGGCCAAGATACCGCGTGTCACGCCCATGGCGCCTCCGGGAAAGGTGTAGGCGTTGACGTAATTGGCGTTGAGCACCCGGTACGAGTAAGGCATGTCGGGGCGGTGGCTGAGCTTGTGCATGCGCTGGCCCAGCTCACTGACATAGCGGTTCAGCCCAGCGTCTTGTACCGCGCCAAGGTCTTGTGAAAACTGGTGCGGCGCCACCTGCGTGTCGACCGCGCGCTCCTGCGCTTCGGACATGCCAACCAAAATGCGTTCGCCGGTCACGGGCGACTGGGCGCAGCCTTGCAGCGCGCCCAAGGTGCTGGCGCCAGCGGCCGCACCCAGCAGCCACAGCGCATGGCGCCGTCCAATGCGGTTGTGTTGCAGGGCGTTGGGCAGATCGTGGGCGGGTACACCGAGGTGCTGGGTCATGGGGGCCTCCTGAGAACGGTCCCATTGTGCCGACCGTGTGTGGGCGCCTCGGTCAAGCTGGCCGCTCAATCGGTGACGGTTTGTAAAAAATCGCGCATCGCCGTGGTCAGCGCATCGGGCTGGTCGCGGTGTGGGCTGTGGCCGCAGGCGTCAAGCGCCAAGGTCTGTGTCTGGGGCGCGGCCCGTTGCAGGCGCTCCAGCTGGGCCAGCGTGCCGTAAGCGTCTTGCACGCCTTGTACCGCCAGCACCGGACAGGGGATGCGTGCGCATTCTTGAGCAATGTCGTAGCTGGCAAAGGCCGGGTCCAGCCAGATGTCGTTCCATTGCCAAAACGCGTTGTCCACATCGGCGTGAAAACGCGCCAGCTTGGCGCGCAGGCCCTGCGCACCGGTGTCTGAGTAGGCATCGCACGCCTGCTCGATGGCCGTCAGCGTCATCGGCTCCACAAACAGGTGCGGCGCCATCACCACCACCGCGTCGCACGGCTGGCTGGCCGCGTGCAGCAGGGCGATGGTGGCCCCGTCCGAATGGCCCACCAGCACCACCTGTTGCAAGCCAAGGACTGAGCGCAGGCGCGGCAACACAGCCTCGGCCTCGTGGTGCATGTAACGCGGGGTGTGCCGGCCGTGTGGCCACAGGGCGCTCGCGGGCGCGTCTGTGCGGTGCGGCCCACGCACCTGGGGAATCGGGTCGGACTGGCCGTAGCCCCGGCGGGAATACAAGACACCTGCCCGACCGGTGGCAGCGCACAGCTCGGCGGGCCAATGGCGGCCGCGCTGGGGCCACATGGCCACGCTGCCCAGGCCTTCGTGCAAAAACAGCAAGGGCGCCCGATCGACCGGGCCCGGGATGTGCGCCACTTCCAAGCGCACACCGTCGATGGTGGTGTGTGTCGTGTCCATGGCGCCATGCTAGACCCACAAGGCCGTGGGGTCTGTCGCACAACCGAGGTCTGCATCGGTGTTGGCGGCTTTGCTGCGGCTATGCTTGGCGCATGAATCCGATGTTTGATGCGTTTTGGCGGGCGGTGGCGTATTGCTTGCACCCCCGGGTGGTGGTGTTGTCGCTGTTGCCCTTGTTGCTGATGGCCTTATCGGCGCTGGGACTGGGCTATGTTTTTTGGGATGCGGCGGTGGCCGGCATGGACGCTTGGTTGTCCAGTCTGGCGGTGGTCGAACGTTTGAGCGACTGGCTGGCCGTGATCGGTCTGTCGGGTGTGCGTTCGGTGCTGGCGCCGGTGATGGTGTTGGCCCTCGTGACACCTGTGGTGGTGGTGGGCTGCTTGCTGGTGGTCGCGTGGCTGATGACCCCGTCCCTGGTGAATTTGGTGGCCTCTCGCCGATTTGCCCAGCTGCAACGGCGCGAGGCCAGCGGCTGGTGGAGCAGCGCCGCTTGGACCTTGGGTGCCACGCTCGCGGCCCTGCTGGCCCTGCTGCTGTCCATGCCGCTGTGGGTGATACCGCCGCTGGTGCTGGTGTTGCCGCCCGTGATTTGGGGTTGGCTCACCTACCGGGTGTTCACCTTTGACGCCCTGGCCGCCCACGCCACGGCCGCCGAGCGCCAACAGATCTTGCGCGAGCACCGGATGCCTTTGCTGGCCATGGGCGTGCTGTGTGGTTACCTGGGCGCCGCCCCCACGCTTATTTGGGCCTCTGGCGCCATGTGGGTGGTGTTGGCGCCCTTGCTGATTCCGCTGGCGGTGTGGCTCTACACCTTGGTGCTGGCCTTTTCGTCGCTCTGGTTTGTGCATTACGCCCTGGCGGCGCTCGAACGCCTGCGCGCCACCCAGCCCTCTCAGCTTGTGCCCAGCCCGGTGGTCCCCGCCGCCGCGCCACCCGCCCCCGTTCTTCCTCTCGACACGCCCACACCATGAACCCCACCGCTCCCGCGTTTGGCCTCATCATCATTGGCGACGAAATTCTGTCTGGCAAACGCCAAGACAAGCACCTGTCCAAGGTGATTGAACTGCTGGCCGCGCGCGGTCTCAGCCTGTCGTGGTGCACCGTGCTGGGCGACGACCGACAGCGCCTGACCGACACCCTGCGCCACACCTTCGCCAGCTCGGATGTTGTGTTCTGTTGTGGTGGCATCGGTGCCACGCCCGACGACCACACCCGCCAAGCCGCCGCTGCGGCGCTGGACCAGCCGCTGGCGCTGCACCCCGAGGCGCGTGAACTGATCATGGAGCGGGTGCGCCAGCTGGCGGCCGAAAAAGGCTTTACCGCCGACCCGGACCACCCCGACACGGTGCACCGCCTCAACATGGGAGTGTTCCCTGCCAGCGCGCAGATCGTGCCCAACCCTTACAACAAGATCCCAGGCTTTTATTGCCAGGGGCCGGGTGGGGCGCGGGTGTTTTTTGTGCCGGGATTTCCGGTCATGGCCCACCCGATGATCGAGTGGGCGCTCGACACCCACTGCGCCGCTTGGCAGCGCAAGTTGGATTGGCTGGAGCGCTCGGTGGTGGTGTACGGCGCCATGGAAGCCAGCCTCACGCCACTGATGGAACGCTTGGAGGCCGAGCACCCGGTCAAAGTGTTCAGCCTGCCCAGCGTGGACCACCCGGTGCACGGGCGCCACATCGAGTTGGGCGTCAAGGGCGCGCGCGAGGCGGTAGAGGCCGCCTACCAAGCCTTGCTGAGCGGGCTGACCCCGTTTGCCGTTCAGCTTGGCCCTGAAATAGTGCGTTAATTGCACTTAAATGGTGCGCATGTTGTAATTGCACCATGTTGGTGCAATTTGAAGTGAAGGTGCTTCTGCATGTGCCGCACGGGATGTCGGTCGCAAAGTCTTGTCAGACAAGGCGGCTATGATCCGCCCCCGGCGCTCAACGGTCTGGCCTCTGGTGGCACGGATTCTGCAAAGCCTCAAACACCGATTTTTTCTCCAACCCACCCGCTACAGGAGTTACTGATGGCCAAGACCGTCGCAGACGTGATGCAACTGGTGAAAGACAACGACGTCAAGTTCGTTGATTTCCGTTTCACCGATACCCGCGGCAAGCAGCACCACACCACGGTGCCGGTGTCGCACTTCGACGAAGACAAGTTCATCTCTGGCCACGCCTTCGACGGTTCGTCGATCGCCGGCTGGAAGGGCATCGAAGCATCGGACATGCAGCTGATCCCCGACCCGAATACGGC
>JBEIEH010000182.1:0-5585 GCA_040383055.1 Burkholderiaceae bacterium
CCCGGCATTTTTGGTACCCCCATGCTGTTTGGCATGCCCAAGGAAGTGCAGGATGCGCTCGCCGCTGGCGTGCCCTTCCCCAGCCGCTTGGGCACACCCGAGGACTACGCCAAGCTGGCCAAACACATCTTTGAGAACGACATGCTCAACGGCGAGGTGATCCGGCTGGATGGTGCCATTCGGCTGGCGCCGAAGTGAGGCCCCCCTGCGCGGCTGCGCCGCTTCCCCCCCGAGGGGGGACGCTCCCGATGGGCCGGCTAAGCCGGGCCCATGGGAGCGCTGGACTGGGGGCACGCGCGCCGGATGCCTAGCTTGAGGATCCGTCAGATGCTGCGCTTTGTGGCCGACTCACACATCAATCGCAGCGGCTGAGCCGGCTTGCTGGCGCAGCTCAAATTTCTGAATCTTGCCGGTGCTGGTTTTGGGGAGTTCGCCGAACACCACGGCGCGGGGCACTTTGAAGCCGGCGAGGTGTTGTTTGCAGTGCGCCACGATCTCTTCGGCGCTCACCTGCGCGCCCGCTTTCAGTTCAATGAACGCACAAGGCGTTTCGCCCCAACGCGGGTCTGGTTTGGCCACCACGGCCGCAGCGAGCACCGCCGGGTGGCGGTAGAGCACATCTTCCACCTCAATCGACGAGATGTTTTCACCGCCGGAGATGATGATGTCTTTGCTGCGGTCCTTGATCTTGAAATAGCCGTCGGGGTACTGCACCGCCAGATCGCCACTGTGGAACCAGCCGCCGGCAAAGGCCTCTTGTGTGGCCTTGGGGTTTTTCAGGTAGCCCTTCATGGCGATGTTGCCCTTGAACATGATCTCGCCCATGGTCTCGCCGTCTTGTGGCACGGGCTGCAGGGTGTGGGGGTCGAGCACCCGCACGTCGCGCTGCAGGTGGTAGCGCACGCCTTGGCGGGCGTTGAGACGGGCGCGCTCGCCAATGTCAAGCGCGTTCCAATCGTCGTGTTTGGCACACACCGTGGCCGGGCCATAGACCTCGGTCAGGCCGTACACATGGGTCAGGTCAAAGCCCATCTGCTCCATGCCTTCAATCATTGAAGCCGGTGGAGCCGCGCCCGCCACCATGGCCTTCACGCCCGGCGCGATGCCCGCTTTGAGCTCGGCCGGCGCGTTCACCAACAAGCTATGCACGATGGGCGCGCCGCAATAGTGCGTCACACCGTGCTGGCGCATGGCATCAAAAATGGCCTGTGCCTCGACCCGACGCAGACACACGTTCACGCCAGCCCGCGCGGCCAGCGTCCAGGGGAAACACCAACCGTTGCAGTGGAACATGGGCAGGGTCCACAGATAGACCGCGTGCTTGGGCATGTCCCATTCCAGGATGTTGCTGACCGCGTTCATGGCCGCGCCCCGGTGGTGGTAGACCACGCCCTTCGGGTTACCGGTGGTGCCGCTGGTGTAGTTCAGCGCAATGGCGTCCCACTCGTCACCTGGCAGCTGCCATACGAAGGCCGGGTCGCCGCTGGCCAGCAAGGCCTCGTAGGTGGTCGAACCCATGCGCTCGCTGGGGCCGGCAAACAAGCTGTCTTCGGCGTCGATCACCAGCAGCGGCGACTGCGTGTGGCGCAAGGCAATGGCTTGCTTCATCACCCCGGCGAACTCCGGGTCCACGATCACCGCCTTGGCCTCGCCGTGATCGAGCATAAAAGCCACGGCCTCGGCGTCGAGCCGGGTGTTAAGGGTGTTGAGCACCGCGCCCGCCATGGGGACCCCAAAATGCGCCTCGACCATGGGTGGGGTGTTGGGCAGCATCACCGCCACCGTGTCGTTGCGGCCAATGCCCATGCGCTGCAAGGCGCTGGCCAGCTGGCGGCAGCGGCGGTAGGTCTCGGCCCAGGTCTGTCGCAAGTCGCCGTGCACCACCGCCAGCCGCTCGGGATAGACCTCCGCCGTGCGCTCGATAAAAGTCAGGGGCGTCAGGGCGGCAAAGTTGGCCTCGTTGCGGGGCAAGTCCTGGTCGTAGATGCTCATGGGTGTCTCCTGTCTGGGGCGGTCTGCCAAACAGCGAGAATACGCCGGTGGCCATTCCCCAATCTTTCATTCAAGAGCTGCTCAACCGCGTCGACATCGTCGACGTGGTGGGCAAACACGTGCAGCTCAAAAAAGGCGGAGCCAACTTCATGGGGCTGTGCCCCTTTCACGGGGAGAAGTCGCCTTCTTTCAGCGTCAGCCCGACCAAGCAGTTCTACCACTGCTTTGGCTGTGGCGTGAACGGCAACGCCATCGGTTTTTTGATGGAGCACACCGGGGCGAGCTTTGTCGAGGCCGTCAAAGACCTGGCGTCGCAATGCGGGCTGCAGGTGCCTGAAGAGCAAACATCGCCCGAAGACCGCGCCCGCGCCGCGCAAATGCGGCAGAAGCAAACCACCCTGACCGACGTGCTGGAAAAAGCCGCGCTGGCCTATGCCAAAGCGCTCAAAGACAGCCCGCGCGCGGTGGACTATTTGAAACGCCGGGGCCTCACCGGCCAAATCGCCAAGACCTTTGGCTTGGGCTATGCGCCCGAAGGCTGGCGCCACCTGGCCAATGTGTTCCCGGACTACAGCGACTCCCTGCTCACCGAATCGGGCTTGGTGATCGAACACGAGGACGAGAAAAACGCCGAGGGCGAAGCCAAACGCTACGACCGCTTCCGCGACCGGGTGATGTTCCCGATCCGCAACGTGAAGGGCGAATGCATTGGCTTTGGGGGCCGGGTGCTCGACAAAGGCGAGCCCAAATACCTGAACTCGCCGGAAACCCCGGTGTTCAGCAAAGGGCGCGAACTCTACGGTCTGTTTGAGGCACGCACCGCCATCCGCCAAGCGGGCTACTGCCTGGTCACCGAAGGCTATATGGACGTGGTGGCGCTGGCGCAACTTGGTTTTGCCCACGCAGTAGCAACACTCGGCACCGCATGCACACCCGACCATGTGCAAAAGCTGTTCCGCTTCACCGACGCGGTGGTGTTCAGCTTCGACGGCGACGCCGCCGGCCGGCGCGCGGCGCGCAAGGCGCTGGACGCCGCCCTGCCCTGGGCCACCGACACCCGCAGCGTCAAGTTTTTGTTCCTGCCACCCGAGCACGACCCCGACAGCTACATCCGCGAACACGGCCCCGAAGGCTTTGCCGCCTACGTGCAACAAGCGGTGCCACTGTCGCGCTTTTTGGTCGACGCGGCCAGCGCCGACTGCGACCTGAGCACGGCCGAAGGCCGCGCCCGCATGGCGGCCCAGGCCCGCCCGCTGTGGACCGCCCTGCCCGACGGCGCCTTGAAACGGCAGATATTGAACGAGTTGGCCGACAAAGCCGAACTCGACGCCCAAGACCTGGCCCACCTGTGGCAAGACCAAGCGCCGCGCCAGCGCACGCCGCAGCGCGCCAAAGGCAGCGACCGCGATGCAGGGGTGGTTGATAGCCCGCGCACCGGCGAGCGCCCCAGCCAACGCCGGCAAGCGGTACCCACATGGGGCGCTCCACTGGCCGCCCACGGCAAAAAAAACCTGCGCCGAGGCGTCACCAGCCGCGCCGATCGGGTGGTGGGCCTGCTGCTGGCCAACGCCAGCGCTTGGGACCGCCTGAGCGCCGACGACCACCACCTGCTCGCCACCCTGGGTGAGCCCCATGGCCCACTGCTGCAGTGGCTGGAAGTGCAGTTGCACGAACACGGCCCGATGCCGTGGGCCGCCCTGCGCGAAGGCCTGCGCGGCCACCCGAACGAGGCCTTTGCCGTCGCACAAGTGGAGCAAGCCACCGCCGCCCAAGACGCCGACGCCGAGGTGAGTGAACTCGGCGATGTGATGGCGCGTTTGCGATTGGACGAATGGCAGCGCGAATGCAACGAACTCGCGCAACTCGCCACAGTGGACGAGGCCGCGCTCGAGCGCTACAAGGCGCTGCTGGCGCGCATCAGCGCCGAGAAAGCGGCGCTGGCGCAGCGGGGGTGATCACTCCGCTGGCACCGCCTCGCCAAACTCAAACACCCCCGGGTTGCGCACCGGGTCCACCCCCACCGGAATCACCGACTTGGGTGGATAACGGCCTTCGAGCAGCAGTTTGGACAGCGGGTTTTCAATGCGCTGCTGGATCGCGCGCTTGAGCGGACGCGCGCCAAACAGCGGATCAAAACCCACCTTGGCCAACTCGGCCATGGCGGCGGCTGTCACATCCAGGCGCAGGTCCATCTTGTGCAGCCGCGCCTGCAGCGCCTTAAGCTGGATGCCCGCGATCGATTCGATGTGTTGGGCGTCCAAGCCATGGAACACCACCGTCTCGTCGATGCGGTTCAAAAACTCGGGGCGGAAGTGCTGTTTGAGCTCTTCCCACACCGCGTCCTTGATCTCGTCGCCGCTGCTGCCCACCATGCTTTGAATGATGGGCGAGCCGATGTTGCTCGTCATCACCACCACGGTGTTTTTGAAGTCGACGGTGCGGCCCTGGCCGTCGGTCAGGCGCCCGTCGTCGAGCACCTGCAGCAGGATGTTGAACACATCGGGGTGCGCTTTTTCCACCTCGTCGAGCAGCAGCACGCTGTAGGGCTTGCGGCGCACCGCTTCGGTCAGGTAACCACCCTCTTCGTAGCCCACATAACCGGGGGGGGCGCCAATCAGGCGGGCCACCGAGTGCTTCTCCATGAACTCGCTCATGTCGATGCGCACCAGATGCTCTTCGGTGTCGAACAAAAAGCCGGCCAGTGCCTTGCACAGCTCGGTTTTGCCCACGCCGGTGGGGCCCAAAAACAAGAACGAGCCCAGCGGCCGGTTCGGGTCCGACAGGCCCGACCGCGAACGGCGAATGGCGTTGGCCACCGCAGCAATGGCCTCGTCTTGCCCAACCACCCGCTCGTGCAGCTTGGTCTCCATTTGCAGCAGCTTGTCTTTTTCACCCTGCATCATCTTGGCCACCGGAATGCCCGTGGCGCGGCTCACCACCTCAGCGATTTCTTCGGCGCCCACTTGGGTGCGCAGCAGCTGGTTGGCGCTGCCTTGGCCCTTGGCGGCCTCCTTGGCCTGGGCTTCTTTGAGGCGCTTGTCCAGCTCAGGCAGCTTGCCGTACTGCAGCTCAGCGACCTTGTTGAAATCGCCCTTGCGGGTCAGCTCTTCGATCTGCAGCTTCAAGCGATCGATCTCTTCGCGCACCTGGGCGCTGCCTTGGGCTTGGGCTTTTTCGGCGCGCCAAATGTCTTCCAAGTCGGCCAGTTCTTTTTGCACCCGCTCGATGTCTTCTTCGATCAGCTCAAAGCGTTTTTGGGAAGCTTCGTCGGTTTCCTTGCGCACCGCTTCGCGCTCGATCTTGAGCTGAATCAGGCGGCGGTCGAGCTTGTCCATCACCTCGGGCTTGGAGTCGATCTCGATCTTGATCTTGGCCGCCGCCTCGTCGATCAGGTCGATGGCTTTGTCGGGCAAAAAGCGGTCGGTGATGTAGCGGTGGCTCAACTCGGCCGCCGCCACGATGGCCGGGTCGGTGATGTCCACGCCGTGGTGCAGCTCGTACTTTTCTTGCAGCCCACGCAGGATGGCGATGGTTTGCTCCACCGTGGGTTCGCCCACCAGCACCTTCTGAAAGCGCCGCTCCAGCGCGGCGTC
>JBEIEH010000183.1:0-5491 GCA_040383055.1 Burkholderiaceae bacterium
AGGCGGGCGCGCACCGGGGGCGCGCACCTGCTTTTCGATGGTGCGCTTTGGCAATGTGCTGGGGTCCAGCGGCTCGGTGGTGCCGCTGTTTCGCGAACAAATCAAAAACGGCGGCCCCATCACCTTGACCCACCCGGACATCACCCGCTATTTCATGACCATTCCAGAGGCGGCGCAGCTGGTGATTCAGGCCGGCGCCATGGGAACGGGGGGCGATGTGTTTGTGCTGGACATGGGCCAGCCGGTGAAGATCATCGACCTGGCCCGCCGCATGGTGGAGCTCTCTGGCCTGACGGTGCGCGACGAGCTGCACCCAGAAGGGGATATTGAGATTCAGGTGACAGGCCTGCGCCCGGGAGAAAAGCTCTACGAAGAGCTGCTGATTGGCGACAACCCCAAACCCACCCAGCACCCGCGCATCATGAAGGCGCACGAGCAGTTTGTGCCGTGGCCCCAGCTCAGCAGCAAGCTCGATGCGCTTTCGCTGGCCATGAGCGTGAACGATGTGCCGGTGATTCGCGGCCTGCTGCAGCAGCTGGTGTCGGGTTATCAGCCCAGCGGCGAGGTGGTGGACTGGGTGCACCTGGCACAAGAGCGCGAAGCCTTGGCCAATGAGTGAGCCCGCTCAGGTGCGCTTGCGCAGGTCGGCGGGCGACACACTCATCTTGACCTGCTTGCTCAAGATGTCGAGCAAGACCATCACCCGTTCTTCGCCATTGGCCATGTGGTACACCGCCTCGATACCCGCAAACGGCCCTTGGGTGATGGTGACCGCGTCACCGGGCTGAAACAGGGCTTGCACGGGCGTTTGCGCCGTGTGCTGAGCCTGAAGCTGTGCGATCAGCTCATCCCCCACGCGCCCGGGCGTCTGCCCAAACATCACCAGCCGGCTGACGCCCACGGTGGATCGGATGGGCGCCCAGCTTTGTGACTGGGTGCCGGTGTCGAGCCGGATGAACAGGTAGCGCGGGAACAGGGGTTCTTGCACCACTTGCAGTTTGCCGCGCCGCAGCTTTTCAGTGTTCAGCAGCGGCAAAAAGCAGGTGTAGCCTTGGCGCTCGAGGTGGGCAAGCGCCACTTGTTCTTGGCGGACTTTGGTGTGGACGAGGTACCAATGCGACATGGTGTTGGCCCTATAACTTAGTGAACCCGCACCATGCCGTGAGTGTCAGCGCTTGCCAAGGCTTTTGGCAATATTCACCCGGATGGCCTGCAGGCGCTGCGCGTCTTGCGGGTTGTGGGCGGCGTTGCGCATGGCTTGGCGCATGAACACAAACAGCAACAGCGCAAAGCCAGATGCCAGAGTAGCGACAACTGCGATGAGGCCTTTTTTGGGCTTGACCGGTTTGTCGGGCAGGCTGGGTGTTTGCGCAAACACTTCATCACCAAAGGGTTTGAGGCTGTTCTCGATGTCCAGTAGGGCTTGCTGCGCGGACAAACGCTGCTGCAAAAGCAAGCTGTAGGCGCGTGAGCTGGCTTCGCTGTCTGCGCTGAGGCGGGTGACGCTTTGGCTCAGTGCTGGGATGACGGTGTTCAACTCGTCCAGTGTGGATTGGGCCGTTTTGCGGCGTTGCTCGATCTGCTCAAGCTCTTTGCCCTTGGGCAGCAGTCGACTGCGCAGCTCTTCAATGGCGGCTTGGTGCAGTTTGAGCGCTTGTTCGGCACTGGGCGCGCTTACGGTGAGCGCCAAGGTGTTGTCTTTTTTGTTGAAGCTGGCCTTGACGCTTTCGCGCAGTTCCTGCAGCTGCAGAGTGCGCGGCGCGTCTTTGTCGATCCAAGGCGCCTGTGGCAGCAGAGGGGTCAGCAAATCGTCTGAGGCCAACACAGCGGTGGTGCTTTCGCCCAAGCGCAGCACGCTGCGACTCTCAAACGTGGGGGTGACCGCAAACGAGATGGCCAAGGCGACCAAGCCCACCACCAAGGGGCCGATCACCAGCAGGCGCAGGTTTTCGGTGACGGTGGCCAGCAGGTCGAGCAGGCTGATCTCGTCGTCGGAGTGTGGCGTTGGGGTGTCGATGGTGTTGGGATCGGTCATGGGTGCGTTCGGGTTAACCCGGCATTATCGCCTCAGCCGTACTTCTGGCTGGCCCCACCAAAGCGCCGGTCGCGCTCTTGGTACCAGGCGATGGCTTGGTCCAGGTGCTGTTCCTGAAAGTCGGGCCAAAAAATGGGCGTGAAATACAGCTCGGTGTAGGCCAGCTGCCAGATCATGAAGTTGCTGATGCGGCACTCGCCGCCGGTGCGGATCAGCAGGTCGGGTGCGGGGCCGTCGGCGGTGGCCAGATAGGGCGACAGGGCCTCGGGCGTGAGGTCGGCGGCGCTGAGGGCGGGGTGTTCGGCCTGCCAGCGCTGTACCGCTTGCACGATGTCGAGTTGGCCGCCGTAGTTGATGGCGATGTTGAGCTGCAGCCGGGTGCCGGTGGCGGTTTGTTCTTCGGCGCTGGCGATCAAGCTTTGGATGGCGGGGCTGAAGCGGCTTTTGTCGCCAATGATGCGCAGTTGCACGCCTTGGGCTTTCAGGGCCGCCACTTCGCGCTGCAGGTAGCGGCGCAGCAGGGCCATGAGGCCGGTCACTTCGTCGGCGGGGCGGCGCCAGTTTTCGGTGCTGAAAGCGAAGATGGTAAGGCACTGCACCTCGCGCTCGGCGCAGGCTTTGACGAGGGTGCGCACCCGCTCGGCCCCGGCGCGGTGGCCAAAAATGGCCGGCAGTTTGCGCTGCTGTGCCCAGCGGCGGTTGCCGTCCATGATGACGGCCAAGTGTTGGAGCGTGTTGATGATGCGACCCTGATGCGTGTAAAACCCGCCAATTTTACGGCGGGCTGAGGGCATCGGGCCTGACGGAAACAGTTGCTTACTTGGCCAGCAGCTGGTTGACGGCTTGCAGGTCGTCGGCCTTGAGGGCGCCGCTGGCTTGTTTCAGGCGCAGGTGGCCAATCAGCACGTTGTAGCGCGCCTGGGCCAGATCGCGCTTGACCTGGAACAGCTGGCTCTGGGCGTTGAGCACGTCGATGCTGGTGCCGGCGCCCACGTCGTAGCCGAGTTTGTTGGCGTCCACCGCGCTCTGGCTGGATGTTTCAGCGGCTTCAAGCGCCTTGACCTGGCCCAAGCCCGAGAGGATGCCGAAGTACGCGGTGCGGGTGGCTTGGGCCACGGTGCGCTTGGCGGCTTCGATGTCGTTGCGGGCTTTGTCTTCGAGCGCCAGGGTTTCTTTGATGCGGTTTTGGGTGGCGCCGCCGGTGTAGAGCGGCATGTTGAATTGCACGCCCACGGTGGCGGTGTTGGCCCGCACATAGGCGCCGGGCAGCGCCGTGCTGGGGCTGCGGCCCATGGCGTAGCGGCCAAACAGGTCAACGGTGGGTTTTTCGCCGGCCTGGGCCTTTTGGGTTTCGAGCTGGGCCACGGCCAGCGCGGTGCTGGCTTGGCGCACGGCGGGGTGTTGTTCGGTGGCTTGGGCCACCCAGCTGTTCACGTCGGCCGGGGCAGGGCTGGGCAGGGCGGCGTTTTTGCCCAGGCCGAGCGGGGCCACACCGCTTTTGCCGACCAGTTGGTCGAGCGCAAGCTTTTTGACCCGCAGGTCGTTGTCGGCGGCGATTTCTTGGGCGCTGACGCGGTCGAACTGGGCTTGGGCTTCGCGGGTGTCGATGATGGTGGCGGAGCCGACCTCAAAACGCCGTTTGGCGGCGGCCAGCTGTTGGGTGACGGCGGCCTTGAGGGCTTGCACCGAGGCCAGGCTGTCTTGGGCGGCCAGCACGTCGAAATAGGCCTGCGTGACGCGCACGATCAGGTCTTGTTCGGCGGTCTCCAGCTGGGCTTTGGCCAGATCCACGCTCAGTTCACCCTGCTTCGCGCTGGCGGCGTTGGCGGGGCGGTAGAGCGGCTGGCTGGCCGACAGGGTGACGGTTTGGGCGTTGCTGGTGGTGTTGCTGCCGCCTTGCAGCACGTCGCGGTTGCTCCAGCTGGCATCAGCCGCCAGGCCGGCTTGTGGGCGCAGGCCGGCTTTGGCTTGCTCGGCCTTGGCCAGGTTGGCGTCAAACTGCGAACGGGCGGCCAGGTAGGCGGCGTCGTAGCCTTGGGCGGCCTGGTACAGCTCGGCCAGGCTTTGCGCTTGGGCCAGGCCCGCAGCGCCGATCAGGTGCGCCGCCAGCGCGGCATGGCGCCAGCTGAAGCGTGGGAGGTGCGCGGCCACTGGGTTGCGATCGGTGCGGGGCATGGGGTTGTCCTTGTGTCGAAAAAGGCGGGTGTCGAGCGGCGGCTGTCAGTAAGTGGGCACGCTGGGGTCCAGCGTTTGGGCCCAGGCGTGGATGCCGCCGTGGATGTTGACCACCTGCTCAAAGCCGTTGTTGATGAGGAACATGGCCACTTGGGCGCTGCGCCCACCGTGGTGGCACAGGCAGGCGATGGGGTGGCTGCGACCCAGCTCGGTGACGCGGGCGGGCACGCTGCGCATGGGCATGGCCACCAGTTCAAAGCCCTGGGGCTTGACGCTGGCGGTTTGCAGTTCCCAGGGTTCGCGCACGTCCAGCACCACGGGCAACTGGCCGTCGGGCAGCTGGGCCTGGGCGGCTTTGATCCAGTCTTGGAGTTGGGTGGGGGTGATGTGCTGCATGGGGGCCACTCAGAAGCAAAAGCGCGACGGTTCAACAAAGCCCTGCAGGCGCGGGGCCACGGTGTCCCAGGGCTGGCGGGTGCTGAACTGGCCGGGGCCGGTGCGGGTGATGAAGGTGGCGCGCATCATGGGCACATCGCCGGTGATGGCAAACAGGCGGCCACCGTCGGCCAGCAGGTCGAGCAGGGCGGCGGGCACTTCGGCCAGCGAACCGTTGACGACGATGGCGTCCCACGGCGCGCCTTGGCGGCAAGCGGCAAACTGGTTGGCGCTGGCGTCGGCGTGGCGCACGTCCACATGGGTGATGCCCACCAGCGACAGACGGCCCCGGGCAATATTGGCCAGATTGGGGTGGATTTCCAGGCTGGTGACGTGCTGGGCCAGGCTGGCCAGCAGGGCGGTGGTGTAGCCGCTGCCGGTGCCGATTTCGAGCACGCGGTCGGTGGGCCGCAGCGCCAGGTCTTGCACCAAGCGGGCCTGCACCTTGGGGGCGAGCATGATTTGGTCTTCGCTGCCGTGGGGCAGCAGGGGCAGTTCCAGATCGGCGTAGGCCAGGCTGGCGTGGGCCACCGACACAAACTGGTCGCGTTTGACGGTGTCGAGCAGGGCGAGCACGCGCGCGTCCAGCACCTCCCAGGGGCGGATTTGCTGCTCGATCATGTTGAAACGGGCTTGGTCAGCCAAGGCGGGTGCAGTGCTCATTTGTATACTCCGGTGGGTATGTTAGCCGATATCGAAAAACCGTGCGAAATTGTATAGATGGCTCATGACAGGCCACTTGCGGCGCCGGTGCCGGCGCCAAAGCGGCGCTTGAGCCAGGCGGTCAGGTCGTCGATGTAGCAATACACCACCGGCACCACCACCAGGGTGAGCACCGACGAGGTG
>JBEIEH010000184.1:0-5413 GCA_040383055.1 Burkholderiaceae bacterium
TCATCTCGGCGGCTTCCTTCCAGGAAACCACCCGCGTGTTGACCGAAGCGGCCATCATGGGCAAGCGCGACGAGCTGCGTGGCCTGAAGGAAAACGTCATCGTGGGTCGCCTGATTCCGGCGGGTACCGGTATGGCTTACCACGAGGCGCGCAAGGTCAAGGAGAAGATGGACGACGAAGAACGCCGCGCCATCGCCGAAGCCGATGCGTTGGCTTTGGCCGCTGACCAGCAGGCCGCCGCCGACAGCGACAACGCCGCTTGATCGACGCGCCCAGCCACCCCAGGCTGGGCCGGCGCTGTTCACGAGCCCCGACGCTTCCCGCGCCGGGGCTTTTTTTCTGCCATTTGCCACATGACCACCGCTGCCGCTTCTCCTGTGCCCTTGTCCCGTTTGCTGCTGTCCACCGCCGCCTGTGTGGCCGATGTGGCGCGTGGCCACTCGCTGAGCGAGCGCTTGCCGCTGGTCGAGGTCGGCCTGCGGCCGGGCACCCAGGCGCTGACCTTTCATGTCATGCGGCACTGGGGCATGGCCCGGGCGCTGGAGCGCTTGTTGGTGCCCAAAGCACCGGCGCCAGCGGTGCGCGCCTTGCTCCATGCCGCCCTGGCCTTGCTGCAGCCACCACTGGACGCTGCGCCGCTGTATCCGGCCCACACCCTGGTGAGCCAGGCGGTGGAAGCGGCCAAAGCGGCCAAACCCACCCGTTTTGCTGCAGGCTTGATCAACGCTTGCCTGCGTCGTTACTTGCAGCACACCGATGCGCTGCTGGCCCAGGCGCAGCAGGACGAGGAGGCGCGCTGGAACCACCCGCTGTGGTGGATTCGGCGCCTGCAGACCGATCACCCCGTGCATTGGGAAGCCATCTTGATGGCGGCGCAGCGGGCCGCCCCGATGGTGCTGCGCGTCAACCGCCGTTACACCGATGTGCCGAGCTACTTGGCTTTGTTGGCGCTGGCCGGTTGCGCCGCGCGGGCTTGGGGAGAAGACGGTGTGTTGCTCGACAAGCCGGCGCGGGTGGACGACTTGCCGCGCTTCTCAGACGGCTGGTGCTCGGTGCAGGACGGATCGGCCCAGTTGGCGGCGCGCACCTTGCTTCAAGGTCGGGGGTGGGGCGCACAGCACCGCCTGCTGGATGCGTGCGCCGCACCGGGCGGCAAAACCGCCCATCTGTTGGAGCGCTGCGACGCCCGGCTGCTGGCTTTGGATGTCGACGCCAGCCGGGCGCAGCGCATCACGGACAACCTCCAACGACTGCACCTGCAGGCCAAGGTCCAAGTGGCCGATGCGGCGCACACCGCCAGTTGGTGGGACGGCCAACCCTTTGATGGCATCCTACTGGACGCGCCCTGCAGCGCGTCGGGCATTGTGCGGCGCCACCCCGATGCGCGCTGGCTGCGGCGCGAGACCGACATCGCGCAACTCGCTCAGACCCAGGCGCGCTTGCTCGACGCTTTGTGGCCGCTGCTGGCGCCGGGCGGCGTTCTGGTCTATGCCACTTGCTCGGTGTTCACCCAAGAAGGCGAGGGCGCGGTGCAAGCGTTTCTGCGGCGCCACACCAACGCCCGCCGAGGGCCCGCTGCGGGCCATATCCTGCCGGGACAAGGACCTGTAACGGGGGAAGTCAACGACAATCCTCCAGGTGGATACGACGGCTTTTATTACGCGCGACTGGAGAAAACCGAGGCTTGACGGTAGAACCGTCTGGGCCTGGTGCCGCGCGTGGTGGCTTGCCTGGGCGCTGGTCTTCGTGGCGCACAGTGCCGTGGCCGGTGTCTCGGTCGACAGCTACCGTGTGACACGCACCGACGAATCCATCGAGGCACACGCCCGTCTGGGTGTGCAGTTGTCCGACGCGGTCGAGGCCGCTCTGAGCAAAGGCGTGCCTCTGTACTTTGTGTGGCAGGCCGACGTGATCCAAGAGCGCTGGTACTGGCGCGACAAACGGGTGGCGACCCTTTACCGCACTTGGCGACTGGCGTATCAGCCCTTGACGCGGCGGTGGCGCTTGAGCTTGTCCACCCAGGCCCCAGGGGGTGGCCAGCAGTTTCTGCTGCACCAAAACGTCGCTCAGCTCGACACCGCACTGGCCACGATTGGGCGCCTCAATGCCTGGGCTTTGGTACCCAGTGCACAGGTCGATGCCCGAGACGACCACCAGGTGGAGCTGTCTTTCCGGCTGGACGCTTCTTTGCTGCCAAGGCCCTTTCAGATCGGCGTGGGGGGCTCCCAAGACTGGAGTTTGCGCTGGCAGGTTCGCCAGGCTGTGCCCAGCAAGGTCACCTCGTCGGCGCCTGTGGATGAGACGACAGAGCCCGAAGCCGGTGTTGTGGAGCGATGAGCGTGGGACATGACACGCTCACTCCCGCCGCCCGCCGTTGGCTCTGGCTGGCAGGCGTGACCTTTGCCAGCGGCATGGGGCTGGTGTTGTTGTTCTTGATGACATTGGCCACCCGCAACCGGGTGATATCCGAGCGCCACTTCGAATGGCTGTTGGGGGTCAACATCGCGGTGGCGGCGGTGCTGGGTGCGATTATTGTGTGGCTGATGGTGCGCTTGGCCTTGCGGGTGCGGCGCCGGCGCTTTGGCAGCCAGTTGCTCAGCCGCATCGCTTGGGTGTTTGCCTTGGTGGGTGTGTTGCCTGGCGTGTTGATCTACACCGTCTCTTACCAGTTTGTTTCGCGGTCCATCGAAAGTTGGTTCGATGTGCGGGTCGAAGCGGCGTTGCAGGCGGGCTTGAACTTGGGGCGGCGCAGCATCGACGTGCTCAGCAGCGAAAACCTCAATCAGGCGCGCTTGAGCGCCCAAGCCTTGGCCACCCAAAGCGACGCTGCGGCGGCCTTGGCGCTCGAATCCGTGCGTGAGCGCCTGGGCGCACAAGACGTCGTGTTGTGGAGCGCCCAAGGGCGCCTGCTGGCGAGCGCAGGCGAATCGCGTTTTGACCTCAATCCCCAGCGCCCCAGCGGTGAGGTGCTGCGCCGGGTCAAAGAGTCGCGTGGCGTCAGTTGGATTGAGGGGCTGGAAGAAGACGCGGGTGACGCATCCGCCTCGCGCCCAGCCGTGCTGCACATCTGGGTGCCGCTGGTGCCATCCAGCATCCGCTTGCCCGCCGAGCCCCGCCTGCTGTCGGCACAGATTGTCTTGCCCGACGCCTTGGTGGCCGACGCCATGGCGGTGCAAATGATCAACCGCGAATACCAAGAGCGCTCGCTCGCTCGCACCGGCTTGCAGCGCATGTACATCGGAACCTTGACGCTCGCCCTGTTTCTGAGTGTGTTTGGAGCGGTGCTGTTGGCGGTGCTCATGGGCAATCAGCTGTTGCGTCCGCTGTTGCTGTTGGCCGAGGGCATGCGCGAGGTGGCCGCCGGCGATTTGTCGCCCAAACCGTCTCTGCCGCCGCGTGATGAGTTGTCGTCGTTGACCCACACCTTTGCAGGCATGACCGCCGATCTGGCGCAGGCCCGAGCTGTCGCGCAAAGCAGCATGGCCGCCTTGGACGCGGCGCGCACCAGTTTGCAGACCATTTTGGACAACCTCACCGCCGCTGTGTTGGTGCTCGACCCGCAAGGGCAGGTCCGCGCAGCCAACCTCGGGGCGGAACGTGTGCTGGGGTGCCAGGCCCCTGACTTGCTCAACCGACCGTTGGGCCAAGTGCCACAACTCGCTCCTCATGCGCCGGACTGGCTGGATCGCTTTTCGGCGCTGGAAGCGCCCGCGCAGGCCCAATCGACTTGGCAAACCACCGTGGAGATCGGGGCGCTCAACCCCCAAGGTGGTGAAGGTGGCCCCGGCGCACAAACCCTGTTGGTGCGCGGCGCAGCCTTGCCCAATGGCCAGCGGCTGTTGGTGTTCGATGACATCTCCGACATGGTGTCGGCCCAGCGCGCCAAAGCTTGGGGTGAGGTGGCCCGCCGACTGGCGCACGAGATCAAGAACCCTCTCACGCCGATTCAGTTGTCTGCCGAACGCTTGGCCATGAAGCTCGATGGCAAGTTGCAAGCCAGTGACGACGCGCTCCTGCAGCGTTCGGTCAAAACCATCGTTGATCAGGTCGACGCCATGAAGCGACTCGTCAACGAGTTTCGCGATTACGCCCGTTTGCCCAGCGCCGACCTCAAGCCTGTGTCGCTGCAAGACGTGCTCAAGGATGTGCTGGGACTGTATGAGCAATCGGCGGTGCCCGTGACCTTGCAAGTGGATGGGGAATGTCCGCCCGTCATGGCCGACCCCCAACAGGTGCGGCAGGTGTTGCACAACCTCATCCAAAACGCGCAAGACGCTTCGGCCGATCAGCCGGGGGCAGAGGTCGTGTTGCGGCTGCGCTTGTCAGACAGCGGGCGCTGGGTGCGCCTGTTGGTGCAAGACGGGGGCCAAGGCTTTGACGACGCCATTCTCAAACGGGCGTTTGAACCCTACGTCACCACCAAGCCCAAAGGCACCGGCTTGGGACTGGCGGTGGTGCGCAAAATCATGGACGAGCACGGCGGGCGCATCGATTTGAGTAACCGAGTGTCAGAGGGGCGTACCGTGGGGGCCCAAGTGTCGCTATCATTCGCAGTTGCTTAATCACAACATTTCTCCCGAGCGGGAAGACGGAGCGACATGGCGACGATTTTGGTGGTGGACGACGAGTTGGGTATCCGAGACCTGCTTTCGGAGATTCTCAATGACGAAGGGCACACGGTCGAGCTGGCCGAAAACGCAGCCCAGGCCAGAGCGGTGCGGTCCATCATGCGGCCAGATTTGGTGCTGCTCGATATTTGGATGCCCGATACCGATGGTGTGAGTTTGCTCAAGGAGTGGTCGGCGTCTGGCTTGTTGACTATGCCGGTGATCATGATGAGTGGGCATGCCACCATTGACACGGCGGTCGAAGCCACGCGCATTGGTGCCACGGCGTTTTTGGAAAAGCCCATCACCTTGCAAAAGCTGCTCAAGGCGGTGGAGCAGGGTTTGAGCCGTCCTAGCCCACGCGCGCAGCCGGCGGTCTCTGCCCCCGCGTATGTGGCCTCTGCGCCCGAACCCGCCGTGGAGTTGACCGTGGAGGCCGCCATGACCGGTGGCGCCTTGCCCGATGCGCAGCTGGATATTGGTCCGCAGCCCGTGCAGCCCTTTAACCTCGATATTCCGCTGCGAGAGGCCCGCGATGAGTTTGAGAAGGCTTATTTTGAGTTTCATCTCGCTCGCGAGTCGGGCTCCATGACCCGGGTGGCCGAAAAAACCGGCTTGGAACGCACCCATCTGTATCGCAAGCTCAAGCAGCTCGGCGTGGACCTCTCGCGCAACAAGCGTGGTTCAGGTCTGTGAGTGCAAAAATAACTGCTATAATTCCATTTCTGTTGGCCCGGTAGCTCAGTTGGTAGAGCAGCGGATTGAAAATCCGCGTGTCGGTGGTTCGATTCCGCCCCAGGCCACCA
>JBEIEH010000185.1:0-5382 GCA_040383055.1 Burkholderiaceae bacterium
CAATCTGCTCCTCGGTGAACTTGCTTTTCTTCACGACATGCTCCTGCCCACTCGGGGCGTTCATCATGCCGGTTCTCTCTGTAACTAAACGGTTCGAAAACCTGGGACAGGGTCAGCTCCAAGCGATGTCGCAGTTGGTTGCCTATAGGGGATATGCCGATATATCTGTGGCCGACGTTGTGCGCGAGGCGGGGGTATCCAAGCGCACCTTTTACGAGCACTTTATTAACAAAGAGCATTGTTGCTTGTCCTTGTTCCAAGCGGCGGCAAACTCTGCCTTGCACACCCTGAAAAAAGCGGTCAACCCCGATCTGCCATGGCGCGACCAACTCGATTTTGCTCTGACCAGCTACTTGGGCCATTTGGCGGATGGGCATGAGCTCTTGAGGGCTCTTTTTGTGGACATTCATTACATGGGCGTCGAGGGTTTGATGCTGCGACGCAGCATCATCGATGCCTTGGCGTCCTTTATGCAAGACACCGTGGTAACGCCAGTTGCCCCAGGCCATTTGGATCGCAACCGCGCCGTCGCTGCGGTTGGGGCTATTCACGAGCTGGTGATGCAACACATCGAGATGGGGCGTGGTGCTGAATTGCGTGAACTGGCTCCGCTGTCGGTGGAGATTGTGGTTTCCATGGCGAGTCAACACAACATCGACTGAGTCAGCCGCAAACCCCGGCCCACACGCACGGGTGACAGGCCGGGGTGACGGGCAAGTGTTCACGTGAGCGGCAGCAGTGGCACGATCAACAGCGCCACGATGTTGATGATTTTGATCAAAGGGTTCACCGCTGGGCCAGCCGTGTCTTTGTATGGGTCGCCCACCGTGTCGCCGGTCACAGCCGCTTTATGGGCTTCACTCCCTTTGCCGCCGTGGTGACCATCTTCGATGTATTTCTTGGCGTTGTCCCAAGCGCCCCCGCCCGTGCACATTGAAATGGCCACAAACAATCCCGTGACGATGGTGCCCATCAGCAACCCACCCAATGCCTTGGGGCCGAGCAACACGCCCACCACAATCGGTACCACCACGGGCAAGAGCGACGGAATCACCATCTCTCGAATGGCGGCGGTGGTGAGCATGTCTACAGCCCGCCCGTACTCTGGTTTGGCTGTGCCATCCATGATGCCAGGAATGTCATTGAACTGCCGACGCACTTCCACCACCACCGAGCCTGCCGCACGTCCGACCGCTTCCATGGCCATGGCTCCAAAGAGGTAGGGAATCATGCCGCCAATGAACAGGCCAATGATCACCAGCGGATCGGATAAGTCAAAGTTGACCTTGTGACCATAAGTGTCGAGCTTGTGTGTGTAGTCTGCAAACAGGACCAAAGCCGCCAAGCCGGCGGAACCGATGGCATATCCCTTGGTCACCGCTTTGGTGGTGTTGCCAACGGCATCCAAGGGGTCGGTGATATCGCGTACGCTGCTGGGCAGCTCCGCCATTTCTGCAATGCCCCCTGCGTTGTCGGTGATGGGGCCATATGCGTCGAGTGCTACCACGATGCCGGCCATGCTGAGCATGGCTGTGGCCGCCACAGAAATGCCGTACAGACCCGCTAGCGCGTACGAGGCGATGATGCCGGCGCAGACCAAGAGCACAGGCCAGGCGGTGGAGCGCATGGACACACCCAGTCCGGCGATGATGTTGGTGCCGTGGCCGGTGGTGGATGCCTGGGCGATGTGCCTGACTGGTGAGTACTGCGTTCCGGTGTAGAACTCGGTGATCCAAACCAGTGCTGCGGTCAGCAGCAAACCGACCGCGCACGCCCCCCACAAGCGCAGTTGAGTGCCCGCTGACATGATCGCACTGTCGGGAATGATCCAGGCGGTGACAAACCAGAACGCAACAAGAGACAACACGCCCGCGATGATCAGGCCTTTGTAGAGCGCAGGCATCACATTTTTGGTGTCGGGCGTCGCTTTGACAAAAAAGCATCCGATGATGGAGGCCAAGATCGATACACCCCCCAGCGCCAGCGGGTAGAGCACCGCCTGCATGGGGGCCGCCGATACCATCAGTGCGCCAAGCACCATGGTGGCGATCAGTGTGACCGCATAGGTCTCGAACAGGTCGGCCGCCATGCCGGCGCAGTCACCGACGTTGTCGCCGACGTTGTCTGCAATCACAGCCGGGTTGCGTGGGTCATCTTCTGGAATCCCGGCCTCCACTTTGCCCACCAGATCGGCCCCTACGTCTGCACCCTTGGTGAATATGCCGCCACCCAAACGCGCAAAAATGGAAATCAAGGACGAACCAAACGCAAAGCCAATCAAAGGGTTGAGCAACTGAGAAAGGTGTTTGTCGGGTGTCAGGTTTCCATTTCCCACCAGAAACCAAAAGAAACCTGCCACACCCAGCAAGCCCAAGCCCACCACCAGCATGCCTGTGATGGCGCCGCCTCGGAAGGCCACATCCAGTGCCGGGCCTATGCCGTGTGTCGCGGCTTGGGCGGTGCGCACATTGGCTTTGACAGAAATGTTCATGCCAATAAAACCGCAGGCGCCGGACAACACGGCGCCTAGCACAAAACCTGTTGCGGTGGGGCCGTCCAAGAACACCCCGATCAACACCGCTAAGGCCACGCCCACGCCCGCAATGGTTTTGTATTGGCGCGCCAAGTAGGCCGCTGCGCCAGTTTGTATGGCGCTCGCGATCTCTTGCATCCTCGCGTTTCCAGGGTCTTGCGACAAGATCCAAGACCTGGACCAAAAGCCATACGCCACGGCAATCAGCCCACAGGCCAGCGCAAACCACAACACAGATTGACCAACCATAAGTGTCTCCCGCAGATACTTCACGGGATGGGGCAACGCCATGCGGAGCCCCGCTGCGTTGCTTCCTCGGGCCTGGACGCAGCAGCGCGTCTGTGCAGGTCGACGATTGGCCAACGCAACCAATCTAATCCTGAAGTGCTGCCGATGCAATGCCGAAGACCGCTTTTGTGACGCTGTGTAAGGGCTGCATCAGTAAAATCAGGGTAAATCCCGAGCGCAGATGCGTCCGTGTTGGCGCGTCTCGGTGGATTTTTTGTTCAACCTTCAGTCCTCAGAACCATGTCCCTCGACAATGTGACCCCCGGCAGCAAAGTGCCCGAAGCTTTTAACGTCGTCATCGAGATTCCGATGAATGGCGACCCCATCAAGTACGAAGTGGACAAGGAAAGCGGAGCCATTTTTGTGGACCGGTTCATGAGCACTGCCATGCACTATCCCACCAACTATGGTTATGTGCCTCAGACCATTGCGGGTGATGGCGATCCGGTGGATGTGCTGGTGGTCACCCCGGTGCCTCTGATGCCAGGTGTGGTCGTGCCCTGCCGTGCTATCGGTATTTTGAAGATGACCGACGAGGCGGGTGAAGACGGAAAAGTGCTGGCTGTGCCCACCAACAAAATCCTGTCGCTCTACAGCCGCTGGACCAAGCCCGAAGATCTCAACCCCATGCGCTTGAAGGCCATTGAGCACTTCTTTGAGCACTACAAAGACCTTGAGCAGGGCAAGTGGGTCAAGGTCCAGGGCTGGGAAGGTCCAGAGTCCGCTCACAAGGAAATTCTGGACGGTATCGCTGCATACAAAAAAGCCCAAAGCTGATCGCTCTTTTGAGCTTCGCCAACAAAAAAGCCCGGCTTCTGGCCGGGCTTTTTTGTTGGGTGCACAGTGGTATCAAGTGGTCGGGGTGTCGATGTCGCCTCGGTACTCCACCTTGCCCCGGATTTTTGCGCGTGGATGCATGTCGATGAGATCGTCGTAAAACGCGTCACCTAACAATGTGCCAGACCCCGTGATTTCAAGGCCTTTTCGAGCGAACACGTTGCCAATCACTTTGCCCTCAATCAGGATGTGATCGGCCTCTAGGCGGGTGTTGTCCACCACACCGCTGGGGCCAACGTGGATGGTGCCCCCGGATTCAAATACGACGCCGCCTCTGAGCACACCATCGATCTTGATGCCCAAATCGCGCTGACTTTTGAAGTCGCCCTCAAAAGTCGCGCCATCGGCGATCAAGCTTCCAATGGAAGACAGGCGTTCAGCGGGGACGAGACGGGTGTTGGGTGGCGTGGCATTGCTCATGGGAGCTCCTTGATCGATGTTCGCAATTGGCTGTCGAGTTTCAAAACTATAGCCGCTTCGTTGGCGTCTACAGGCGGAGATGTTGTTTGGGTAGCAGGTGGTGTGACGCCCAGATCGCTCCACTTGAGTTGCAACGCCTCAGGGGCGGATGGCGAAGCGACGTCGGAGCGCTTCTCCTCGCTGGCTGTCGTGATCGCCGGTGCGTCGTCAATGCGTTGGGACACCTCATTTGCGCGGTCTGTGCCCATCAACCAGAACCAAGCGAGGCCCACGCTCAGCAGCGCGATCAGCCATATCTTGGGTTGTTGGGCATACCAAAGCGTCCATCGCCACGCCAATCGACGGCGAGCGATCCTGCGCCCTTTGCTCCAGCTGTTCGCCAAAGCTTGCGTGCGCAAAGTCTCCGTGTTTGGTACACCCCCCATGGCTGCGCAGCGTGGGGTCAGGAGGTGCTGACCCGCTCAAGCGTCGCGTTGAGGTTGGCGCCATTGACCTGGATGCGCCCATATCGCACGGCCCCTGTGACAACAGCGGAGTCGTGTAGGGCCACCTCGCCCGTGTTGGCATCCAAACAGCCATGAGTACAGCCCAGCACCGAAATCTTGTGCGCCCGAATGTCGCCAGTCACTTTGCCAGTTTCGCTGACGATCACCGAAGCCGAGCAGCCTGGCAAGGTTTCAATTTGGCCCTCAAACTCTCCGCCGATGCTCAACGAGTCCGCCACTCTAGCGGTTCCAACAAAGCGCATGCCATCTTCGAGTTGACTGTGGCGCACGGTGTCGCCGCCAACAACCGGGGCGGGCGCGGAAGCCGCCAACATGGGAATGTTGTCTGTTGACGCGGACGGCAAGGGTTTGCCCAAGCCCACGGTGAGAGGTTGATACACGGGAGAGTTCATGGTGTGGGTTTGGTGTCTTCGGTGTCGAGTGTGTCGCGAAGAATGGGCACATCCCGACGTTGCCTGAGCATGCGGAATGGGCCACGCAAATCGGCGCCCTCGTAAATTTGCAATCGCCTCGCCAACAATGTGCCAGTGGTCACGCCGCTGTGAGACACAAAGGCGGTGCCATTGCACTTGAGTTGACTCTCCAACGAGCGGCCTTCATCAAGACCGAATTGGCCGAACAAGTACAAGTCACCGTACACCTTGATTCGACCGTGAATCAAGCCTCCACCCCAGACGATCAGAGGTCCTTTGATTCGTATCTGCCCACTGATCTCGCCTTGAAGCAAGACGCCGCCTTCATACACAAGGTCTCCCGCGAGTCGGCAACCAGGAGCGACCCGATTGACGACATTCATGG
>JBEIEH010000186.1:0-5379 GCA_040383055.1 Burkholderiaceae bacterium
CCGATGCCGAACCACACCACCAGGATCGGCACGAAGGCCGCCTTGGGCAGGGCGTTGAAGGCGGTCATCAGCGGGTACACCGCCGCATAGGCCAGGCGCGAGCTGCCGATCAAAAAGCCCAGCAGCACGCCCACCACAATCGCGATGCCAAAGCCCACCATGGTGACCCAGAAAGTGCGCCACGCGTGACCCAAGATCACCTCTTTGAACTCCACCGTTTGCGACCAAATGCGCGAGGGGCTGGGGAAGATGAATTCCGACACGCCAAAACCTGTGCAGATCAGCTCCCACAGCAGCACGATGACGGTCAGCAGAATCAGCGGCGACCAGCGTTCGAGTTGTTTTTTGTTCATGGTGCAGTCCTCACTGGTTGATCGTTGCGCCGGCTTTGCGCATGGCGCCAATGTGGCCGCGCAGCTCGTGAACGATGTCGGTGAACTCCGGGGTGTAGGTCACCTCCAGATCGCGGGTGCGCGGGATCGGAATCTCGCGTTTGACCACAAAACGCCCCGGGCTCTTGCTCATGCAATAGACCGTGTCGGCGAGGAACACACTCTCGCGCAGATCGTGGGTCACCAAAATTACGTTGAAGCGCTGCGCCTCCCACAGGTCGCGCAGGGTGCACCAGAGTTCTTCACGGGTGAAGGCGTCGAGCGCACCAAAAGGCTCGTCGAGCAGCAGCATTTTGGGTTCGTGGATCAGCGCGCGGCAAATGCTCGCGCGCTGCTGCATGCCGCCCGAGAGTTCCCAGGGGAATTTCTTTTCATAGCCGCCCAGGCCCACCGACTGCAGCAGCTTGCAGGCGCGTTCTTCGAACTCTTTGCGGCGGTCTTTGAACTGGCTGCGAAAGGGTTCGACGATTTCCAGCGGCAACAGCACGTTGTCCAGGGTGGTGCGCCAAGGCAGCAGCGACGGGGCCTGAAAAGCCATGCCCGAAATCTTCAGTGGCCCAGTCACCGGTTGGCCGTCGATGGTGATGGTGCCACGGCTGGGCATCTTGAGCCCGGTGGTGAGCTTCATGAAGGTGGACTTGCCACAGCCCGAGGGGCCGACGATGGCGATGAACTCGCCCTGTTTGACCTTGAGGTTGATGTCTTCGACCGCAAAGACATTTTTGGCCAGCAGGTCGTCGTTGTAGGCCAGCCAGACCTGATCAAAGTCCACAAAGGCTTTTTCGCTGTTGCTCATGGTGTGCACTCGGAAAAAAGGGCCAGGGGCGGTTGCCGCACTGGCCCTGGGCAGAACAAAAAACGCTTACTTCTTCGGCAGGATGTTCAGCTCAGCCACGGTAGGGAGGAACGAACCGTTCCACACAGCGGTTGGGTTGACGCGGGCCTTGGTGCCGTAGGCGTCCGACACCTGCGATGCCATGAGCGACATGCGCGCTGGGTTGATTTGGCCGAAGCCTTCTTTGCGTGCGTCTGGGCTGGCGATTACCGAATCGATGGCCAGTTTCAGACGGCGGGTTTCCAGCGGCACGTTGATGATGCCGTCGCGCGCTTTGACGGTGGCAATCGCGGCGTCTGGGTTGGCCATGACTTCTTTGGCGCCTTTGGTGAACGCGCTCAAGAAGGCTTTGATCGCCGCCGGGTTGTTTTGGATCATCTTGGGGCTGGCGATGATGACGTTGCCGTACAGCTTCACGCCGTAGTCGGCATAAGGCATGACCACGATGTCTTCGGTTTTCACGCCACGCGCTTCCAAGTTGAGCAGCGAGGTGAAGGAGAAGCCGGTGATGGCGTCGATGTCGCCGCGCACCAGCATGGTTTCACGCAGCGGCGGGTCCATCGATGTCCAAGCGACGTTGCTCACGCCGTTGGCTTTTTCAAAGATGGGGAAGGCTTTGCGACCAGCGTCGAACACCGGTGCGCCGAGCTTTTTGCCGTTCAGGTCGGTCGGCTTTTTGATGCCCGATTTTTTGAGCGCCAACACGGCGGCGGGCGTGTTGTTGTAGACCATCATGACCGCCACCGGCTTGTTGGGGGCGTCCGGGTTGTTGGCGTGGAATTCCATCAACGCGGCCAGATCGGCAAAGCCCAGGTCGTAGGTGCCCGAGGCCACGCGGGTCACGGTGCCGCCCGAGCCGTTGCCAGCGTCGATGGTCACGTCCAGGCCAGCGGCTTTGTAGTAGCCCTTGGCTTCGGATTGGAGGAACAAGGCGGCGGGGCCTTCAAAGCGCCAGTCGAGCTGGAACTTGACAGGCGTCTGGGCGTGGGCCGACGCCAAGGCACCAAAAGCGAGCGCGGCAGCGGTCAGACGAAAGAAATGGCGTTTGTTCATGCAAAGACTCCAGCGACGTGAGAGGGAAGAAAGGTCGGCGTGATGATAAGCAGAAAAGGTGCCAGTTCCTGACCGCTGTTTGACGGCGTATGCGCCTGTGTATGCACCAGTTTGGACGCAAGTGTCCTGATGAGTGCACCAGCGGTCAACCAGAAAAACCCTGAATTGGTGCGTTTTTGTGCGGGCGCAAAAAAAGGTCCCGAAGGACCTTTTTCTCTGGTGTCAGTGAGCTTCTGACAGTTTGGCCGCTTGCACCGCCTCGTTCGCGTCGCCTTTGGCCCCATTGAAGTACAGATTGAGCACAACAGCGCTGATGGAGGCCAGCAAGATGCCCGATTCGATCAGCGGGTGGATGGCGTGTGGCATCCACTGTTTGAAGTTGGGCGCGATGAGCGGAATCATGCCGAAACCAATCGAGATGGCCACGATGAACAGGTTGTTGCGGTTTCGCTGGTAGTCCACGCTGGCCAGGATACGGATGCCGGTGGCCGCCACCATGCCAAACATCACCAAGCCAGCGCCACCCAGCACAAAGGTGGGCAGCGATTCCACCAAGGCGGCCATTTTGGGCAGCAGACCCAACACGATCAGGATCACACCACCGGCGACACACACAAAGCGGCTCTTGACACCGGTCACGCCCACCAGCCCCACGTTTTGCGAGAAGCTGGTGTAGGGAAAGGTGTTGAAGATGCCGCCGATGAGGGTGCCCAAGCCATCGGTGCGCAGGCCCGCGGTCAGCGCTTTCTGGTCGACTTTGCGGTCGGTCATCTCGCCCAGTGCCAAAAACATGCCCGTCGATTCGATCATCACCACAATCATCACCAAGGTCATGGTGATGATCAAAATGGGGTCGAAGATGGGCGTGGCGATCTCAAACGGCAACACCAGATCGAACCAGTGTGCTTTGGCCACTTTGTCAAAGCTCATCAGGCCAGCCACGGTGGCAATCACGCCGCCAATCACAATGCCCAGCAGCACCGAGATGTTGGCGATGAAGCCCTTGGCGTATTTGGCGATCAGCAGAATCGACACCAACACGATGGTGGCGATGCCGATGTGCGTGAGTTGAGCGTATTTGGGGTTGGGCACGCTGGGGGCGATGTTCAAGCCGGCGGGCACAGCGGGCAGTGCGCCGCTGCCAGCCGCTTGTTTGGCCGCGTCGAGCCAGGCCAGATGCTCGGGATTGACCACGCTGGGTGCGGTCGGGCCGACCGGGTTGCCAAAAATCCAGTTGATGCCGATGCGCATCAGGCTGATGCCGATCACCGCGATGATGGTGCCGGTGACCACCGGTGGGAAGAAGCGCAGCATGCGACTGACCACCGGCGCGATCAGAATCGACACCACCCCTGCGCCAATGATGGCGCCAAAGATCAAGCCCGCGCCTTGAGCACCGGGGTTGCTGTTGGCCATAGCGACCATGGGCGCGACAGAGGCAAAGGTCACGCCCATCATCACCGGCAGCTTGATGCCAAACCACTGGGTGGCGCCCAGCGACTGGATCAGCGTGACGATGCCGCAGCAGAACAAGTCGGCCGAAATCAGCATGGCCACTTGCTCGGGGCTGAGTTTCAGGGCCCGGCCGACGATCAGCGGCACCGCCACCGCACCGGCGTACATCACCAGCACGTGTTGCAGGCCCAGCGCGGTGAGCTTGCCGGTTGGCAGCACCTCGTCAACGGGATGGATCGGTGTTGTGCTCATGGAGTCTCCTCAGTGTTTGCATTCCAAACGGTATACAATTTTGTGGGCAAATCGGCATGCGATGCAAAAGGGTAAACCCGAGTGCAACGTTTGCGTGCACAAGGCGCAGACGAAAAAAAGCCCCCGTCGCGCGGGGGCTTGGGAGCCGCTTAAGTGGCGTGTGGCGACCTTCGGCGTCAGCCGCGCGCCGTCGGTGCGGCCACCGCCACCGCCGTCATGTTGAGCACCCGGCGCACCGTGGCGGCTGGCGTCAGGATGTGGGCGGTGCGCGCCGTGCCCATCAGGATGGGGCCCACCGTCACGCCTCCGCTGGTGGTGGTTTTGAGCACGTTGTAGAGGATGTTGGCCGCGTCCAGGTTGGGGCAGACCAGCAGATTGGCTGTGCCGGTGAGGGTGCTGTCTTCCATGTAGACATTGCGGATGTCCGGGTCCAGCGCCGCGTCGCCGTGCAGCTCGCCATCGCACTCAATGTCGGGGTGTTGCGCCACGAACAGGTCGCGGGCCAGGCGCATCTTGCGGGCTGAGGCGCGCTTGGACGAGCCGTAAGTCGAGTGCGACAGGAAAGCCACCTTGGGCACGATGCCAAAGCGCTGCACCTCTTGCGCGGCCAGATGAGCGATCTCTGCCAGCTGCTCGGCGCTGGGGTCTTCGTTGACATAGGTGTCGGTGATGAACAGCGGGCCGCGATCGGTCATGAGCGCATTCACCGCCGCGTAGTTGCCCACGCCAGCGCGTTTGCCCAAGATGCTGTCAATGCGCTCTAGGTGCGTCATGTAGCTACCAGCCAGACCGCAGATCAGCGCGTCGGCGTCGCCCAGCGACACCATGAGCGAGCCGATGATGGTGTTGGAGCGGCGCACGGCGGCCTTGGCCACGGCAGGCGAGGCGCCGTTGCGCTTCATGAGCTGGTGGTAGTGCTCCCAATACTGGCGGTAGCGCGGATCGTCTTCGGGGTTGACGTTCTGCACATCCACACCCAAGCGCATGCGCAGGCCGGCTTTTTCGATGCGCGCGGCGATCACCGCTGGGCGGCCGATCAGGATGGGTGCCGCGATCTGTTCGTCGATCGCCATCTGGGCGGCGCGCAGCGCGCGCTCGTCTTCGCCATCGGCGTAGGCCACGCGTTTTTTGTCGGCAGGCAGCGTCTTGGCGGCGTTGAAAATGGGGCGCATCAGCAGCCCGGTTTGCGTCACAAAGCTCTGCAGCTGTTGGCGGTAGGCGTCCATGTCGGTGATGGGCCGGGTGGCCACACCCGAGTCGGCCGCCGCCTGGGCCACCGCCGGCGCGATCTTCATGATCAGGCGCGAGTCAAACGGCTTGGGGATCAGGTAGTCCGCACCAAACACCAGCTCCTGGCCCGCGTAGGCGCTGGCCACTTCTTCGCTGATGTCG
>JBEIEH010000187.1:0-5345 GCA_040383055.1 Burkholderiaceae bacterium
AGCAGCTGCTTCTTCAGCAGGTGGCCGCCCACCTGCTCGATCCACTGCGGCTCGATTTTGGCGATGCCGCGGCCGAACAGGCGCGTGGTCTCCACCAGCTCGGCGGCCCGGATCCAACGGCCCGGCTTCTTGGCCAGGTGCGCACCGGGGTGGCGGTAGAACTTGATGCCGCGCGCACCGAGGTACACCTCCTCGTCGTCGAGCTTGCAGCCCACGTTGCCCAGCAGTCCCGAGAGCATCAACAGGTGGATCTGCTCGTAGCTGGCAGGCGTGGCATTGATCGGCCACTTGTGCTCTGCCACCACCGTCTGCAGCTGGGAATGGATGTCCTTCCCCTCGCGCACCCGGCGCACGCCGACGAAATTCTGGCGCAGCAGCTGCTCGTACTGGCGGTTGGACAGGCGGTGTTCTGCACAGCCCTTTTCGCCGCGGGCATGGGCGATCCACTTCCACAGCTTGAGGTAGCCGGTGAACTCGCTCCTGTCGTCGTCGAACTTCTGATGCGCCGCATCGGCCGCCGCCTGCGCCTCCATCGGCCGGTCGCGCACGTCCTGCACGCTGAGCGCGCTGGCGATCACCAGCACTTCATCGACAGCCTGGCGCGCGCGCGCCTCCAGGATCATGCGCCCGACGCGCGGATCCAGCGGCAGCCGCGCCAGCTCCGTGCCGATGGGCGTGAGTTCGTTGGCGTCGTCCACCGCACCCAGCTCGGCCAGCAGCTGGTAGCCATCGGCAATCGCTCGGGCCTGCGGCCGCTCGATGAACGGGAAGTCCTCCACCACACCCAGGCGCAGCGATTTCATGCGCAGGATGACGCCTGCCAGCGAGCTGCGAAGGATCTCCGGGTCGGTGAACCGGGCGCGCTGCTCGAAGTCCTGCTGCTCGTAGAGCCGGATGCAGATGCCGTTGGCCACGCGCCCGCAACGCCCGGCGCGCTGGTTGGCCGAGGACTGGCTGATCGGCTCGACCAGCAACTGCTCGACCTTGCTGCGAAAAGAATAGCGTTTGACGCGCGCCGTGCCCGCGTCAATCACATACCGAATGCCCGGCACGGTGAGCGATGTCTCGGCCACGTTGGTGGCCAGCACGATGCGGCGGCCCGTGTGGCCGTCAAAGATGCGGTCCTGCTCGGCCTGACTGAGCCGCGCAAACAGCGGCAAGACCTCGGCATGGCGCATCAACGGCTGGTGCGACAGGTGCTTACGCAGGTGGTCGGCCGCCTCGCGGATCTCGCGCTCGCCGGGCAGAAAGACCAGGATGTCGCCGGCTCCACCGGGCCCCCACGCTCCGCGCTGCGCGTCGTCGCTGCCCCCCGAGGGGGCCGCACCCGGCTTGGGGCGGCCCGGCGCCGGGTGGCCAGCCCACAGCTCGTCCACGCCGTCGGCAATGGCCTCGTTCAGGCCGTAGTCGCGGCTTTCTTCAAACGGGCGGTAGCGTTGCTCGACCGGAAAGGTGCGGCCCGATACGTAAATGATGGGTGCCGGGCCCTTGGCGCTCTCGAAGTGTTTGGCAAACCGGTCGGCATCGATGGTGGCCGAGGTGACGATGACCTTGAGGTCTGGCCGACGCGGCAGAAGCTGGCGCAGATAGCCCAGCAGAAAGTCGATGTTGAGGCTGCGCTCATGCGCCTCATCGATGATGATGGTGTCGTAGGCGCGCAGGTCGGAGTCGGTCTGGGTTTCGGCCAGCAGAATGCCGTCGGTCATGAGCTTGACCGAGGCGCCTTTGGACAAACGGTCCTGAAAGCGCACCTTGTAGCCCACCACATCACCGAGCGGTGTCTGCAGTTCGTCGGCGATGCGTTTGGCCACGCTGCTGGCCGCAATGCGCCGGGGCTGGGTGTGGCCAATCAGCTGCGGGCGCTGACCGGGCCGGGCATTGCAGGCACCACGCCCCATGGCCAGGGCGATTTTGGGCAGTTGGGTGGTTTTGCCCGAACCGGTTTCGCCACACACGATGACCACCTGGTGCTCGCGGATGGCGGCCTCGATCTCGTCGCGGCGGGCCGAGACGGGCAGGTTGTCGGGAAATTCGATGCGCGGCGGCGGGGGAAACGGGTTCACAACTTCAGTCAAAATCGGGCAACTCACAATTATCCCAGCCCCACCCGACCCAACATGTCCAACGTTTTTAACTTCACCTTTGTGCCGTGGTTTCGCTCGGTGGCGCCCTATATCCACAAACACCGGGGCAACACCTTGGTGGTAGGCATGGCGGGCGAAGCCATCGAGGCGGGCAAACTGCAAAACGTGGCGCAAGACTTGGCGCTGCTGCAGAGCATGGGGGTGAAGGTGGTGCTGGTGCACGGCTTTCGGCCACAGGTGAACGAACAGCTGCGGCTCAAGGGGCACGAGGCCCAGTATTCGCACGGCATGCGCATCACCGACCCGGTGGCGCTGGACTGCGCACAAGAGGCCGCTGGCCAGCTGCGCTACGAAATTGAGGCCGCCTTCAGCCAGGGCCTGCCCAACACGCCCATGGCCGGCGCCACGGTGCGGGTGATTTCGGGCAACTTCATATCTGCGCGACCGGTGGGACTGATCGACGGGATCGACTTCATGCACTCAGGGCTGGTGCGCAAGGTCGACACCGATGGCATTCAGCGCACACTCGACATGGGCGCGATGGTGCTGCTGTCCCCATTTGGCTTTTCGCCCACTGGTGAGGCCTTTAACCTGAGCATGGAAGACGTGGCCACCTCGGTGGCGATTGCGCTGCAGGCCGACAAACTGATTTTCTTGAGTGAAATCCCGGGTGTGCGGGTCGACCCACAAGACCCGAGCAGTGATATCGATACCGAACTGCCTTTGGCAGATGCCAAGCGCCTGTTGGCCAACCTGCCGCCGCCCACCCAGCCCTCCGACACCGCGTTTTACCTGCAACACTGCATCCGGGCTTGCGAAGGCGGCGTGGAGCGCAGCCACATCCTGCCGTTTGCGGTGGACGGCTGCCTGCTGCTGGAGATCTACACCCACGACGGCATTGGCACCATGGTGGTGGACGAAAAGCTCGAAAGCGTGCGCGAAGCCAATATGGACGATGTGGGCGGCATCTTGGCGCTGATCGAACCATTTGAAAAAGACGGCACTCTGGTCAAACGCGACCGCACCGAGATCGAACGCGACGCCGGCAACTACACCATCATCGAGCACGACGGCGTGATCTTTGGTTGCGCGGCGCTCTACCCCTACGCTGAAGAGCGCACGGGCGAGATGGCCGCACTCACCGTGTCGCCACACAGCCAGAGCCAGGGCGACGGCGAGCGCCTGCTCAAGCGCATCGAGGCGCGCGCCAAGGCGCAGGGCCTGCACAGCATTTTTGTGCTGACCACCCGCACCATGCACTGGTTCATCAAACGCGGGTTTGTGCAAGTCAACCCCGACTGGCTGCCCGAGGCGCGCAAGCGCAAATACAACTGGGACCGGCGCAGCCAAGTGCTGGTGAAAAAGCTGTAAAAGCGGCGCATCCGCGCCCCGATGATCAGGCGTATAACCGGGGTTTTGTCAGGAGGATTCATGCCCCGCGCCAGCCGCACAGCAACACCCGCCACCCCTGCGCCGGCCAAGCCAAGCCGCGCACCCGCCACCAAGGCCGCGCCTGCGAGCACCGCTGCCCCGCGCGCCAGCCGCAGCCGCGCTGTGGCCCCCGCCCCGGCCGCTGCGGCCACACCGCTGATGGACGCGGTGGTGCGCAAGCGCAGCAACGCGCGCCGCGCCGCCACCGTGGCGGCGACGGCCAATGCGGGTGAAGAAGCGGTGGAGGCCTTGTTGTCAGGGGCCTCACCCGACGACGCCAAATCGATTCGGCGGGCCCTGCGCGACAAAGAACGGGTGAGCCACAAGGTGGTGGAACAACACCCCGACGAGGTGCTGGCCACCGACTGGCGCAGCGGGGGCTACCCCTACAAAAACCGCATGGCACGCAAAACCTACGAAGAGCAGAAATACCTGCTGCAGGTCGAGCTGCTCAAGCTGCAGGCCTGGGTCAAGGAAAACAAACAACGCGTGGTGATCTTGTTTGAAGGCCGCGACGCGGCCGGCAAAGGGGGCGCCATCAAGCGCTTCATGGAACACCTCAACCCCCGGGGTGCGCGGGTGGTGGCGCTGGAGAAGCCGACCGAGGTAGAGCGCGGTCAGTGGTACTTTCAGCGCTATGTGCAGCACCTGCCCACGGCGGGCGAGATCGCGCTGTTTGACCGCAGTTGGTACAACCGCGCCGGTGTGGAGCGGGTCATGGGCTTCTGCACCCAGCACGAATACGACGAGTTCATGCGCCAGGCGCCCGAGTTTGAGCGGCACCTGGTGCGCAGCGGTGTGCACCTGATCAAGTTCTGGTTTTCGGTCAGCCGCGAAGAGCAGCGCCGCCGCTTCAAAGAGCGTAAGACGCACCCGCTCAAACAATGGAAGCTCAGCCCCATTGACATGGCCTCGCTGGACAAGTGGGACGACTACACCAAGGCCAAAGAGGCGATGTTTTTTGAGACCGACACCGCCGACGCGCCCTGGACGGTGATCAAAAGCGACTGCAAAAAACGCGCGCGCCTCAACGCCATGCGTTATGTGCTGCAAAAGCTGCCCTACAAGGCCAAGGACGCCAAGAACATTGGCACGCTGGACAACCTGATTGTGGGCCGCGCCCATGTGGTGTACGAGCGCGGCGAGCGCCCGGGCGGGTCGGCCATTTTGTGATGGCCGCACTGGCGCGGGGCCTTATGCCTTGCGCCAGATCAGCGCCACAGCCAGCGCTGCAAAGGCGGCGAACCACAGAAACGACCAGTTGGCGATGGTCAGGCCCAGAAAGGTCCAGTCCACTTTTGAGCAGTCGCCGCTGCCCTTAAAGATCATGGGAATGGCGCGCTGGAGCGGGAACGATTCGATCATGCCGTAGAAGTCGCGACCGCAGCTGAAGACCTCGGGCGGGTTCCACTGCAGCCAGCTTTGGCGCGCGGCCACAAAAGCGCCAAAGCCGGCTTTGAGCACCAGCAGCGCCAGCACCCATGGCTGCCCCCGGCCCGTGATGAGCCAGCCCCCCAATGCCGCGAGCACGGCCACGCCAATGAGCGCGTAACGCTGCACGATGCACATGGGGCACGGCTCAAGGCCTTGACCATGTTGCAGATACAGGCCAAAGGCGAGCATGGCCACACAGACCAAAGCCACAGTTTTGAGCAGAACAGAGGTGGGGGGCAAAGATTGCATGGGTGAGAGTGTGCCAAAGATGGATACGAGGCTTGAATCCGCATGGCACAAAATAGTTTCCCAGCGCGGGCACAATCGGTGCTGTTTCATTCAATTTTTATCCGTCGAGGACAGCAATGGCACGCATGGTTCAATGCATCAAACTGG
>JBEIEH010000188.1:0-5340 GCA_040383055.1 Burkholderiaceae bacterium
AGCAGGCGCATCACGCCCATCTCGCGGTCGTACACCATCGACAGCGAGCTTTGCATGCCGTTGAACAGCGCCACCATGCCCAGCAAGCCCGGCAGCATGTAGACCTTGTATTCGATGTAGGTGTCGTAAGGCTCAACGATGGACACACCAAACACGTTGTGAAACCCAGCGGTCAACACCACCAGCCACAACAGCGGCCGCACCAAGGCCGATCCCAAACGGGAGGGCTGGCGCACAAAGCGCTGCAGCTCACGGCCCACCACCGCACGCAAGGCGCGCAGGGCGTGCACACCCCGACTGGGGGCGTAAAAGGTCACAGGCGTTGCTGACATGGGCTCTCCTTGGCTTCCATGCCCAGGGTATCCATCACCTCGGTGGGGTGCAAGACCCCATCCATCGGCGCCAAGGCCAACACACCGTCGGCGTGGGCCAAAAACACCGGTTGGCGCAACTGGCCGTCCCACGACCGGAACGAGAGCTGCTTGCCCTTGAAGCCATCGAGCGTGATGGCCCCGCCGCGCAAAGCCTTGAGGTGGTCGGCCGCTGTGCCTTTGGGCTGGGCCAGCAAAGCGGCGGCAATCGCCCGACCGGCGATCCAAGCGGCCCAGTCTTGCCCAACCATGGGCTGGGTGGACTGGCGCCAAAAACGCCGGGTGAGCTGTGGCGCACCAAAGCGCTCAAACTGGGCGTGCCAGGCCAAGGCGGTCATGCCGGCCGCACCGGCCACGGGGCGCGGCACATTGGTGGCGTAGGGCACGGTGCGGGCGAACTCGCCGTGGGCGTCGTTGACCACCACCACATCGGCGTTGCGCTGGGCGGTGAGCAGGCGCACATTGCCCAGCTCGCGCTCACGCGGGTCACCCGAGAGCTTGAACGGTTTTTGTTCGATCAGTTTCAAGCCAAACCGTTTGGCCGAACGCTCCAGCGCCTGCTGCAGCAAGGCGTCGGCCGGCTCCGGGCCATTGAGCGCCAAGGCGTTGCCCCAGCGTTGGGCCACTAGGTATTGCACCAACGCGTCGCTCAGCATGGCGCGGCTGGGGTAGGTGTGCAGCAAATGCCGGGCGCACTGGGCGCCGCGCAAGGCGTCGTCTTCGAGCGCTGTGTTGTAGACCACACTGGGCCCCAAAGCAGCGGGCGCTTGCTGCACCAACGCGCTCAGCAGCGGTGCGGGCAGGTCGGCCACCACATGCCCCACTTTGGCGGCTTTGAGCTCCTTGAGCGCGCGCGGCACATCGGCCGCGTCATTCACACTCACCCGCTTGATCTCCACCGCGAGACCGTTGGTGCGCAGCTCGTATTCCGAATCGGCCAGTCCCAAGCGCAGCCCCTCAGCGGCCCGGCTCATGGGGTGGCCGGGGTAAGCGCGCTCCACCCGGCGCGGCGCGTAGCGCGGATCGCCGTCGAGGGACACCACGCCCACCACCGTGGTGCTGGCCTCGGCGGCGGCAGCCACCAGACCCAGACCGACCAAGAGCCAGCGCCGCGCGCTCATCGCATCACCAGCGCGGTGTGCGGCACCCGGCCGGCAGGCACGGTGCGCACAGCCTTGGCGGTGGCGCCCGACACATCCACCAGCGTCATGTCGTCAGACAGCCCATTGACCACATACAAGGTGTTGCCGTCCGGGCTCAGGTCGACGTTCCAGGCGCGCTTACCTGCCAGCACCAGTTGCTTGACCTGGCGCGTGGCCACGTCCACCTGCGCCACATGGCGCGCATGGCCCAACGCCACCCACATGGTTTTGCCGTCCTTGGACAACACCATGCCCACCGGCTGCACGTCGCCGTCTTTCACCCCTTTAACCTTGAAGACGATTGTGTCCTTGACGGTGTGGGTGGTGGCGTCGATCACGCTGACCGAATTGCTCAGTTCGTTGCTGACCCAGACCTCTTTTTCATCGGCGGTGGGGGTGAAGCGGCGCGGGCGCTTGCCCACTTTCAGGTCTTTGAGCACCTTGCGCGTGTTCAGATCAATCACGTGCACCAGATTCCCGACCTCGGAGGTGACATAGGCGATTTTGTCGTCGGGCGTCACATAAATGCCTTCGGGCTCACCCGCCGCCGGCACCGAAAACTGGCGCTTGCCGGTTTTCATGTCGTAGGCGGCCATCACGTTTTCTTCTTCGATCGAGACAAAGACCACGCTCTGGTCGCGCTTGAAATCAAAAATTTCCGGGCTGTCGCCCAAGGCCATGCGGCCCTTGAGCTTGTTGGTGGCCACGTCGATCAACCCCAGCTCGTTGCTGTTGCCACAGCACACATACAGCGTCTTCTTGTCCAGACTGAACAGCAGATGGCGCGGCCGCTCACAAGCGGCAATTTCAGCCGTGCGGTCGCCCTTGCCGTTGAACACATAGACCTTGTTGTCTTTTTCGCTCGACACATACACCGTGCCCGCCTGTTGGGCCCTGGCGCTCTGCACGCACACAGCGGCCACCACACCCAACACCACTGGCGCCCAGCGCTTTGCAATACCTTGCATCGTTGTCTCCTGACTCTATGGACCTTCACCCCACATGGCGGGGTCGCCAACGCATTTGCAATTTCAGTGCCAGTGCTGCAGGAACGCTTCTTGCTGGACTGGATAACAAAATCCTGGAGACCACACGCATGTCCAAGACAAGCGCATCACACACCCTCAGCACCCGCCGCACGCTGCTGCGCCACACCGCCGCAACGGCGATCAGCTTGGCACTGCCGCTCCAAGGCGCGCGCGCCAACACTTGGCCCAGCAAGCCCATCGACCTGATCGTGCCCTGGCCTGCCGGTGGCGCCACCGACATCACCATCCGCCTGCTCGCCGAAGACATGGAGCGCAGCCTGGGCCAACCGGTGGTGGTGCGCAACAAACCGGGGGCCGGCGGCACCTTGGTGGCCCCCGCCCTGAAAGACGCCACACCCGACGGTCACACCATCGGGCAAGTGCCCATCACGGTCTACCGCCACGCCCTGATGCGGCAGGTCGACTGGGACCCGGTGCGCGACTTGCAACCCATCATCCAAGTGTCGGGCACCACCTTTGGTTTGTTGGTGCCAAGTGAGAGCGCTTTTCGCAGTTTCAACGATATGGTGAGCTGGGCGCGCCAACACCCTGGCCAACTCAGTCTGGGTTCCACCGGCATTGGCACCACGCCCCATCTGGCCATGGAGGAAATCCTGCAGGGTCTGGGCATTCAGTACATCCATGTGCCCTACAAAGGCACCACCGATCAAATGATGGCGCTGGCCACCAACCAGCTGATGGCGGGCATGAACTCGACCGGCTTCGCCCCCTGGATCGAACAGGGCAAGCTGCGCTTGCTCAGCGTGTTCAGCGCGCAGCGCAGCCCGCGCTGGCCCCAGGTGCCCACCATGCGCGAGCTGGGGTTTGCGCAAGCGGTCTACACCTCGCCGTGGGGCATGGCCGCGCCGCGCGGCACGCCACCCGAGGTGGTGCGCCGGCTGCACGACGCCATTCGCAAAGCGGCTTTTGAGGATCGCCACCAAAAAGCCTTGCACAGTTACGATCAACAGCTGGAATACCTCAACACCGAACAGTACCAGCGCGCCGTGCTCGACACGGTGGATCGCGAACGCGCCTTGCTGCAGCGCATGAACCTGCTGGCCAAAACGTCTTGATCACATCAGCGCTTTTCGCATGACAACACCCGCCGCCCTGCACGCCCACGGCCTGCACAAACGCTATGGCCGCACCGAGGCGCTCAAAGGCGTGGACATCACCCTATATCCCGGGCGGTTTCGTGTGCTGCTTGGCCCCAATGGCGCGGGCAAATCGACCCTGCTGCAACTGCTCACCGGGCTGTTCAACCCCGACCAGGGCAGCATTGAGGTCTGCGGTGTGTCGATGGCACAGCAGCCTGCACAAGCGCTGGCGCGGCTGGGCGTGGTGTTTCAGCAAAGCGCGTTGGACCTGGATTTGTCGGTGCGGGCCAACCTGCTGTTCCACACCGACCTGCACGGCCTGCCCAGGCGCGAGGCGATGGCCCGCATTGAGGCGCTGTTGCCCACGCTGGGGCTGAGCGATCAACTCCACACCACGGTGCGCACGCTCTCGGGCGGCAACCGGCGCAAGGTGGAACTGGTGCGCGCGCTGCTGCACCGGCCGGCGGTGTTGCTCATGGACGAAGCCACCGTGGGCTTGGATCCCGGATCGCGCCAGCAGCTGTTGCACACGGTGCACCGCCTGTGCCACGAACAACACACCGCTGTGCTGTGGGCCACCCACTTGCTCGAAGAAGCCCAAGGCGCCGACGACCTGCTGCTCTTGGCGCGTGGCGAGCTGCGCTACAGCGGTGAGCTGCAAGCCTTTGTGAACGCCCATGGCGACAGCGACTTTCAGCAAGCGGCTCTGCGGGTGCTGCAGGCCTGATAAGTCCCACCAGCGCTGGGTCAGGCTCACACCACCCAAGTCAAACCCAACCACAACAAGGCCAAGGCCTTGCCCCATGCAACCGCCGCCGGGTGGCGCCACACAGACGCCACCAAAAACAGATTCAGTGGCAGTGGCAACAGATGCACCACCATGGCCAGAGCGGGATCGGCCCGTTTGGCGTAGAGCAACAAGGTGACAAACACACACACCGCGTTGACCAAAGTGCCCACGCCCCACATGTCTAGCCACAGCAGGCGAGGGAATGGGGTGTGACCGCGCCAACGGGCGTGAAAGTGATAAGCCAGGGTGGTGGGCATGGGGTCGGCGAAGCGTTCAGCTGCGCCGATTGTGCCTTGTGAACACACCCTGTGGATCAGGCCAGATCGCGCAAAACCTGCGGCTCAATCTCAGCCCATTCGGCCTCGGTGAACAGCCGCGAGCGGGTGTGAAACGCTTTGCCGGTGTTGCCTTCGAGCGAAAAAGTGCCGCCCGAGCCTTCGATCACGTCCAAGATGAGCTGGGTGTGTTTCCAGTATTCGTATTGCAGTTTGCCAATGTAGAACGGCACGCCACCCACGTCGCCGAGTTTGACGTCATACGGCCCGATGGTGAGGTCGGTGGGCAGGTAGCAATTGGCCGCGCTGTTGTCGCAGCAGCCGCCGCTTTGGTGAAACATCAACTCGCCGTGTTCGGCCTGCAGTTGGGCGATCAGCGCCAGCGCTTCGGGGGTGGCGACCACGCGTTCAACCATGGGTGTCTCCTTGTTCTCTGTGTGTGTCCCAGCAGTACACGCTGCGTGTTAACCCGGCGGGGCGGACACTTCATGCTGGAGTACCAGACATCGGTGTCCGCCCGCCCCCGTCCATTGCTATCCGGCGCGCTGTGACCCAACCAGAACGCGGCGGAACTGGCTTGGCCAGGCCGCTCGCGTTGCCCCCTTGAGGGGGTGACGCGCCGCAGGCGCGGCGC
>JBEIEH010000189.1:0-5321 GCA_040383055.1 Burkholderiaceae bacterium
CAGATCGGTGTCGTCGGCGCGCAGCAGATCACGCGCCTGCGGCGTCAGCTCAAACCGCACCTGCCCACCTTGGGTCACCACCGATTGGCTCAGCGTCTGCAGGTTGAACGACAAGGCCCGGTCAAACGGTTTGGCGGCGATGTTTTGTGCCACAAACCAGGTCAGCGCCAAGCTCAGTGGCCACAGCAGCAGCAGTGGCGTGAGCATCCAGTCCAAGATTTCGCCGAACAGGCTGCGCTGTTCGCGCTGGAACAGGCCCAGCGACAGCGGCGGGCTGTCGGGCTCGGCCTGTGCCATGTCAGTTGGGGATTTTTTCTAGGCAATAGCCCAAGCCACGCACCGTGGCGATGCGGATCGGGCCTTTTTCGATCTTCTTACGCAGGCGGTGGATGTAGACCTCGATGGCGTTGTTGCTCACCTCTTCGCCCCATTCGCACAGGCGTTCCACCAACTGGTCTTTGCTCACCAAGCGGCCAGCGCGCTGCAGCAGCACTTCCAGCAGGCCAAGCTCGCGGGCTGAGAGCTCCACCATCTTGCCCTCGATGGTCGCGACCCGACCCGCTTGGTCGTATTCCAGCGGACCGTGTTTGATGGTGTTGGTGGTGCCGCCCATGCCGCGCCGCCCCAGCGCCCGCACCCGGGCTTCGAGTTCTTGCAGCGAAAACGGCTTGGCCATGTAGTCGTCGGCGCCGTAGTCCAGGCCTTTGACGCGTTCTTCCACGCTGTCGGCGGCGGTGAGGATGAGAACCGGCATGGACGAGCCACGCGAGCGCAGGCGTTTGAGCACCTCCAGACCATGCAGCTTGGGCAGGCCCAGGTCGAGGATCAACAAGTCGAACTCGTTGTTGGTCATCAAGGCCGCGTCGGCCTCGCTGCCACTGGTGACGTGGTCGACCGCGGCGCCCGAGGCGCGCAGGCTGCGCAGCAGGCCATCGGCCAGCACCTGGTCGTCTTCGGCAATCAGGATTCGCATGTCAGGCCTCTCGCTTGGGTTCACAGGAGGAGACCTGGCCGCTGTGGCCGTGTGCAGTGGTGGCGTTCATCGTGTCTCCTCAGCCATATGACAACCATTTTATGCCTTCAGCCTTGCACATAGGCCTCAAGGCCTAAGCGCGCCACCGTGGCCACCTCCGCGCCCACGGCCGATTCGAATTCGCGCTGCGCGTGGGCCACCGCGCGCTCAAACGCCTCGCGCCATTGCAGGCCCTGCGCGGTGTAGACCACCCGCCGTGCGCGCGCGTCCAGCGGGTCGGCTTCGCGCGCCACCAGGCCCCAGGCCTCGCACTGGTTCACCAGATCGCCCATGGCCTGTTTGCTCATGCCCGCCATGTCGGCCAGAGCGGTCAGCCGCGCGCCCTGCAGCGGCAGGTGGCGGGTGATGTGGATGTGGGCCGCGCCAATGTGTTGGCGCGCCGCCAGATTGGACAAGGCCATGGGCGCCAGCGGGTCGTGCGTCATGTGGGCCAGCACGGCGGCGTCAAATCGCTGCAGTGCCATGGCCAGCAAACGCCCCAGGTGCGCACTCAGCCAGCGTTCGTCGGTGGGCAAGGCAGCGATGTTCATGTCCAAATGGTAATGCAAACTGACCAAATATCCAGTTGATATCTGTGTATGTGGCGATAAACTGCTGTTCATGCATACAGCTGTACGGAAAACCACTGTATGACGTTTCACCCCACTTTTCAGGAGTACCCCATGGACACCGCCGTCAAAGCCAGCGCTCTCAACGCCGACAAAGCCAAAGCCCTGCAAGCCGCCTTGGCGCAGATCGAAAAACAGTTCGGCAAGGGCACCATCATGCGTCTTGGCGAAGGCGAGGTGGTTGAAGACATCCAAGTCGTGTCCACCGGCTCGCTGGGCCTGGACATTGCGCTGGGCGTGGGCGGCTTGCCACGCGGTCGGGTGATCGAGATTTACGGACCGGAATCCTCGGGCAAGACCACCCTGACCTTGCAGGTCATCGCCGAAATGCAAAAACAAGGCGGCGTCTGCGCCTTCGTCGACGCCGAACACGCGCTCGACGTGCAGTACGCCCAAAAGCTCGGCGTCAACCTGTCGGACATCCTGATTTCCCAGCCCGACACCGGTGAACAGGCGCTTGAAATTGTGGACAGCCTGGTGCGCTCGGGTGCGGTCGACCTGATCGTGGTCGACTCGGTGGCCGCCCTCACGCCCAAGGCCGAACTCGAAGGCGAAATGGGCGACAGCCTGCCCGGCCTGCAAGCCCGCCTGATGAGCCAGGCCCTGCGCAAGCTCACCGCCACCATCAAAAAGACCAACTGCATGGTCATCTTCATCAACCAGATCCGCATGAAGATCGGCGTGATGTTCGGCAGCCCCGAAACCACCACCGGTGGCAATGCGCTCAAGTTCTACGCCTCGGTGCGCATCGATATCCGCCGCACCGGCACCATCAAAAAGGGCGAAGAAGCGATTGGCAACGAAACCAAAGTCAAGGTGGTCAAGAACAAGGTTTCGCCCCCCTTCAAAACCGCCGAGTTCGACATTTTGTTCGGTGAGGGCATCAGCCGCGAAGGCGAAATCATCGACCTGGGCGTGAACCACAAAGTGCTCGACAAATCGGGCGCCTGGTACGCCTACAACGGCGAAAAAATCGGCCAAGGCCGCGACAACGCCCGCGAGTTCTTGCGTGAGAACGTGGCGCTGCGCGTCGAGATCGAAAACAAGGTGCGCACAGCGCTGGGTGTGCCGCTGCTGCCGGTGGACGCACCCGCCAAGCCCGCTAAGGGTGCCAAGGCCGCTGCCGCTGCAGCGGCCGCCGACGACCAGGCCTGATGCCCATGGCGACCGCCCGGCCCGCGCTGAGCTTAAAAGGGCGCGCCTTGCGCCTGTTGAGCCAGCGCGAGCATTCGCGCGCCGAGCTTGAGCGCAAACTCGGCGGGCCTGAAACCGACGCCGACGAACTCGCCCGCGCCCTTGACGATCTGCAGGCCAAAGGCTTCATCAGCGAGGCGCGGGTGGTCGAGTCGGTGGTCCACCGACGCGCCACCAAGCTCGGCACCGCGCGGGTCAAACAAGAACTGCAAGCCAAAGGCCTGAGCCCCGAAGCCATGGGTGAGGCGCTGGAGCAGCTGCGCAGCACCGAAGTGGAGCGCGCCCGCGAGGTCTGGCGCAAAAAATTCGGAGAGCCGGCCAGCGACGCCACCGAACGCGCCAAGCAGATGCGTTTCCTGGCGTCCCGTGGCTTCAGCCCCGAAGCCATCCGCCGTGTCGTCAGCGGCGGCGAAGACGACTAAAGCCTCACAGCCCCAACATGAGCTGCAGGTTTTGCACCGCTGCGCCGCTGGCGCCTTTTCCGAGGTTGTCCAGCCGGGCGAACAGCACCGCTTGGCGCGCCGCTTCGTTGGCGTAGACGCGCAGCTCCAGCGCATTGGTGTCGGCCAGCGCCACCGCGTCGAGCTTGCCGTTGTCGGTCGCGCCGAGCACCTTCACCCAGCCGCCGTTGGCCTCGCTGGCCGCGTAGTGCGCACGCAGCGCCGCTTCCAGATCGGCGCCCGTGGGTCGGCCGCGCAGCTCGTCCAGGTGCAGCGGCAGCTGCACCAACATGCCCTGGCGGAAGTTGCCCACCGCCGGCGCAAACAGCGGCCGGCGGGTCATGCCGGTGTAGCGCAGGATTTCGGGAATGTGTTTGTGCTGCAGGCCCAGCGCATAGGCCTCGTAGGCCGGCGCGCGGCCGGCTTCGTAGTCTTCGATCATGGTGCGACCGCCGCCCGAATAGCCGCTCACCGAGGGTAGACAGACGGCAAAGTCCGCCGGCAGCAGGCCAGCGTCCACCAGCGGGCGCAGCAGCGCAATCGCGCCGGTGGCGTAACACCCCGGGTTGGCCACCCGCTGCGCTTGGCGCACCGCATCGGCTTGCGTGGCGCAGAGTTCTGGGAAGCCATACACCCAACCGTCGTTGCAGCGGTGCGCGGTGGACGCGTCGATGATGCGTGGCCGCTGGCCGCTCAGGCCGTCGATCATCGCCACCGACTCCTTGGCCGCGTCGTCGTGCAAGCACAGCACCACCAGGTCGGCCGCCGCCATCAGCTCGCGCTTGGCCTCAGGGTCTTTGCGCCGCGCGGGGTCGATGCTCAGCACATCCACCGCCGGCATGGTCGCCAGGCGCTCGCGGATTTGCAAACCGGTGGTGCCGGCCTCCCCATCGATAAAAACCTTGGCCATGGCGGTGTGTCCTGTCAGTTTGGTACAAGCGAGGGTCCGAATAATTATGCATTACGCACCGCGCTCGCTTGGGACACAAGCCGCTTTGGTGCGTTGCAGCATGATACAGTCGCCTGCGGCGTTTCATGCCCCCACTGCCGCCGGGGCAAAAGCCCGGCGACAGCGCCCTTACCACTCCCACTCCCGAGAGAGACCCCATGAAGATTCACGAGTACCAAGGCAAGGAAATCTTGCGTCAGTTCGGTGTGCCCGTGCCGCGCGGCATTGCGGCGTTCACGGTGCAAGAAGCGGTCGAAGCCGCACAAAAACTCGGCGGCCCGGTGTGGGTGGTCAAGGCGCAAATCCACGCTGGTGGCCGTGGCAAGGGCGGTGGTGTGAAGGTGGCCAAGTCGATCGACGACGTCAAGGCCCGCGCCAGCGACATCCTGGGCATGCAGCTGGTGACGCACCAGACCGGCCCCGAAGGTCAGAAAGTCCGTCGCCTCTATATTGAAGACGGCGCCGACATCAAAAACGAACTCTATGTGTCGCTGGTCACCGACCGCGCCACACAAAAAGTGGCCCTGATCGCGTCGAGCGAAGGTGGCATGGACATCGAGGAAGTGGCCCACTCCACCCCCGAAAAAATCATCACCGAAATGATCGATCCGCTGACCGGCATCACCGAAGCGCAGTCGCGCAAGGTGGCCGCCGCCATCGGTCTGAGCGGCGGCTCGGTGGACCAAGCGGTCGACCTGTTTGCCAAGCTCTACAAGTGCTACATGGACACCGACGCGTCGCTGGTGGAAATCAACCCACTGAACTGCGATTCCAAGGGCAACCTGATGGCCCTGGACGCCAAGTTCAACTTCGACTCCAACGCCCTGTTCCGCCACCCCGAGATCGTGGCCCTGCGCGACCTGGACGAAGAGGACCCGGCCGAAATCGAAGCCTCCAAATTCGACCTGGCCTACATCAGCCTCGACGGCAACATTGGCTGCTTGGTCAACGGTGCTGGCTTGGCCATGGCCACCATGGACACCATCAAGCTGTTCGGCGCTGAGCCGGCCAACTTCCTCGACGTGGGCGGCGGCGCCACCCCCGAGAAGGTGACCGAAGCCTTCAAGATCATGCTCAAGAACCCCAAGGTCAAGGCC
>JBEIEH010000190.1:0-5282 GCA_040383055.1 Burkholderiaceae bacterium
CTCCACCAGCCCGCCCATGGTCTCAATGCCCAGGGACAAGGGAATCACGTCGAGCAGCAACAACTCGCCGTCTCGGCTGTTGCCCGCCAGCGCATTGGCCTGGATGGCAGCGCCCAAAGCGACCACCTCGTCCGGGTTGAGGTTGACCAGTGGCTCTTGAGCAAAAAACTCCCCCACCGCGCGCCGAATCACCGGCATGCGGGTGGACCCGCCCACCATCACCACGCCTTGCACATCGGCCTTGGCGATGTCGGCGTCGCGCAGGGCTTTGCGCACTGCGCTCAAGGTGCGCTGGGTCAGCGCGGCGGTGCAGGCGTCAAAGTCGGCTCGGGTGACGGTGTGGCGCAGCGTCCCATCACCGAACTCGGCCACAAACTCGACAGACTCTGCATCGGTCAGCGCTTCTTTGACACGGCGTGCCTGGCGCAGCACACGGGCTTTATCGGTGGCACTCTCGGGCAAGCCGCGCACGAGCCGGTTCAACACCCAAGCGGCGAGCGCCTGGTCGTAATCGTCGCCGCCCAGGGCGGAGTCGCCACCGGTGGCCAGCACCTCGAACACACCTTGGGTCAGCCTAAGGATAGAAACGTCGAAGGTGCCACCGCCCAGGTCATACACCGCGTACACACCTTCAGACGCGTTGTCCAAGCCGTAGGCGATGGCAGCGGCGGTGGGCTCGTTGATCAGCCGCAGCACGTTGATGCCGGCCAGTTGTGCGGCGTCTTTGGTGGCTTGGCGCTGGGCGTCATCGAAATACGCAGGCACGGTGATGACCGCGCCGTACACATCGTCGTTGAAGGTGTCTTCGGCGCGGAAACGCAGCGTGGCGAGGATTTCAGCGCTCACCTCCATCGGCGTTTTGAGGCCCGCCACAGTGCGTACCTGGGCCATGCCATGTTCGTCCACCACGGTGTACGGCAGCTGGTCCACGTCCACCACCTGATCGCGGCGGCGCCCCATCAGCCGCTTGACCGACACCACGGTGTTGACCGGGTCGTCCACTTGGGCGGCCAGCGCGTCAAAACCGATCTGGCGGCCGCTGCCGCCTTCGGTGTAGCGCACCACGCTGGGCAAAATCACCCTGCCCTGCGCGTCGGGCAGACATTCGGCCACCCCATGCCGCACCGAAGCGACCAGTGAGTGGGTGGTGCCCAAATCGATGCCCACCGCAATGCGCCGCTGGTGCGGATCCAGCGATTGCCCAGGCTCGGAAATCTGCAAAAGTGCCATGTGTGTGCTCAGTGCGTCGCCGGCTCTGTTGGCCTGCGAGTGTCAATTGTCCAGTCTGTCCAGCCGCTGCTCGAGTTCGTTGCGAAAACGCTCCACGAACATGAGCGCTCGCACCTGTTGGGCCAGAGCAGCAAAGTCGGCTCGCTCATCGGCGGAGTGTTGCAGTTCGCGCAAGGCGTCGCGGCGGTGGCTGGCCACCTCGTCAGCCAAGACTTCCAGCGCGCTGGCGTCTGACGCCTCATCCAACGCCTCGCGCCAAGCCATTTGTTGCATCAGAAACGCCGTTGGCATGGCGGTGTTGCTCTCAGCGTCGATGGCCACGCCATGCAACTCGCACAGATACGCAGCGCGCTTGAGTGGGTCTTTCAGCCGTTGATACGCCTCATTGACCCGCACCGACCACTGCATGGCGTGGCGTTGAGATTGTGCGTCGGCGCTGGCGAAGCGGTCGGGGTGTACTTGGGCTTGCAGCGTTTTCCAACGCGCGTCCAGCTCAGCAAGGTCGAGCGCAAAGCGCTGCGGCAAGCCAAAGAGTTCAAAGTCGGTTTGCCCCAGTCCCGAGGCGCCAGCGGCAGCGCTGCTCATCACACCCGGAACGATTCGCCACAGCCGCAGCGGTCGCGCTCGTTGGGGTTGTGGAACTTAAAGCCCTCGTTGAGCCCTTCGCGCACAAAGTCGAGCTGGGTGCCGTCGATGTACGCCATGCTTTTGGGGTCCACCAACACCTTCACGCCGTGCTCTTCAAACACCACGTCTTCTGGCGCCACCTCGTCGGCGTACTCCAGCTTGTAAGCCAAGCCCGAGCAACCGGTTGTCTTAACCCCCAAGCGCACACCCACCCCTTTGCCACGCTTGGCGATGTAGCGGGTGACGTGGCGAGCAGCGGCTTCAGAAATGGTGACGGCCATGGTGCGAAATCAAATAAAAATATCCGGAGCGCGTGAATCGGTGCCAGCGTGCCGCAGATCCGGCTCCGCCGGTCTGCAGGCATGGTCCCCTTCCAGGGGGAAGACGCGAAGCGGCGCAGGGGGTGGCTGAGTCAGTTCAGGTGTTTTTTGCGGTAATCGTCCACCGCCGCCTTGATGGCGTCTTCGGCCAAGATGGAGCAGTGCACTTTCACCGGCGGCAAAGCCAGCTCTTCGGCGATTTCGCTGTTTTTCAGCGCCGCCGCCTCGTCCAGCGTCTTGCCCTTGACCCATTCGGTCACCAGAGAACTCGACGCGATGGCCGAACCACAACCGTAGGTCTTGAAACGTGCGTCCTCAATCACCCCGGTTTGTGGGTTGACCTTGATCTGCAGCTTCATCACGTCACCGCAGGCGGGCGCGCCCACCATGCCGGTGCCCACATCCTCGTCGTTCTTGTCGAACGAACCCACGTTGCGGGGGTTTTCGTAGTGGTCAACAACTTTCTCTGAGTAAGCCATGGTGTTCTCCTTTCACTGCAATTTCACGTTAACCAAGGCGCTGAGGCCAGGATGCCGCGGAACCGGCTTTGCCGGGCCGCTGGCATAGCCCCCTTGAGGGGGTGACGCCGCAGGCGGCGCGGGGGTGTTCTCAATGAGCAGCCCACTGAATCGTCGACAAATCGATACCGTCTTTGTACATCTCCCACAGCGGCGAGAGCTCGCGCAACTTGGCCACGTTGTCGGTGATGGTCTTGATGGCGTAGTCGATTTCTCCTTCGGTGCTCCAGCGGCCAATCGTCATGCGCAAGCTGCTGTGGGCCAGCTCGTCGCTGCGACCCAGAGCGCGCAGCACATAGCTGGGTTCCAAGCTAGCCGAGGTGCACGCCGAGCCCGACGACACCGCCAAACCCTTGATGCCCATGATCAGCGACTCGCCCTCAACATAGTTGAAGCTCATGTTCAGGTTGTGCGGCACACGGCGAGTTTCGTGGCCGTTGATGAACACCTGTTCGATGTCTTTGAGGCCGTTGAGCAAGCGGTCGTGCAAGGCGCGGATGCGTTGGTTTTCTTCGTGCATCTCGGCTTTGGCAATGCGGTAGGCCTCGCCCATGCCCACACACTGGTGGGTGGGCAAAGTGCCGGAGCGCATGCCACGCTCGTGGCCACCGCCGTGCATTTGGGCCTCTAGGCGCACCCGTGGCTTGCGGCGTACATACAGCGCGCCAATGCCTTTGGGGCCGTAGGTCTTGTGGCTGGTCAGGCTCATCAGGTCGATCGGCAAGGTGTTCAGGTCGATGTCAACCCGACCCGTGGCCTGCGCCGCGTCAACATGGAAGATCACGCCCTTCTCGCGGCAGATGGCGCCAATCGCGGCCACGTCTTGGATCACACCAATCTCGTTGTTGACGAACATGACCGAGGCCAAGATGGTGTCGGGTCGGATCGCGGCTTTGAAGGCGTCAAGGTCGAGCAAGCCATCGGCCTGCACGTCCATATAGGTCACTTCAAACCCCTGGCGCTCCAGTTCGCGGCAGGTGTCGAGCACCGCTTTGTGCTCGGTTTTGACGGTGATCAGGTGCTTGCCCTTGCCTTTGTAGAACTGGGCGGCGCCTTTGATCGCCAGGTTGTTTGACTCGGTAGCGCCGCTGGTCCACACAATTTCGCGCGGGTCGGCGTTGATCAGGGCCGCGACCTGCTCGCGTGCGGTTTCGACCGCTTTCTCCGCCTCCCAGCCCCAGGCGTGGCTGCGCGACGCCGGGTTGCCAAAGTGTTCACGCAGCCAAGGAATCATGGCGTCCACCACCCGTGGGTCGCACGGGTTGGTGGCGCTGTAGTCCATGTAGATCGGGAAATGCGGAGTGCTCATGATTTACTTCGAAAAAGCCACTTGACCAAGGGCGAACACCGAGTTGGGGGCGTTCACGCGGATCGGTTTGACAACGGGAGCACTGGAAATGGCACGCTTGATTTGGGGCACGTTTTCCACCACCACACCTTTGGCGATTTGCTCATCCACCAGAGACTGCAGGGTCACCGAGTCGAGAAAGTCCACCATCTTGGCGTTGAGCTTGGTCCACAGGTCGTGGGTCATGCAGCGGTTGCCTTCGCCCAGGCAGTTTTCTTTGCCGCCGCACTGGGTGGCGTCGATGGGCTCGTCAACCGACACAATGATGTCGGCCACGGTGATGTCGCTGGCCTTGCGGCCCAGGGTATAGCCGCCGCCTGGGCCACGGGTGGATTCCACCAGTTCGTGGCGGCGCAGCTTGCCAAACAGCTGCTCCAGGTAAGACAGCGAAATCTGCTGGCGTTGGCTGATGGCGGCCAGGGTCACTGGGCCATTGCTCTGGCGCAGGGCCAGGTCGATCATCGCGGTCACCGCAAAGCGGCCTTTGGTCGTCAGTCGCATATCAAGCTCCTCGGGTTGCTTGTTTGTCACAAAAGGCAAGACATCGGCTGATGCCCTGCACCTGCTCCACCCGGCCGCCAGAGACGACCCCCTCAGATCGCAGGTTTATCCCGACTTTTTTTGTCGAGTATACCTGAAAAACCCAGCGATTCTGTCGGCATTGTAGGGACAGAAACATGGTTTTGTCCATGACAACATTTATTTTTGCCCAAGCCTAGCCCTGTTTGGCTTGGACAAGCGCCCCAGCCTCAGGCGACCTGATCGACCCCAGGGGCGCCCAGCACCCGGGCTTTGAGCGCTCCCAACTGATCGCGCACCCGCGCCGCCTGCTCGAATTCGAGGTTGCGGGCGTGTTCCAGCATCAGCTTTTCCAGCCGCTTGATTTCCCGGCCCAAGTCCTTCTCGCTCATGGCGTCGGCGTCGGCCCGCGCTTGGGCGGCGTTGGCCAAGCGCTCGGCTTCCTGCCCGGCCTTTTCGCTGTAGACGCCATCGATCAGGTCTTTGATGCGTTTGACCACGCCCTTGGGCGTGATGCCGTTCGCCTCGTTGAAAGCGATCTGTTTGGTGCGGCGGCGCTCGGTCTCGCCGATGGCCTTCTTCATCGAGTCGGTGATGCGGTCGGCGTACAAAATGGCGCGGCCGTTGAGGTTGTGCGCCGCCCGGCCAATGGTTTGGATCAGGCTGCGCTCGGCGCGCAAAAAGCCTTCTTTGTCAGCGTCCAGAATCGCCACCAGCGAC
>JBEIEH010000191.1:0-5280 GCA_040383055.1 Burkholderiaceae bacterium
CGCATCCTGAAAAACCAACTGTTTGTCCCCATTGTTCAAAGTCTTTCACGAAGCGATTGGTATCAAGCACGGACAGATCACCACCATCCACGACCCGACCAACACCAACTTGGTGGTGGACGCACCGCACAAAGACCTGCGCCGTGCCCGCAGCGCCATGACCAGCTTGGCGCCCACCACCACTGGCAGCGCCACCGCCATTGCACTGATCTACCCCGAACTCAAAGGCAAGCTCAACGGCCACGCGGTGCGCGCCCCCGTGCTCAACGCGTCGCTGACCGACTGTGTGTTCGAACTGCAGCGCGAGACCAGCGCCGAAGAAGTGAACGCCTTGTTCAAAGCCGCCGCCGAAGGGCCGCTGGCCGGCATTCTGGGTTACGAGGAACGCCCGCTGGTGAGCGCCGATTACGCCCGCGACACCCGCAGCAGCGTCGTGGACGCGCTCTCCACCCTGGTGACCGACGGCACACTGCTCAAGGTCTACGCCTGGTACGACAACGAGATGGGCTACGCCTGCCGCATGGTCGACCTCGCTTGTTACATCATGAGCTCACCCCCGCGCCGCGCCTGAGAGCACGTCCCCCCTCAAGGGGGCAACACCCGCAGCCCGGCAAAGCCGGTTCCGCGGCGTTCTCGCAAAAGACACGTTGACCCGATAAACCATGAACTCCGCCACCCGCCACTACGCCATCGTCACGGCCGCCTACTGGGGCTTCACGCTCACCGACGGCGCCTTGCGCATGCTGGTGTTGCTGCACTTCTACCGCCTGGGCTATTCGCCGTTCACCCTGGCCTTCCTGTTCTTGCTGTATGAAGCGGCAGGCGTGCTGGCCAACCTGATCGGCGGCTGGCTGGCCACGCGCTACGGCATACAGCGCATGCTGACCGTGGGCCTGGCGACCCAGATCACCGGCTTTGGCCTACTCTCGCTGCTCGACCCGGCGTGGACGGCGGCCATGTCGGTGGCCTGGGTGGTGGTGGCGCAGGGCATTTGTGGCGTGGCCAAGGACTTGACCAAAACCGCGAGCAAATCGGCCATCAAGGTGACGCAGGCGCAAGCCAAGGCCGAGGACGGCGGCAACAACCAATTGTTCAAATGGGTGGCCTGGTTCACTGGCAGCAAAAACGCCATGAAGGGCTTTGGCTTCTTCTTGGGCGGCGTGCTGCTGCAGGCCTTGGGCTTTCAGCAGTCGCTGTGGGCCATGGCGGGTCTGCTGGTGCTGGTGCTGGCGGGTGTGGTGCTGTCGGTGCCGCCCCTGATGGGCAAGGCCAAAGCCTCTAAGTCAGCCAAAGAACTGTTCGCCAAAAACCCGGGCATCAACGCCCTGGCGGCCGCGCGGGTGGCGCTGTTCGGTGCGCGCGACGTGTGGTTTGTCGTGGGGGTGCCGGTGTTCCTGTATTCGCAGGGCTGGACCTTCACCATGGTGGGCGGCTTTTTGGCGGCATGGACCATCGGCTACGGTCTGGTGCAGGCGCTGGCGCCACAGATCGTGCGCCGCAGCGCCGACGGCCTGAGCGCCGAGGTGCCGGCCGCGCGCAGCTGGTCGCTGGTGCTGGCGCTGATCCCGGTCGGCATGGCGGCCGCCGTGCTGATGGATGCGCCACACCTGGTGTGGTGGGTGGTCGGCGGGCTGGGCCTGTTTGGTTTTGCCTTTGCGGTGAATTCGTCGGTGCACTCCTATCTGGTGCTGGCCTATGCGGGCAGTGAAAAAGCCGCCGAAGACGTGGGCTTCTATTACGCCGCCAATGCGCTGGGGCGCTTCTTTGGCACGCTGATGTCGGGCCTGCTGTATCAGTGGGGCGGCCTGCTCTATGCCCTGATCGGCTCGGCCGGCATGCTCTTGCTGTGCTGGCTGGCCACTTGGCGCTTGCCCAATCAACAGCACATCGAAGGCACCACATGAGCACCACACCACCTGTTCTGAGCGAAGACCAAGCGGTGGCCGCCCTGGCCGCCTTGGCTCAGGCGCAGCGGCTGCGCGCCTTTCGCCTGCTGATACAAGCTGGCGCAGCGGGCATGTCGGCCGGCGCCCTGGGCGACGCCTTGGGCATGCCGGCCAGCACCCTGAGCTTTCACCTCAAAGCGCTGGCGCAAGCCGGCTTGGTGCAAACCGTGCCCAGCGGCCGCTTTGTGATTTACAGCGCCCACACCGGCCACATGGCGGCGCTGATGCATTACTTGAGCGACGCCTGTTGCGGCGGCGCCCCCTGCGAATTGCCTGTCTGGCTCAATGCCACCCCCACTTGGAGCACACCGATGAGCACCCGCGCTTACAACGTTCTGTTCATCTGCACCGCCAATTCGGCCCGCAGCATCATGGCCGAGGCGATTCTCAACACCCAAGCGGGCGGGCGCTTTGTGGCGCACAGCGCCGGCAGCCACCCGGCGGGCGCTGTGCACCCCTTGGCCTTGGACCTGATTGAGCGCCACCAGGTCGCGCGCGGCGACTTGCGCAGCAAAGACTGGGCCGAATTCGCCCAAGACGGCGCACCTGTGATGGACTTTGTGTTCACCGTCTGCGACAAAGCAGCGGGCGAGGTGTGCCCGGTGTGGCCTGGTCAACCCGTCTCCGCCCACTGGGGTGTGGCCGACCCCGCCGCAGCCAAGGGCAGCAAGGAGCAACGCCAGCGCGCTTTTCTGGACGCGTTTTTGGTGCTGCAACGGCGCATCTCGCTGTTTCTGAGCCTGCCCTTGGACAAGCTCGACCGACTGAGCCTGCAGGTCGAGGCGAACCGCATCGGTCAGGCACACTAAGGCCCCTTCAGCAAAGGCATGCGATGGGACTGTTTGAGCGTTACTTGAGTGTATGGGTGGCCCTGGGCATGGCCGCTGGTGTGGGCCTAGGCTTGCTGACTCCCGAGACCTTTGCCGGCATCGCGGCGCTGGAATGGGCGCACGTCAACCTGGTGGTGGCGGTGCTGATCTGGGCCATGGTCTACCCGATGATGGTCCAAATCGATTTTGCGGCGGTGCGCCAGGTCGGCCAGCGCCCACAAGGGCTGTTGTTGACGCTGGTCGTCAACTGGCTGATCAAGCCTTTCACCATGGCGGCGCTGGGCGTGCTGTTTTTCCAGGTTCTGTTTGCGCCTTGGGTCGATCCGCAGTCGGCCAAGGAATACATCGCCGGCATGATTTTGCTCGGCGTGGCGCCCTGCACCGCCATGGTGTTTGTGTGGAGCCAGCTCACCCGGGGCGACCCCAACTACACCCTGGTGCAGGTGTCGGTGAACGACCTCGTCATGGTGTTTGCGTTTGCACCAATCGCCGCTTTGTTGCTGGGCGTGACCGAGCTGACCGTGCCGTGGGAAACGCTGTGGCTGTCCACCCTGCTGTACGTGGTGCTGCCGCTGCTGGCGGGTGTGGCCTCGCGGCACTGGCTGCTGCGCCACGGTGGCCCAGCGGCGCTGGCCAACCGGCTGGCCCGGCTCAAGCCCGTGGGTGTGCTGGGCCTGATCGCCACGGTCGTGATTCTGTTTGGCCTGCAGGCGCCCACCATCGTGGCGCAGCCGGGTGTGATCGCGCTGATTGCTGTGCCGCTGGTGCTGCAGAGCTACGGCATCTTCTTCGTCGCTTGGTGGGGCACGCAGCGCCTGCGCCTGCCACACGACACCGCCGCACCGGCCTGCCTGATCGGCACCTCCAACTTCTTTGAGCTGGCGGTGGCGGTCGCCATTTCGCTGTTTGGCCTGCACTCGGGCGCGGCCCTCGCCACCGTGGTCGGTGTGCTGGTGGAAGTGCCGGTGATGCTCAGCTTGGTGGCTTGGCTCAACCGAAGGGCCGCGTCGACCGAGCATCGCGACGGCGCCTGACACAATAGCGGGCGTGAGCACCGTTCTGTTTGACCTTCCCTTGCTGCCCCATCCCGAACGCCCGCATCCAGCCGGGGTGAACTTGCGGGTGCAAGGCCGCGCCAGCGGCAAGCATGTGCTCCTGCGCTATGTCTTGCAAGCGCCAAGCCTCAATGCCTTGCGCTGGCCAGAGCCGCAAACGCCGGGCCCCGCCGATGGGCTGTGGCAACACACCTGCTTTGAAGCTTTTGTGGGCACCCCAGACAAAGAGGCCTACCAAGAATTCAACTTATCGCCGTCAGGGCAATGGGCGCATTACCGCTTTGCGAGAGAACGGCAACGCGACCGTGATGCGGAGTGCAACACCGCTGTGATGGACCCTGCCATGACCTGCACACGTCCCACAGCAGAGCGTTTTTGCCTAGAGGCCACTCTCGACACCCGCGACTGGCCGCAGCACCCCGACGGCTGGACACTGGGCCTGAGCGCGGTGCTGGAAACCACCGACGGCCAGATCAGCCACTGGGCACTGCTCCACCCCCGTCCCGAACCCGACTTTCACCACCCGGCGGCCCGCGCCTGGCGGTGGATGCCCCCTACCCTCTGAACACCTCCACACGCACCATGTCGATCGCTTTTGGCCTTGACCGATTCCTTGCCGACCCCGCCCTGCGCGCGCCTCTGGCCGGCCGACGTGTGGCCTTGCTGGCGCACCCCGCCTCTGTCACCCGCGACCTCACCCACAGCCTCGACGCCCTCGCCGCCCTGCCCGACGTGAAGCTCAGCGCCGCCTTTGGCCCACAGCATGGCCTGCGGGGCGACAAGCAGGACAACATGGTCGAGTCGCCCGACTTTGTCGACCCGCGCCTGGGCATTCCGGTGTTCAGCCTGTATGGCGAGGTGCGCCGCCCCACCGACGCGATGATGGACAGCTTTGACGTGCTGCTGGTCGACCTGCAAGACTTGGGCTGCCGCATCTACACCTTCATCACCACCTTGCGTTATGTGCTCGAAGCCGCGGCCCAACACGGCAAAGCGGTCTGGGTACTGGATCGCCCCAACCCCGCCGGTCGCCCGGTTGAAGGCCTAACCCTGCGCCCGGGCTGGGAGAGCTTTGTCGGTGCCGGCCCCATGCCCATGCGGCATGGCATGACCATGGGCGAACTCGGCCACTGGTTCATTGACCAACTCAAGCTGGATGTGGAATACCGCGTCATCGCGATGGAGGGCTGGCGCCCCGACGAAGGCCCGGGCTTTGGCTGGCCGCTCGGTGAGCGCAGCTGGATCAACCCCAGCCCCAACGCCCCCAACCTGAGCATGGCGCGCGCTTACGCCGGCACCGTCATGCTCGAAGGCACTACGCTCAGCGAAGGTCGGGGCACCACCCGACCGCTGGAGCTGTTTGGCGCGCCCGACATCGACACCCGCGCCCTGCTGGCCGACATGCGCCGGCTGGCGCCGCAGTGGCTGCAGGGCTGTGTGCTGCGCGAA
>JBEIEH010000192.1:0-5252 GCA_040383055.1 Burkholderiaceae bacterium
AGACGCTGCCGGATTCGGGCGCTTCCAGCCCGGCGATGATTTTGAGCAAGGTGCTTTTGCCGCTGCCCGAGGCGCCCAGCAGCGCCACGGTGTGGCCGGCGTCCACCTGCAGGCTCACGCCGCGCAGCAGCGGCTGGCGCTGACCGTGTGGGCCGATCCAGTGGTGGTTGATATCGCGCAGTTCAAGCATGGCGGGAGTGTGGCGCATGGCGCCGCTGGCGGGATGGGTCGGACGGATGGGATGGGCCACGGCCTTCGATCAGCACAAAGGCCAGCAGCGCCAGCAGCATGAGCATGGCCGAGAGCAGCAGCGCAGCGTCCATATTGGCCGGGCCAGGTCGGCCCAGGCGTTGGTAAATCAAGGTGCTGAGGGTCAGCCATTCGGGCCGCGACAGCAGCAAGGACACCGCAAATTCGCCCAACATGGTGGCCGCCGCAAAGGCCATGCCCCGGCGCAGTGCGGGCGCCACCAGCGGCAGGGTGACGCGCCACCACACCCGCTGCGGCGAAGCACCCAAGCTGGCCGCCGCCTGGGCGTATTGGGCGGGCAGACCGTCGAGCGCGGCGGTGAGCGCCTTGGCCACAAAGGGATAAGCCAACAGCGCATAAGCCGCCACCAGCAGCGGCAGGCTGGCCAGCCACTGCGGGTAGAGCAACAACAGCCCAAAGGCCAGCGCCACCGGCGACACCACCAGCGGTGCATAGGCGCTGGCGCGCCAGGCCAGCGCGGGCGCGGCCCAACGGCGCAGCGCATGTCCCGCCAACGCATGCAGCACCCCAAGCGCGGCGGCCAAGGCCAACGCCATGGCGGTGAAACGCAAGGTGTTCCACACCGCCAGGTGGGTGTCTTCGTCGGCCAGCAAGGCGGCGCCCTGCCCCGACAGCGCAGCTTGCGCGGCTTTGGCCAACAGGGCCAGCAACGGCGCACCACACAGCAGCCCCCACACCCCCAAGCTGCCAGCCCACAGCGCCCACGCGGTGCGCCCGGCCAGCGGTCGGCGTGCCACCGGCGTGACGCGCCCGGGACTGGCCAGTCGCCGCTCCACCCAAGCGTAGGCCCAGGCCACCCCCGCGGTCAACGCCAGCATGGCCACCGCCAGCCGCGCCGCAGGCCCCAGCGCCAGCTCGTGCGCGATCAAGGTGTAAATCTCCACCTCCACCGTGGCCCAGCGCTGGCCGCCCAGCACCAGCGCCAGCCCAAAGCCGGTGAAGCAATACAAAAACACCAAACACAGCGCCGACGCCAGCCAGGGCGCCAACACCGGCCACTCCACCCGCCAAAACGCGCGCCACGGCGTGGCGCCCAGCGTGCGCGCGGCGGCCAGGCGCTGGGCGCTGACTTGGCCCAGCCCATCGCTGGCGGCGCGCACCACCAAGCTCAGGTTAAAAAACACATTGCCCAACAGCAGCAGCCAAGGCGTTCCTTGCAGCGGCCAGCCGGCCTGCGCCAGCGGCTCACCGAGCCAGCCTCGCGGCCCCCAGAGCGACAACATGCCCAAAGCCGCCACCAGCGTGGGCACCACAAAGGGCAGCATCAGCGCGCGCTGCCACCACAGGCGCCCGGCAAATTCCAGCCGCGCCAGCACCCAGGCCATGGGCAGGCCCAGCAGCGCGCACAGCGCACAGGTGACCAGCGCTTGCAGCAGCGACCAACCCACGCGCCAGCGCAGGTGCGCGTCTTGCCACCACGGCCCGGTGTCGGCCAGCGCCACACCGGCCACCGGCTCGCCCCACAAGCCCTGCGCCAGCAGGCGCACCACGGGCGCGGCCAGCCACACCAGCGCAAACAGCAGCGGCACGGCCGCCAGCCACAGCGCGTGGCGGCGCTGGCGACGGCTCAAAGCGGTGGCCACGGCCATGGGGCCGTTTACTTCAGCACCACCTGCGTCCAACGCTGTTGCCAACCAGCGGCCTGCTCGGTCAGCGCCTTCAGCGGCAGGGCTTCAAACGCAGCGGGCTCTTGCGCGTGTTGCATCACCGGGTCGCGCGCCACACCGGGCTCGGCCGGGTACATCCACATGGTGGTTTGCAAGGCCTGCTGAGCCGGCGCCGAGCGCAGGAATTCGATGAACTTGACCGCCGCTTCGCGCGCAGCCGGGTTGCCGCCCTTGATCAGCGCGGCGCCCTCCACCTGGCGGAACACGCCACCGGTCAGAAACAGGTTGGCGGTGGGCGGGGTGCTGATTTTTTCTTTGCTGTAAAACACCTCGGCCGCCGGGCTGGTGGCGTAGCTCACCACGATGGGGCGGCTGCCGCCGTTGCGGCTGAACTCGGTGTAATAGGCCTCGCTCCAGCCCTTGACCACCTTTACGCCGTTGGCGCGCATCTGGGCCCACCAGTCAAAAGCTGCTTTTTCACCCAGCCCGGCGATGGTGGCCAGCATAAAAGCCTGGCCCGGGCTGGACGTGGCGGGGTTGGGCACCACCAGCAAGTCGCGGTAGGCCGGGGTGCTCAGGTCTTGCAGGCTCTTGGGCAGCGCCAGGCCTTTTTTCTCGAACCAGGCTTTGTCGATGTTGAGGTTCACAAAACCGTAATCCACCGGCACCACGCCAGCCACCACCCCGCTGCGGTCGGCGCTGTCGGCCATCACCGCCGCCGCGTTGCGCTTGGCCGCCGCACCCGGGTAGGCGTCCACAATGCCAGCGGCCAGGGCGCGTGGCAGCAAGGTGTTGTCGATGCCGTAGACCACGTCGGCCACTGGCGCGGCCTTGCTCAAAATGAGCTTGTTGAGCATTTCGCCGGCGTCGCCGCCCTTGACGATCTGCAGCTTCACGCCCGCGTCTTTTTCAAACTGGGCCAACAAGGGCTTGGGCAAATCAAACGAGCTGTGGGTCATGACCCGAAGCGCCGTCTGCGCTTGGGCCGCGCCCGCTACCAGAGCCGCCACCGCAGCCACCACCGAAACAAAAAACCGCCGTTGCATTCCAATCGCCTTTCTTGACAACAAGCCCGCGTGGGGCCTGAGCGAGAAAGCCAAAAAGGTCCGCAAGGCGGTTTGGTGGCATTCGCATCACGCTCCCTACGCTGGCACAACCCAGATCAGGTGAGAGGGGTATTTCTCAGCCCGGCCACAAAGGCGGGCACCCCCGGTGAAGTCACGAATTGTAAAAGGTGACTGCAGGCGAGTCGGGATTGACCTACCATGCGCCCCTTCTGGCCCTTGGGGTCATTGGCACGAGGTTGTATTGAGTTCATCGTTGTACCTAGGCACGCCGGTGGCGCTGCTCACCCAACACGGCAAAGAAACGCTGATCCGCGATCCGCTGGAAGCGGCGCTGGGCTGCCGCTTGGTGCACACCGACGCGTTTGACACCGACCAACTTGGCACCTTCACCGGCGACGTGGCGCGCGCCGGCAGCCAGCGCGACGCCGCCCGCGCCAAAGCCCGCATGGGCATGCAGCTCACCGGTGCCCAAGTGGGCTTGGCCAGCGAAGGCGCGTTTGGCCCCGACCCTTTTGGCGGCTTTATGCCCTGGGACACCGAGCTGTTGCTGTGGGTGGACGACGCCCACGGCTGGGAGGTGGTGGGCATGGCCCACGGCCCCGCGCGCCACGCCCAGCGCGAGGTGGGCACAGCGGCCGAACTGCACCAACTGGCGGCCGAGGCCGGCTTTCCCGAACACCATCTGGTGCTGCGCCCAGCGGGCGTGGCCGATGCCACCCACCTCCACAAAGGGCTGCACACGCCCGACGCACTGGCGGCCGCGTTTGACGCCTGCCGCCATGCATCGCCCCAGGGGCGGGTGCTGGCCGAAAGCGACCTGCGCGCCTTTGCCAACCCCACCCGGCAAAAGCTGATTCGGCAGGCGCTGGATGACCTGATCACCCGCTTGCAATCGGCCTGCCCGGCCTGCGGCGCGCCCGGTTACTGGGTGACCGAACGCCTGCCCGGCCTGCCCTGCGCCGCCTGCCACAGCCCCACCCGCTTGCCGCTGGCCGAGGTGTGGCGCTGCAGCGCCTGCAGCCACCACGAGCAGCGCCCCATGGCCGCCAGCGGCTTGGCCGACCCCATGCGCTGCGACCAATGCAACCCCTGACGCTGCAGCTGCTGCGCCGCTTTTCCTGGCCAGCCTGGGTACAACACCCGTGGCGCCACGGGGTGGCGATGCTGGCGGTGGCACTCGGCGTGGCGCTGGCGCTGGCGGTGCACCTGATCAACGCCTCGGCCCTGGCCGAATTTGGCCAAGCGGTGGCCACCGTCAACGGCCAGCCCGACCTGAGCCTGCGCGCCCGCCAAGGCACGCTGGACGACCGCTGGATCGAACGCGCCCAAGCCGCCCCCGGGGTGGAGCTGACCAGCCCGGTGATCGACAGCACCGTGAGCTGGAGCGATGGCGACCAGCCACACACCCTGCGTCTGCTGGGGGTGGACGCGCTGAGCGTGGCGGCGGTGGCGCCAGACGTCCTGCCGCGCACTTTTTCCAATGGCACGGCTGGCAACCGCGCCCGGCTCGACTTTTTGGCCACCGACGCGGTGTTTGCCAACCCCGCCGCCCTGGCGCTGCTGGGCGATGCGCGCAGCTTGCGCCTGCGCACGCCCAACGGCAGCGAGCACACCGTGCGCTTGGCCGGCACCGTGGGCGCGGCCGGAGCGCCACTGCTGGTGATGGACGTGGCCGCCGCACAAGACCTGCTGGGCTGGGCGGGGCAGATCAGCAGGCTTGACCTGCGCCTGGCCCCAGGCGCCGCAGAAGCCGATGTGTTGGACGCACTGCAACTGCCACCGCAGTTGCTGGCCCTGCCACCCGAGACCAGCGGCCAGCGCGCCAGCAGCCTGTCGCGCGCTTACCGGGTCAACCTGACGGTGCTGGCGCTGGTGGCTTTGTTCACTGGCGGCTTTTTGGTGTTTTCGGTGCTGTCCCTGTCGGTGGCGCGGCGCCAGCCGCAGTTCGCCTTGCTTGGGGTGTTGGGCCTGGACGCCGCCGCGCGTCGGCGCTTGGTGCTGACCGAGTCGGCTTTGCTGGGCGTGGCGGGCGCGGTCTTGGGCGTGGCGCTGGGCAGTGCGCTGGCGGTGCTGGCGCTGCGGCTGCTGGGCGGCGATTTGGGCGGGGGCTATTTCAGCGGCGTGAGCCCCAGCCTGCGCTTTTCTTGGCTGGCGGCGTTGGCCTTTGGCGCCTTGGGCGTGCTGGCCTCGGTGGCCGGCGGCTGGTGGCCCGCGCGCGCCATGGAGCGGCTGGCGCCAGCACTGGCCCTGAAAGGTTTGGGCGCCGGCGCCGGGGTACACCGACTGCACGGTCGCTGGCCCTGGGCGC
>JBEIEH010000193.1:0-5216 GCA_040383055.1 Burkholderiaceae bacterium
CCACCGACGGTCGCTTGGAGTTCCGCTCCAACAACGTTTGGACCTCCGTCACCGCCGGTCAGAGCGTCTCCAGCGCCGATATCCGCGCCGGTAACCTGCGCTTCGTCCCCGATGCCAACGAGTCCGGCTCTTCGGCTTACACCGCCAATGGCACAGGCAACCAGAAAGCCCTGTACACCCAATTCGACCTCAAAGTCATCGGTGCCAGCGCTGCGTCTTCTGGTGGCGATGTCACCCTGCAGCTGTCGATTGCCCCGGTCATCGACAACACCCAAACCGTCACGGGCGCCGTCACCCGCATGGGCACGGTGGCAGCCTTGGGCGCTGGCACTTGGGGTCGCTACACCTTCAACGTGACCGGTAACCTCAACGACACCGACGGCTCTGAGCGTTCGGTGATTGAGGTGGCGCCTGTCAATCGCAGCACCACGTTTGCGGTGCTCACAGGCACCACATACACCACCGTTTCGCCGGATGCAGCGGGCAAGATTTTCCTGAACCCCGGTCAGACGCTGTTCGTTCGCGAGTACACCATCGGTGGTCAGCCGGGCTCCTCTGTGCAGTACAAGCTGGTGGGCCAAGAAATCAACGACAACCAAGCTGTGATCGCATCCAAGGACTTGGTTGCTTTCCGCACCCTGCAGGCTGTGCAGCCCGCGCCGGTAGACCCGTTGATCCTTGACCTCGACGGCAATGGCGTGCAGACCGTTGGTGTGGATGACGGCGTTAGCTTCGATTTCTTGGGCAACGGCGAGGCCATTCAGATGGCATGGACCGATGGCAAAGACGGCTTCTTGGTGCTGGATCGCAACGGCGATGGCGTCATTACCACCGGCGCAGAAATGTTCGGTGACTACACACCGATGTCCGACGGGACCATCGCCAAAGACGGTTTCGAAGCCCTGCGCGATTTGGATACCAACGCCGACGGCCTGTTCGACGCCCAAGACAAGCTGTTTGATATGGTGCAAGTGTGGGTGGACGCCAACCACGACGGCATCACCGACGCAGGTGAGCTCAAAGGCCTCAAAGAGCTGGGTGTGAAAGCCATCCATCTGAACCCCGAAGCCAGCGAGCGGACCGAAAACGGCAACCTCTATGGCTTGGTGTCCACCATGACCTTGGACAATGGCGGTACCGCCGAAGTGGTGGATGTGTGGCTGTCGGCCAAGTCCTTGGAAGTCAACGCCAACGCCGGTTTGGTGATCTGATTCCCACCTTGTGGCCTGAAAAAGCCGTTGCATCTGCAACGGCTTTTTGCTTTTTTGCCTTGGATGCCTGACGCTTGAACGGGGACTCCGACACGGTTCACGGGTAAACCCGTATAGTTCACGGCATGTCACACACTGGCGATACCGCGTCGCGTTCCGCCCTGTCCGTTCCATGGGCCCAATGGGTGCCTATTCGGCCTTTGCGCCCTCGGCACAAAGGCCGTATTCAAGCGCACCTGTTGTCGCTCACCGAGGACGATCGCTACTTGCGCTTTGGGTATCACGCCACCGATGAGCAGGTGCTGCGTTATGTGCAAGGGCTGCGGTTTGGTCACGACCAGCTGTTGGGTGTGTTCAATCGGCGACTGCAACTGATCGCTGTGGCCCATCTGGCGTTTTCCACCCAGGTGCAAGCCTTTCACCAAGCCGAGTTCGGTGTGTCGGTGATGCCCCATGCCAGAGGGCGTGGCTACGGTGCGCGGCTGTTTGCGCGTGCCATGGTGCACGCACGCAACCACGGTGTGACCCATTTGGTGGTCCACGCTCTGAGCGAGAACGCACCGATGCTCAAGATCGCCCACCGCGCGGGCGCCACCATCGAGCGCCACGGCAGCGAAAGCGAAGCCTTGCTGCGCTTGCCGCCCCCCGACTTTGACTCCCATGTGAGCGAGCTGCTGCAGGGGCAGGCGGCGGTGATGGATTACCACGTCAAATCGCGCATGCACGGTTGGTTGGGCTTGCGCCGCTGGTGGCGTTGGTGGCTGCTGTGGTGGCGCGACAAGACCGGATCTGGCCACTGAGTTCCATCACGTGCATGGGGTATGCTTGCCTCGTCGCAACTACCGATCACACACGTGGCCGATTCATCCCCCAGTCCGGGGCCGCAGCGCAGCCTGCGGCACGAAGACAAACGCAGTTTCCTGCAAAAGCTCGCCGAGTTCATCCACCCCGGACCAGACTCGAAAGACGAGTTGATCGAAACCTTGGCCGAGGCCGAGGACAACGACATCATCAACGCCGAGTCGCGGGTGATGCTCGAAGGGGTGATTCGCATCGCCGACATGAGCGCTGGCGATGTGATGGTGGCCGCTCCTCGCATGGATGTGCTCGACATCGACTCTCCGTTTGACGAGCTGTTGCACCAAGTGATCGACACGGGGCACTCGCGTTTCCCGGTCTACGAGGGCGATCGCGAGAACATCATCGGCATCCTGTTGGCCAAAGACCTGCTCAAGCTCCAACGTGCGCCGGAGCTGAATCTGCGGGCGCTGCTGCGCCCGGCCACTTTTGTGCCAGAAAGCAAGGGACTTAACGACTTGCTGCGCGAGTTCCGGGGCAACCGCAACCATCTTGCCATCGTGATCGACGAGTTTGGCCGGGTGGCTGGACTGATCACCATCGAAGACGTGCTTGAAGAGATCGTGGGTGAGATCGAGGACGAGTTCGACGTTGAAGAAGACGCGGGAGATATTTTTGCCCTGGCCGACCACACCTGGCGCGTGGGTGGCGACACGCCCATTGAGCGCATCAACGAAGCCTTTGGGGTACAACTGCCCGACGAGGATTTCGACACCATCGGCGGGCTGATCGCCCACACCATGGGGCATGTGCCCAAGCGCGGCGAGGTGCACGACACCGAAGGGCTGCGTTTTGTGGTGCTACATGCCAAAGGCGGAGCGGTCAAGTGGTTCAAAGTGATGCCCGCTCCGTCGGGCGATTGAGCGCCCCCATCGGCCTTGCGCGCGCGCCATGGCGCTGGTGGCTGCTGTGTGTGGTCGCTGGCGGCCTGCAGGCCCTGAGCCTGGCTTGGCCAGGCGCGGCCGACTGGGCACAACCCGTGCCCTACGTTCAGTGGCTGGCCATGGCCGCCTTGGTATTGGCGCTTGGCCGTGCGCGGACGATGGGCCATGCCATTGTTCGGGCCGCTGTGTTCGGTGTGGCGTGGTTGGCCGGCACCTTTTGGTGGCTGTTTGTCTCCATGCATGTCTATGGCGGATTGGTGGCGCCTGTGGCGCTGGCCGGTGTGTTGGGTTTGGCGGGCTTTTTGGCGCTCTACACCAGCGCGGCCGCGGCGTTGTGGTGGTGGGCTTTGCAGCGTTTGGGGCCCGGCGCGCGCGCTGTGGCCTTGTGGGGGGTGCTGTGGACCGGCGCTGAGCTGCTGCGTGGCAGCTGGTTCACCGGTTTTCCTTGGGGCGCGGTGGGCTACGCCCACGGTGGGCATTGGGCCGGTTGGGCGCCTTGGTTGGGCGTGTACGGCGTGGGCGCTTTGGCGGCGGCCGTGGCCGCCACCTGGGGTTTGGCGGTGTGGACGTGTTGGCGCCAGCGCCAAGTGGTGTGGGGCTGGCTGCTGGCCGCACTGGCGCTGCCAGTTGCACTGGGCGCGCTGTCGGGTCCGCTGCACAGCGCCGCTTTGGCGCGCACCCACGCCCATGGCGCGCTACAACTGCGGCTGCTGCAAGGCAATATCGCGCAAGACCAAAAATTCGATGCCAGCACGGGCATAGACCGCGCTTTGCGCTGGTACCCCGAGCAATTGACAGCGGCCACAGCAGCGGGCGCCAAGGCCCCAGCGTTGGTGGTGATGCCCGAAACCGCGCTGCCCCTGCTGCCGCACCAAGTGGACGACGTGTGGTGGCAGGGTCTGTTGCAAACCGTGGCCGAGAGCCGGATGGCGGGCGCTGAGGGCACCGCTTTGTTGATCGGGCTGCCCTTGGGCAGCTTTGAGGCCGGTTACACCAATTCGGCTTGGGGCATGACGCCTGCGCAAGCCGAACAGGCGTTGGACGCAGCCGCCGTATCGTCGGCGCGCGAAGCGGTGATCGCCGCGCCCTGGCAACGCTACGACAAACACCACCTCGTGCCGTTTGGCGAATTCATTCCGCCGTTTTTCCGTTGGTTCACCGACCTCATGAACATCCCGCTGGGCGACTTCAACCGCGGCGCGCTGGTGCAGCCGGTGTGGTCTTGGGCCGGGCAGCGTTTGGCGGCCCACATCTGCTATGAGGATTTGTTTGGAGAGGAACTGGCCGCGCAGTTCGCGACCCAGACCCCGCCCACGGTGTTGATCAACCTGAGCAACATCGCGTGGTTTGGTGACACCTTGGCGATTGACCAGCACCTGCAGATCGCCCGCTGGCGCGCGCTGGAGCTGGGGCGCCCCGTGGTGCGCGCCACCAACACAGGCGCCACGGTGGTGATCGACCACCGTGGCCAGGTCCAGGCCGCGCTGGCGCGGCACACGGCGGGTGTGTTGGACGCTGAGGTGCAAGGCCGCGATGGGCTCACGCCATACGCGGTGTGGGCCGGCCGCTGGGGCTTGTGGCCGGTGTGGGGCGTGGTGGCCTTGGTGGGTTTGTGGTGCGCTTGGCCTTGGGCGCGTCCGCGCGCGTTGGCGCGGGTGCCGCGCCCGTAAAATCGGGCTTTTGCGCCCAGCGTCGGGCCTGAGCCGGGCGCGGGGTCTGCCACCGCCGGCGCCGGGCCGCCGCACCGAGTCCACGCACTATGCTCACATTCCAACAAATCATTCTCAAGCTCCAGTCCTACTGGGACGCGCAGGGCTGCGCCCTGCTGCAGCCCTACGACATGGAGGTCGGCGCCGGCACCAGCCACACCGCGACCTTTTTGCGCGCCATCGGGCCTGAGCCTTGGAAGGCCGCCTATGTGCAGCCCAGCCGCCGCCCCAAAGACGGCCGCTACGGGCAGAACCCGAACCGCCTGCAGCACTACTATCAGTACCAGGTGGTGCTCAAGCCCGCGCCGGCCAACATCCTGGAGCTGTATCTCGGCTCGCTCGAAGCGCTGGGTTTTGACCTGAAGAAAAACGATGTGCGCTTTGTCGAGGACGACTGGGAGAACCCAACGCTCGGCGCCTGGGGCCTGGGCTGGGAGGTCTGGCTCAACGGCATGGAGGTGACGCAGTTCACCTACTTCCAGCAGGTCGGCGGTATCACGCTGCGCCCCGTCGCCGCCGAAATCACCTACGGCCTCGAACGCATCTGCATGTAC
>JBEIEH010000194.1:0-5185 GCA_040383055.1 Burkholderiaceae bacterium
AGCGGCAAAACCGCAGCGGCGCTGGCCCTCGCAGCGCGCTGGCCGGTGGAGATCATAAGCGTCGATTAGGCTTTGGTATACCGGGGCATGGACATTGGCACCGCCCAAACCAGCGCGGCCGAGCGCGCGGCGGTGCCACACCACCTGATCGACACGGTGGACCCGGTGGACAGCTACAGCGCGGCGCAGTTTGTGACCGACGCCCAGATCCTGATCGTCGACATCCGAGCGCGCGGGCGCACACCGCTACTGGTGGGGGGCACCATGCTCTACCTCAAAGCGCTGATGGAGGGCCTAGACGACATGCCACCGGCCGACGCAGCGGTGCGACAGCGGCTCGAAGCCGAAGCTGCTGCAGCGGGTTGGCCCGCCATGCACCAGCGCCTGCAGGCGGTGGACCCGCTGACAGCGCAGCGGCTCGCGCCCAACGACGCCCAGCGCATCCAGCGCGCGCTGGAGGTGTTGGAGGTGTCGGGCCGTCCTTTGTCGGACTGGCACGCCGCGCCCCGAGGGCCGCACCACAACCCCATCGCCGCTGGCGCGCTGCTGAGCCTGGAGCCGAGCGAGCGCGCTTGGCTGCACCAGCGCATTGCGCTGCGCTTTGACCAGATGCTGGCCGCCGGTTTGGTGGACGAGGTGCGGCGCCTGCGCGCGCGCGGCGATCTGCACGCTGAGCTGCCGTCGATGCGCTGCGTGGGCTATCGCCAGGTGTGGGAGGCGCTGGACGCACACGGCGACACCCTGCATGGCCAAGCGCTGGCTGAGTGCCGGGACCGCGGCGTGTTCGCCACCCGCCAACTGGCCAAACGCCAACTCACTTGGCTGCGCAGCATGCCTCAACGCACCGTGCTCGCCTGCGACGCGCCCGATGCCTTGGCGCAAACCCTGCGCTGGGCCGAACAACATCTAGGGACAGCATGAGCCTGCAACTCATTGGCCTGGGCAAACGGTATGGCAGGGTGCCGGTGTTCAGCGGCGTGGACCTGCAAGTGGCGGCGGGCGAGTTTGTCGCCATCGTCGGCGACTCGGGCGTGGGCAAGTCCAGCCTGCTCAACTGCATGGCGGGGCTGGACGACTGGACCGAAGGCCAGGTGCTGCACCAAGGCACCGACCTGGGGCCACTGAGCGACACCCAGCGCGCGCTGTGGCGGCGCGAGCACCTGGGCTTTGTGTTCCAGGCCTTTCATGTGCTGCCGCACCTGAGCGTGGCCGACAACGTGGCCCTGCCCTTGCTGCTGCTGGGCCGCAACGACCCGCAGCGGGTGCAGGCCATGATCGACGCGGTGGGCCTGCAAGGGCTGCAACAGCGCCTGCCGGCCGAACTCTCAGGCGGTCAGCTGCAGCGGGTGGCGATTGCGCGCGCCTTGGTGCACCGCCCGCGCCTGGTGTTGGCCGACGAACCCACCGGCAACCTCGACCCCGACACCGCCCAGCGCGTGATGGACGTGCTGCAGCAGCAGGTGCGCAGCGAAGGCAGCTCGCTGGTGCTGGTGACCCATTCACACGCAGCCGCCGCGCTGGCCGACCGGCGGCTGCGGCTGAGCGCCCACGGCTGCACGTCACTGGAATAATCGCCCCATGGCCAGCCAACGCCCCACCCCCAAACGCACCCAGATGGCCGACCTCGCGCGCATGGCGGGGGTGTCGGCGTCGACCGTGTCGCGCGCGCTCAGCGGACACCCGGCCATTGCGCCGGCCACCCGCCAGCGCATCAGCGAGCTGGCGCGTTCGCTCAACTACCAAATCAACGCTGGCGCGGCCAACCTGCGCAAGCGCACGGTGCAAACCGTGGGCGTGGTCATGCTGACCGACAGCATGCAGCAAATCTCCGATCCCTTCATCCTCAAGCTGATCGGCCACATCGCCGACCAGCTGGATCAACGCGGCCTGGGCCTGTTGCTGCGCCGGCTGCATCCGGACCAAGCCGAAGACGTGGGCAGCATGGTCGACCGAGGTGAAGCCGGTGGACTGATCGTGATTGGCCAGGCATCGCACCACCAGGCGATCAACGCGGTGGCGATTCGTGGTGTGCCCATGATGGTGTGGGGCGCCAAATTGGCCGACAGCGCCTACGCGGTGGTGGGCAGCGACAACGAACAGGGGGGCTACCTCGCCACGCGGCACCTGATCCAGCAGGGGTGCCAGCGGATTGCCATTCTGGGTGAACACCACCACCCCGAAGCGCAGCTGCGTTACCGAGGCCACCAATTGGCGCTCAAGGAAGCGGGTCTCAAACCGCTGCGTGAACTCGACTTGACCACCCCATTTGGTGCCGACTTGGTGCGCCAGCACTTCAGCAACTGGATGGACAAAGGGATGGCTTTTGACGGCTTGTTCTGCATGAGCGACGTCGCCGCCATCAGCGCGGTGGCGGTGATGACCGAACGTGGCATCAAGGTGCCACGCCAGGTCAAGGTGGTCGGTTACGACGACATCACCATGAGCGCCTATTTGCACCCGTCCATCACCACCGTGCGCCAGCCCACCGAGCTGGCCGGCAAAGCCCTGGTCAATGGCCTGTTTGACCAGATCGAAGGGCGCCCGACCCCGTCGGTGATCTTGCCCACCGACCTCATCGTCCGCGAGAGCAGCCAGCGATAAAGCGTTGGAGTTACACCACGGTAACGAGGGTTTTTACTGAATTGCAATCGATTGCATGAATGTTTCAATTCTTTCACCCAAGAGCTTGATGCATCCACCAAAGTTCTCTTAGTAAAGGCAACAAGGTGGCACAAACGCTGGGGTGACCACCAAGACCAACCCTTTCTTATCAACTGAGACACAAAATGCAATCGATTGCCAAAACCTGTATCGCCTTGGCTGCAGCCCTGAGCATGGGCGCCGCCTTCGCCGACGTGAAGTTCGATGCCAACCTCGAAACCAACACCACCAAATCCACCGGCAAGAGCGTGGACAACGGTGGCCGCGTCGAAGTCAACGCCAACGCCCAACTGCTGAAAAACGGCGACAACTTCGTCAACGCCAAGGGCACGATCGAGATCCCGCTGACGGGCGACAAGGTGAACGTGGCCGACGCTTGGATCCAGTTCGGCAACAGCGCCGCCGACCTGAAGATTGGTCGCTTCGAAGCGGTTGACCTGTTCCCGCTGGGCAAGGATGTGGTGGTGGAAGGCGCAGGCGCGGCCAGCGGTTACCGCGCCAACGCCCTGCGGGGTCGTTTTGCAGACGGCCAAATGCACGCTGCCATTGGCCTGAACGCCGGCGCCGGTCTGCGCGCTGAGCTGGGCGTGGTGACCAAGAAAGACACCACCCGCAAAGCCTACGGCGTGCGCCCCACCCTGACCTACGCAGCAGGCCCTCTGACCTTGCGCGCTGGTGTGGAATCCATCAAGACCGAGGGTTCGACCGCCGCCGCACAAACCGGCATCGGCCTGTCGGCTGGCTACGCCCTCAACGACAGCACCTACCTGAACGTGAACTACGCCAAAAACAGCAAGGCAGACGCACAGTCTTTTGGTGCCAACGTGACCTTTGGTGCCGCCGGTGTGGGCCTGATCCAGGACAAGGACGGCTCGGACAAGCAGACCACTTTCTACGCCGCTTACAGCTTCCCGCTGTTTGGCATCAAAGGCGCCACCATCACCCCCGCCATCAGCCGCTCCACCGGCACCGATGTGGACGGCGTGACCGCCCTGCGTGTTCGTCTGAACTACGCGTTCTGAGTGTGAGAAAGCCGTGTTGCAACGTTCTGGCCCCAACAGCAACACGGTGAGTGTTTTTGCTCCAAGGTGAGGCTTTTCGGACGGACACTCCGGTGTCTGTCCGTTTTTTCTTGTGTTGATCCCGTTTCAGAAAGAGAGACAAACCATGCGCAAACTGTTTGCCCCATCGGCCCTGCTGGCTCTGGTGACCCCGTTCATGATGGCCAGTGCCAACGCCGCCACCGTCACCATCTCCTGAGGCTCTGTCGGTCAGGACTTTGACTTCTGCAAAAAGCACACCGAAGAGTGGTCCAAAAAGACCGGCCACACGGTCAAGCTGTTCACCATCCCCAACAGCACCACCGACATCCTGGCGCTGTTCCGCCAAATGTTCGCCGCCAAGTCCAGCGATCTGGACGTGATCAACGTGGATGTGGTCTGGCCCGGCATCATCAAGGACCATCTGGTCGATCTGAAGCAATACAGCAAAGGCGCCGAAAAAGAGCACTTCCCCGCCATCGTGGCCAACAACACGCTGGACGGCAAACTGCTGGCCATGCCTTGGTTCACCGACGCCGGCCTGCTGTACTACCGCAAAGACCTGCTGGACAAGTACGGCGTGAAAGCGCCCACCACTTGGGAAGAACTGGCCAGCGCCGCCAAGAAAATCCAAGACGGCGAACGTGCGGCCGGCAACAAAGACTTTCAAGGTTTTGTGTTTCAGGCCAAGGCCTATGAAGGCCTGACCTGCGATGCGCTGGAGTGGGTGTACAGCTACAACGGCGGCACCATCGTCGACGACAAAGGCAACGTCACCATCAACAACGCCAACGCCGCCAAAGCCCTGAAAACAGCCGCTTCGTGGGTGGGCACCATCGCTCCACAAGGCGTGCTTAACTACGCTGAGGAAGAAGCGCGTGGCGTGTTCCAAAACGGCAATGCCGCCTTCATGCGCAACTGGCCGTACGCCTGGTCGCTGGGCAACGGCAAGGACAGCAAGATCGCTGGCAAGATCGGTGTGTCCGCCCTGCCCAAGGGTGGCGCAGACGGCAAAAACGCCGCCACCCTGGGCGGCTGGCAGTTGGCGGTGAGCAAGTACTCCAAGAACCCCGAGGCCGCCGCTTCTCTGGTGATGTACATGACCAGCCCCGAAGTGCAAAAAGAGCGCGCCATCAAGGGTTCGTACAACCCCACCATCCCTGCTCTGTACAAGGACAAAGATGTGCTGGCCGCCACCCCGTTCTTTGGCGATCTGTACAACGTGTTCACCAGCGCTGTGCCGCGCCCGGCCACCGTCACCGGCTTGAAGTACAACGAAGTGAGCGCCGCTTTCTGGAACGCCACCCACGATGTGCTCTCGGGCAAATCGTCGGCCGAAGACAGCTTGAAGCGCCTTGAAGGCCGCCTGAACCAGATCAAGCGCGGCAAGTGGTGAACTGTTAACCCCCACGCTCCGCTGTGCGGGTCGCTGCCCCCCTAGGGGGCGCGATTCGCCTTGGGGCGGCCCGGCGGCGATTCCTTTG
>JBEIEH010000195.1:0-5162 GCA_040383055.1 Burkholderiaceae bacterium
GCCCTGGGCCCACGGGTGGAGCCGGTGATGGCCCTGCTGCAGACCTGCTGGACCGCGCTGCGCCCAGCCGCCTGGGGGCTGGCGCCGGTGCGGCCGCGCATTTGGTCGGTGTGAGGCGCGGCGCTCAGCCGCTCAAATCGCCACCAGCTGCCGCACGCCCTTCTCGGCCATCTCGCTGCCGGGGCCGCTGGCGATCACCTCGCCGCGTTCCATGACCACATAGCGGTCGGCCAGGGCTTCGGCAAAGTCGTAGTACTGCTCCACCAACACAATCGCCATGTCGCCCCGGTCGGCCAGCATGCGGATCACGCGACCGATGTCTTTGATGATGTTGGGCTGGATGCCCTCGGTGGGCTCGTCAAGGATCAGCAGCTTCGGCCCGGCCGCGAGGGCCCGCGCGATCGCGAGCTGCTGCTGCTGGCCGCCCGACAGATCACCGCCGCGCCGATGCAACATCTGCTTCAAGACCGGAAACAGCTCGTAGAGCTCGGCCGGAATCGGTGTGCCACCGCTTTGGCTGGCCAGGCCCATGCGCAGGTTTTCTTCGACCGTCAGGCGCGCGAAAATCTCGCGACCTTGTGGCACATAGCCAATGCCCGCGCGCGCGCGCTCGTAAGGCGTTTTGCCGCTGATGACCGCACCATCAAACGCGACGCTGCCACTTGTGATCGGCACCAGACCCATCAGGGACTTGAGCAGCGTGGTCTTGCCCACGCCGTTGCGCCCCAACACCACCGTCACCTCGCCGAGTGCGGCGCTCAGGCCCACGTTGCGCAAGATGTGGCTGCCACCGTAGAACTGGTTGACGTCTTTGACTTCGAGCAAGCTCATGTGTGTTCCTCAACGGCCCAAATAGACTTCGATCACCCGCTCGTCGGCCTGCACCTCATCGAGCGTGCCTTCGGCCAACACCGCGCCATCACAGAGCACCGTGACCTTTTCTGAAATGGCACGGATGAAGCTCATGTCGTGCTCCACCACCATCAGCGAGTGTTTGCCTTTGAGGCTCAAAAACAGCTCGGCGGTGCGCAGGGTTTCCTCGTCGGTCATGCCGGCCACCGGCTCGTCGAGCAGCAGCAGCTTGGGCTCCTGCATCAGCAGCATGCCGATCTCCAACCACTGCTTCTGGCCGTGGCTCAGCGTGCCGGCCTGGCGCGCCACCTGATCGGCGAGGTGGATGGTCAGCAGCACCTCGGCCACCCGGTCCTTCTGCTCGCCGTTGAGTGCAAAGCGCATGCTCGGCCACACACCTTTGTGGGTGGCGAGTGCGAGCTCCAAGTTTTCGAACACGCTGAGCTGCTCGAACACGGTGGGCTTCTGGAACTTGCGGCCGATGCCGAGCGTGGCGATCTCGGCTTCGCGGTGGCGCAGCAAGTCGATGGTGCTGCCGAAGAACACCTGGCCGCTGTCGGGCCGGGTCTTGCCGGTGATGATGTCCATCATCGTCGTCTTGCCGGCGCCGTTGGGGCCGATGATGCAGCGCAGCTCGCCGGGCGCGATGTCGAGGTTCAGGCCGTTGATCGCCTTGAAGCCATCGAAGCTCACATGCACATCTTCGAGGTACAAGATGCGGCCATGGGTCAGGTCCACCTGGCCCGGTGTGTACACCCGGCCATACCCCGCGCTGCGCCCGCCCGATTCCGTCTGGCCTTGTGCGCGCGCGGTCTGGATTTTGTCGAAGCGCTGCGCGCCCGCTTCCATCAAATCGGGGGTCATGCTTTACCTCCCTTGATCTTCTTCACCAGACCGACCACCCCTTGGGGCATCCACAGCGTCACCGCGATGAACAGCGCCCCCAGAAAGTACAGCCAGAACTCGGGCGCGACCACGGTGAGCCAGCTCTTGGCGCCGTTGACGATGAAGGCGCCGGCGATCGGGCCGATCAGGGTGGCGCGGCCGCCCACGGCGGCCCAGACCGCCATCTCGATGCTGTTGGCCGGGCTCATTTCGCCGGGGTTGATGATGCCGACTTGCGGCACATAGAGCGCGCCGGCCACACCACACATCACCGCCGAGATGACCCAGATGGTGAGCTTGTAAGGCAGCGGGTTGTAGCCACAGAACATGGTGCGGCTCTCAGCGTCGCGGATGGCTTGCAACACCCGGCCAAACTTGCTGCCCACCAGCCAGCGCGCCCAGGCAAAGAAGCCCAGCAGCGTCAGGCCGGTGATCACAAACAGCGTCATGCGCATACCGGGGGTCGCGATGGGCACACCCAGAATGCGCTTGAAGTCGGTGAAGCCGTTGTTGCCGCCCATGCCGGTTTCGTTGCGGAAGAAGAGCAGCAGCGCAGCGTAGGTCAGCGCCTGGGTGATGATGGAGAAATACACCCCCTTGATGCGCGAGCGGAACGCGAAGTAGCCAAACACAAAGGCCACCAGGCCCGGCACCAGCACAATGAGCAGCAGCGTCGCGACAAAACTGTCGGACAACGCCCAGTGCCAAGGCAGCTCTTTCCAGTCGAGGAAGACCATGAAATCGGGCAGATCACTCTGGTACTGGCCGTCGCGCCCGATCTGGCGCATCAGGTACATGCCCATGACATAACCGCCGAGCGCAAAAAACAGCCCGTGGCCCAGGCTCAGGATGCCGGTGTAGCCCCAGATCAGGTCGATCGCGAGCGCACAGATGGCGTAACACATGATCTTGCCAAGCAGCCCGACCAGGTAGTCCGACAGGTGAAACGCACTGCCCTCGGGCACCAGCAAATTCAGCGCCGGCGCCAGCGCACACACGCCCAGCAAGGCCAACATAAACGCCGACCAGCCACCGCGCGTGAGCAGCGGTCCGTGCGATGGAAGAGAAACAGCAAGTGCAGTCATGCCAGAGTCCCCTGCGAGCGAAATGAATGATCCAGAACGCCGCGGAACCGGCTTTGCCGGGCCGCAAGGCGTTGCCCCTTGAGGGGCGGAGCGAAGCGACGGGGGTGGACCGTAGTCATCAGGCTTCCCTTCCCTTGAATGCAAAGATGCCTTGTGGGCGTTTCTGGATGAACACGATGATGAAGACCAGCACCGCGATCTTGGCCAGCACCGCACCGGCCCAGCCTTCGAGCAGTTTGTTGAACAGGCCCAGGCCCAGCGCGGCGTAGACCGTGCCGGCCAACTGCCCCACCCCACCGAGCACCACCACCATGAACGAGTCCACGATGTAGGCTTGGCCGAGGTCGGGGCCGACGTTGCCAATCTGGCTCAACGCACAGCCGGCCAACCCCGCAATGCCCGAACCCAGGGCAAACGCATAGGTATCGATGCGCGCAGTATTCACACCCATGCAACTCGCAATCGGGCGGTTCTGGGTCACGCCGCGCACAAACAGGCCCAGCCGGGTACGGCCGATCAGCAGCGCCACACCGATGAGCACCGCAGCGGCGAACGCGATGATCACCAGCCGGTTGAACGGCAGGGTCAGGTTGCCGAGCAGCGTCACGCTGCCGCTCATCCAGCCCGGGTTTTCCACGCCCACGTTTTGTGCGCCAAACAGCGTGCGCACCGCCTGCATCAGCACCAGCGAAATGCCCCAGGTGGCCAGCAGTGTTTCCAGCGGGCGGCCGTAGAGGAAACGGATCACGCTGCGCTCCATGAGCGCGCCCACCAGCGCGGCGCTGCCAAACGCGACCGGCAAGGCCGCCAGCAGGTACCAGTCGAACCAGCCAGGCAATGCGGTCTTGAAGAAGACTTGCACACCCCAGGTGGCGTAGGCGCCGATCATGATCATCTCGCCGTGCGCCATGTTGATCACGCCCATCAACCCGTAGGTGATCGCGAGGCCCAAGGCGGCCAGCAGCAGGATGCTGCCCAGGCTGGCGCCGGTGAACAGTTGGCCCAGGGTGTTGCCCAGCAGCAGCGAGCGGTCGAGCGCGGCCAGGCTGGCCTTCAAGGCGGCGCTCACCGCGGCGTCGCTCTCGGCGTCGATGCGCTGCAGCAGCAAGGGGCGGATTTCGGGCAGGCGGCGTTCGCCCAGCAGTTGTGCGGCGGCCAGGCGCCGCGCCGGGTCGTCGTGCGCGACTTCAATCACGGCCTGCGCCAGCAGCAGGGCGCGCTGGGCCTGTGCGTCGAGCGTGGGCAGGGCCAACGCTTGTTCGATCAGCGGCAGCTGGGCCGCATCGGGTTCGTCGAGGGCCGCCTGGCGCAGCAGGCCAGCGGCGCGGCGCTGGGCCGCCACATCGCTGCCCAGCAGATCGCGGCCCGCGAGTGCGGTGTCGATCGCGCTGCGCAGCCGGTTGTTGACCATCACCTCTTCGGCCACTTCGGTGAGCGCGACCGCAGCACCCGTGACCGCATCGGTGGCGGTGCCGTCGTCGGCCAGCACCAGCACCGCTTCGCCCTGCACACGCACCGCGTCACGGGTCAGCGCATCGATCAACGCCAGCGCCTGCGGGTCGGCGCCCACCGCCAGCCGGTTGAGGGTGGCGATGCGCTCGTCGCTCTCACCCGCCGCCAGGGTCATGGCCTCATCCGATGTCAAGGCGTGAGCGGCGCCCAGACCAAGACCCAGACCCAGCAAAACACCCAAACACAGGTGTCGAAGCCAATGAAGTTTCATAAGAGTTCTCAAACAGAGGCCAACGCCAAGGCTGCCAAGTCCCAGGACACCGAGGGTCCAGCTCCGCCGGCCCAAGGTGTCGCCCCCCTCCCGCCGCAGGCGAGAGAGGGGGGAGCGCCGAAGGCGCGCGGGGGGTGCTCACCTGCCCTCGCGGGGGGTGCTTACTTTTTCATGGGCACGTTGGCCTTGCCCTTGTTCTCGGCGATGTAGTCACTCCAAGGGTCGGCCACCACCGGGCCCTTGGTCTTCCACACCACGTTGAACTGCCCGTCGGCCTTGATCTCACCAATGAACACCGGCTTGTGCAGGTGGTGGTTTTGTTTGTCCATGGTGGACATAAAGCCACCCGGTGCCGGAAAGGTCTGGCCGGCCATGGCGGCGATCACCTTGTCGGTGTCGGTGGTGCCGGCTTTCTTGACCGCTTGCGCCCACATATTGATGCCGATGTAGGTGGCTTCCATCGGGTCGTTGGTGAGTGGCTTGTCTTTGTGGCCGGCGATGTTCTTGGCCTTGGCGTAGTCGCTCCACTTCTTCACGAACTCGGTGTTGGCCGGGCTCTTGACGCTCATGAAGTAGTTCCAGGCGGCCAGGTGGCCGACCAGCGGCTTGGTGTCCAC
>JBEIEH010000196.1:0-5159 GCA_040383055.1 Burkholderiaceae bacterium
GCGTGATCGATGGTTTCATGATCCAAGGCGGAGGTTTCACCGCCGATATGAACCAAAAAACCACCCGTGCACCGATCCCACTGGAAGCCAACAACGGCCTGAAAAACGACCGTGGCACCATCGCCATGGCGCGCACCGGCAACCCCAATTCCGCCACCTCTCAGTTCTTCATCAATGTGGTGAACAACCCCATGCTCAACGCGCCCTCGCCCGATGGTTTTGGCTATGCGGTCTTCGGTCGGGTGGTCAGCGGCATGGACGTGGTCGACAAAATCCGCGCTGTCTCGACCGGCAACAAAGGGCCGCATCAAAACGTGCCCAACACCCCTGTGACGATTCTCAAAGCAACCTTGGACAAATGAGCATGAGCAACCCGAAAGTCGAACTGCACATCGCCGATCATGGCGTGATCACCCTGGAGCTGGACGGCGAGAAAGCGCCCAAAAGCGCCGCCAATTTTTTGTCGTACGTCACCAAAGGCCATTACGACGGCACCATCTTTCACCGCGTGATCGATGGGTTCATGATTCAAGGCGGTGGCTTCGAACCCGGCATGAAGCAAAAGCCGACCGACGACCCAATCGACAACGAAGCCAACAACGGTCTGAAAAACGCCAACTACACCGTGGCCATGGCTCGCACCAGCGACCCGCATTCGGCCACCGCTCAGTTCTTCATCAACGTCACCGACAACGGCTTTCTGGACCACAAAGCGCCCAGTATGCAGGGCTGGGGCTACGCGGTGTTTGGCAAAGTGGTGGGAGGTACTGACGTGGTGGACCGCATCAAAGCGGTCAAAACTGGCCGCAAGGGCATGCACAGCGATGTGCCGGTGACCGATGTGGTGATTGAAAAAGCCGTGGTCTGCTAAAACCATGCGGCTGCAGGCAGCGGCGCACTGGCGGTGTGTGGACTTTGTGTCCGACTTGCACCTGAGCTCAGCCCTGCCGCTGACCACTTCCGCGTTTGAGCGCTACCTGCAACAGGGTGTCGATGGCCACAGGCCAGACGCCCTGTTTTTATTGGGCGATGTGTTTGAGGTCTGGGTGGGCGACGACGCGCTGCACCCCGAAACCGCCACCGACAGCGACAGCCGCCACCTACAGCGTTGCGCGGCAGCCGTGCAAGCCGCAACACCGCGCACCACGGTGCATTGGATGGCCGGCAACCGCGATTTTTTGCTCGGCCCAGACGCGTGTGAGCGCATGGGCATGAGCGCACTGCCCGACCCATGTGCGCTCACCTTGGGCGCTGAAACAGTGTTGCTGAGCCATGGCGACATCGGCTGCTTGGACGACACCGAGTACCAGCGCTTTCGCACCCAAGTGCGACACCCCGATTGGATAGGCGCTTTTCTGACCCAGCCCCTGGCCCAGCGCTGGGCACAAGCGCATGCCATGCGCGAACGCAGCCAAGCCCGCCACGCCAAATCCGACGGCGTGTGGGCCGATGTCGACACCCGCTGGAGCCAAGCCCAACTCAAGGCCTGCCACGGCCACACACTGATTCACGGCCACACCCACCGTCCGGCCACACACCTGATGGATCACGGCCGACAGCGGATAGTGCTCAGCGATTGGGACATGGACCACGCCCCAGCGCGCGCGCAAGTGCTGCGCTGGCAAAACGGCCAATGGCGGCGACTGGACATCACCGACTGAAACACGCATGGGCTGGACCACCGCCTTGACCTCGTGGTGGCCACGCGCTTGGCGCCGCGTGCCCGCCGTGCCCGACGCCCTGTGGCGCACCGAGTTCGGCCGCTTGGACTGGCTGCACGCCCTGCCAGTGCTGGCACAGCAGCGCCTGCGAGCGCTGAGCGCCCACTTTCTGGCCGAAAAAGAATTCTGTGGCGCCCAAGGCTTGGTGGTGACCGACGCCATGGCCTTGTCGGTGGCCATACAAGCCTGCGCGCCGCTGGTGGGATTTCGGGCGCCGCAGGCCAATCCCTTGCCAGCGCTGAGCTGGTACGACGACTTCGTGACGGTGGTGCTGCACCCCGGCGCCGCCTGGGCCGAGCGGCGCATCACCGACGCCGCCGGGGTGGTGCACCACTACCGAGAGGCCCTGGTCGGCGAGGCGATGGCGGGTGGTCCGGTCATGCTCAGCTGGGCCGATGTCGACGCCAAGGATCCGCTGCAGCGCGGCCACAACGTGGTGATCCACGAATTTGTGCACAAGATGGACATGCGCCATCGCCCGTTGGGCGAGGAGCCCAGCGGCCAGCCCGCCCTGCCCGCGCGCTTCATGGGCCTGAGCGCCGGCGAGGCGTCCGCCCACTGGCAGCGGGTGATGCAACAAGCCTATGTGGATTTCAGCGAACAGGTCTCGGCCGCCGAGCGTTTTGGCGAGCCCTCACCGTGGCTCGACGCTTACGCAGCCACCGCCCCAGCCGAGTTTTTTGCGGTGACCTGCGAAGCGTACTTTGTGCAGCGGGCACGCTTTGACGCCGACTTCCCGGCACTCAGGCGCCTGTACGACGCCTTCTTTGATCCGCACAGCTGGTTGCACCCAACGCTCAGCGGCGCGCCAGCAGCGCCTTGAGCACCGCCTGCAAGCGGCGCGCGGCATCGGCGTCGTGGACAGCGCCCAGCACCCGCGCCACGTCTTGCACCCAGGTCTGTTGCGGGCTGGGGTCGTTGCGGCGGGTCAACAACACCAGTTGCAGCTGACGGCGCTCGGCCACATGGCTGGCCGGTGTCGGCACCTCGGCCGCCATCTCCAGCCGCAGCAAGGCCTCGGGCGCCAACGCGGCCGGGCTGTGCTGCAGGGCCTGGCCCCAGGCCTGGCGTTGGGCGCCATTCAAACCCTGGACCGAGGCCAGCGCAGCGGCGTCGCGCGCTTCCCAAGCTTGCAGCACACGCGTCACGCCCTCGCCGTGGGCCTGACTGGCCAAGCGGCGCAGCGCCATCTCGGCTTTCTCCAAGGCTTGGCGTTGGGCGCGGAAAGCGGTGTCGCCCAAACGCGGGCGCATCGGCCCGCGCTCGGTGTCGTGGCGGCGCGGCAGCGGCTTGCGGTCGCGACCGCTCTCCACCTTGGGTGTGGCCTGCAGCTTGGCGCCCGGGCGGTCATCGCCACGCACCGCCACCAGCTTCTTGGGTGGCGTGGCCACCACCGGTTTGGCCGGCGCGTCGCCTTCGGTCGCAGGGGCAGCATCAGACTCGGGCGCGGCGTCGGTGGCTGCCTCAGCGGTGGCGGATTCGGCCACCGCTACGGGAGCTGGCATGGCTGGTGCGGCTGCTGGAGTGGTATTGGGCTCAGGCGCCTCCAAAGCCTGTTCCAGCGCCGCACGGGCGGCAGCAATCGCGGCTGCGTCGCCCGCATCGGCGGCCTTCTCCAGCGCTGCGGCGGCGTCGCACACCCGCTGGTCGTGGGCGCTCAAAGCCACCCGCTGGGCGTGACGCACATCGTCCTTGCGCTTGAACGCCTCGTCGATCGGGCCACGGAAGGCGTCCCACAGCTTTTGTTCTTGGCGGCGGTCCAGCGGCACCGCATGGGCCTCAGCCTGCCAGCGCTGCTGCAAATCTTTGACCGCGTCGATGCGCAGCGGGCCATGCGCCAGTGCCTGGGCCTCGGCGATCAGGGCTTGGCGGCGTTCCACGCTTTGGGCCTGCGCCTGTTGCAGCGGCCCCTCGGCCTCTTGCATCACGCGTTTCCATTGGCCTTGCATCTCAGCAAACATTTTTTCGCTCAAATGCCCGGCCTGGCGCCAGCGCTCGGCAAAGCCGTGCAGCGTGCGCGCATAGGTCTTCCAGTCGCCACTGGCAGTGGCCTGCGTCGCCCATTGGCGCACTTCGTCCATCAACGCCACCCGCTGGGCTTTGCTGGCGTCGTTTTGGGCGCGCAACTGGGTCAGCCAGGCCTCCACATCTTTGTAGAGCTGGTTGCAAGCTTCATCAAAACGCTTCCACAGCGCGTGGTTGGGCACGCCGCCTTGGTCGGTGGATTTCCACTGCTCGCGCATTTGACGCAACGACTCTTGCAACTTGCGTCCGCCCGGTCGCTGCCCAGCAGGTACTTTGAGCAAGGACTCGGCCTGCTCCACCAGCTTGTCGCGCAATTGGTCGGCGCGCCAACGCTGCCAGCCCTCCAGTTCCCCGGCCTGCGCCAGTACCGCGTGCACCTTGGCTTCGGTGTCTTGGTCCAAGCGGCGGCCCAAGGTCTTGATCAACTGCCGCAGCTCTTGCGAGAGCTTGACCACGTTTTTGCTGTGGCCAGCGGCCATTTCTTTTTCCAGCACGGCCAGGGCTTGTAAGGCGTCGTGTTTGGCCTGCTCGCGCTGCGCGCGATGGGTCTCGGACTCGGCTTCGGACACCGCTCCCGGGCGCAAGGCGCGGATTTCGTCGTCCCACACCGGCACACCCGGCAAGGGCTGAGCCGCGTCTTGCTGGGCCGCGAGCGCCTGCGCCAGCGCGGATTCAAACGCTTGCCACACCGCGCCCACCTGCTGCACCGCAGCGCCCAGCTGCGACATCAGACGCGGCTCGACGCTGGCCCACATCGGGGCGGCCTGCATGGTCTGGCTGTCGGCCTGCCAGCTCGCCACGTCTTGCTGCAAAGCAGTGACGGCCTGCTGGGCATCGGCCAGCGGCTTGGTCGACAGCACCTCAATGCGCTGCACCAGCAACCAAGCCGACTCTTTGTGCACCTGGGTGCGGTGCTGCAGATCTTCGAGCTCACGGATGCGCTCGGCCAGGGCCTGGCGGGGGCCTGCCAACGGCTCTTTCGAGAGCGGCGCGCCGGCGGCGGCCGCATCGCGCTGCCAAGCCAACGCATCGCCCAGCGACAAGCGTGGCGCCTCCAGCAAAGCCTGCGCTTTGGCGGCCCATTCGATCGCCAGTTGGTCTTGGTGGCGCACGCGCTTGAGCTCGTCGATGCGGTCTTTGAGCGGCTTGGCCGCGCCCCGGTCGCGGTGCGACAGCTCACGAAACACCTCTTGAATCCGGTCCAACTCAGGATCGGTGGCCAGCCACTGGCGCACTTTCTCGGCGCGATCGGCGGCCGTGCTGGCGCTCAGGGCCCCGCCGGTGAGCGCGTCCAGCGCAGCCAAATCCAGGGGGGTTGTTTCGGTAGACAAGGCAGTGTTCACAAAAGCACTCGGTCAAAGGTTGCAAAGGAAAGCGGCAGACTCCGCATATCAGGGTGCTATTGTCAACGAC
>JBEIEH010000197.1:0-5138 GCA_040383055.1 Burkholderiaceae bacterium
CGAGATCCGATACAACAGTGAGTGGTCGCTACCTTTGGGTTCGATGGGCATGATCCAGTTGGCCTCCAAGTACACCGTGGCGCGCATGATGGAGCGCAACGACTTCCATGACCGTTTCAAGGCAGGCACCCCCATCAGCGTGCACGAGTTTTTGTACCCGCTGATGCAAGGCTACGACTCGGTCGCGCTCAAGAGCGATCTGGAGCTGGGTGGCACCGACCAGAAGTTCAACCTGCTGATGGGCCGCCACCTGCAGGCCGAGTACGGCCAAGAGCCGCAGTGCATCCTGACCATGCCGCTGCTCGAAGGGCTGGACGGCGTGGACAAGATGTCCAAGTCCAAGAACAACTACATCGGCATCACCGAAGAGCCCAACACCATGTTCGCCAAGGTGCTGAGCATCTCGGACACGCTGATGTGGCGCTGGTACACCCTGTTGTCCTTCAAGTCGATGGCCGAGATCGAGGCACTGAAAAAAGAAGTCGACGGCGGACGCAACCCGAAAGACGCCAAGGTCCTGCTGGCCAAGGAAATCACGGCGCGCTTTCACAACGCGGCGGCTGCTGAGGCTGCAGAGCAGGACTTCATCAACCGCAGCAAGGGCGGTATCCCGGACGATATTCCTGAGGTGTCGCTATCGGGTGCGCCTATGGGCATTGGCGCGTTGCTCAAAGCCGCCGGTCTGGCACCATCGGGTAGCGAGGCCAACCGCTTGATCGATGGCGGCGGCGTGCGCATCGACGGCACGGTCATCAGCGACAAGGGCCTCAAGATCGAAGCGGGCACCTGTGTCGTGCAGGTCGGCAAACGCAAGTTCGCGCGGGTGAGCCTGTCATGAACACCGCCTGGGCCCAGCGCCTGACCCCTCAGCGCTTGTTGTTGGCGTCGGTGGTGGTGGCTCTGGTGACCATGGGGCTCAAAACCCTGGCGTGGTGGCTCACCGGTTCGGTGGGCTTGTTGTCCGATGCGATGGAGTCGGTGGTGAACTTGGCGGGCGCCATGTTCGGCCTGTGGATGGTGACCATCGCCGCCCGGCCCTCAGACGCAGACCATCCTTATGGACACCACAAAGCGGAGTATTTCTCGTCCGGCTTTGAAGGCATATTGATCATCGTCGCCGCTTTGGGCATTGTCTGGGCGGCCGTCAGCCGCTGGGCGCACCCGCAGCCATTGCAGTCCTTGGATGTGGGTTTGGGGGTGGCGGTGTTGGCATCTGGGCTCAATGGCTTGTTGGCTTGGCTGATGTTGGCCGCGTCCCGGGTCCACCGATCGGTGGCGCTGGAGGGTGATGCGCGGCATCTGCTGACCGATGTGTGGACGTCGGTCGGCGTCTTGTTGGGCTTGGCGTTGGTGTGGACCACAGGGTGGTTGTGGCTGGACCCGGTGGTGGCGATTCTGGTGGCCATCAACATCCTCAAGGAGGGGGGGCATTTGGTGTGGAAAGCGTCCCAAGGTCTGATGGACGAGGCCATGCCCCCCGAAGCGGTGGCCAGCATTGAGCGGGTGCTGCGTGAGCGGTCAGCCGAACAGACTGAGACACGTTTTGATCATGTGGTGACGCGCCAAGCGGGACAACGCGGTTTTGCCAATCTTCACATGCACGTCCCAGGACACTGGACTTTGGCCCAGGCCGCGGCGCAGCGTCAAGCGGTGGAGCAAGCGCTGACGCAAGCGGTGCCCGGTTTGGTGGTGACCATTGAATTGCTGCCGGTTGGGGTAGAGCCCCTGCAGGTTGCGGGGACCTGAGTTGGCGTGCGTGCGGTTTGGGTCTTGACCGAACCCGTGTCATCATTTGGGCATTCATTTTTTCGTTGGGCACCATGACAGCACGACATCGCGCCCCGCTCACACGGCGCACCAGCCCCGAGATACGCCTGATACAGCGCATTCGTCGCCAGTACCTGCAAGTCTTTGCGTTCACAGGTGCGGTGATCACCGGCATTTTTGCCTTGCAGCGTTGGCTCGGGGGCGATCATGGCTCGGCCATGTACCTCCTCTCGGGCACCGTTGTCTATGTGTCGAACTTTGCGCTCAGGCCGCTGGGGGTGTCCTATCTCGCGCGGGTCAATTTGCTGATGACTGCGACGGCATTGGTGGTGTTTGGGGACGCGTATTACCTCTGGTCTGCCACGCCGATCAGCGTGGTGTGGGCGGTGGTGATTCCGTTTTTGGGCTTTGTGCTGTTGTCGCGCAAATGGGCGGTCATGTGGACCATGGTGGCCACGGTGCTGATGGCGCTCACGCCGTTTGTGGTGGCGGTGATGCCTTGGCAAATGCAGATGTCTGAAGAGGCGCTGCGTCACCACAACATCACCGAGCCCCTGGGCACTCTGCTGGTGTTGCAGATATTGTTCATCATGCACACCCGGACCATCGAATTGGTGTCGCGCTCGGTGCGCACGCGCCAGCGGCGGGTTGAAACGATGCGCGACGAACTCCTGCGTTCGCAGCGCTACAAAGACCGCTTCTTCGCCTCTATCAGCCATGAGCTGCGCACGCCCATGAACGCCATCAACGGCATTTCGGGCTTGCTGGCCGACAAGGTGCGCGACGAGCAAGAGCGCCAGTTGGTGCATTCGCTGCGCACCGCATCCAGCCACTTGGTGTCGGTGATCAATGATTTGCTGGATTTGTCTCGCCTGCAAGAGGGCAAGATCCGTTTTATTGCGGTGGATTTTGCGCTGGCGCCGACCTTGCGCTCGGCGTGGGGCATTGTGCGCATGGCCGCGCAGGAAAAACGGCTCGACTACCGGCTGGAGCTGGACCCCAGCGTTCCCGATTACGTGCGCGGAGATCCGCACCGCTTGACACAGATCGTGGTCAATTTGTTGGGCAACGCTGTGAAGTTCACCGACGAAGGGCATGTGTGCATGCGGGTGCGGACCACCGGTCCGGCCACCTCAGATGGTCGGGTGACGCTGGAGTTGCACATTGAGGACAGCGGTATCGGCATACCCGACAGCTTCCGTTCGCAGGTGTTCCAAGGCTTTACGCAGGCCGACAACGCGGTGACCCGCACAGGAGGCACAGGCCTGGGTTTGTACATCACCCGCCAGCTCGTCACCTTGCAACACGGCAGCATTCGCTTCGTCAGCCAAGAAAACGAAGGCACCACCTTCATTGCCCAAGTGCCTTTCCTGTTGGGACAGGCCCCCGCAGAAGAGTCGGCCTCTCCTGCTGCGCCGCAAACCCCCAGCGCGTTGCGGGTGCTGCTGGTGGACGACAACCGCCTCAACCTCATGGTGGCCAAGCTGCAGCTGGAAAAGAAAATCGACGGCGTACAAATTCACATGGTCGAAGACGGCCAAGCCGCCATCGAATGGTTGGTTGATCACGACGTTGATCTGGTGCTGATGGACCTGCACATGCCACGCTTGGACGGCATCGCCGCCACCCAATACCTGCGCGCCAGTCCGGAGACGCGTTTGCAGACCTTGCCCATCATCGCCATGACAGCCAACACCTTCGACATGGAAGGTGAGCGCTGCCGCGAGGTGGGCATGAACGGTTTTGTGGCCAAGCCGTTTGACATCGAACAACTGCTGCGCGAAATCAACCGCGTGATGAACCGAACATGATCACCGTGTTGCAACGGGTGGCCAGCGCCCGGGTGGAAGTGGCTGGCGAGGTGGTGGGGGCGATCGACCAGGGCTTGTTGATGCTCTTGTGCGCCGAGCCCAGCGACACCGAGGCCGTGGCGCAGCGCCTGCTGAGCAAAGTGCTCAAGCTGCGCATTTTTGAAGACGACGCTGGCAAGATGAACCGCAGCCTGCAAGACGTGCACGGAGGCCTGCTGGTGGTCAGCCAGTTCACCTTGGCGGCCGACGTGAGTGGTGGCAACCGCCCGAGCTTCACCGCCGCCGCACCGCCGGATCAGGCGCGCGCACTGTATGAGCGTTTTGTCGCGCTGGCGCGCGAACAGCACCCGCTGGTGCAGACCGGGCGTTTTGCCACCGAGATGCAGGTGCATTTGGTCAACAGCGGACCGATCACCATTCCCATGCGCACGAGCGCGTGATGGCCACCCCCGACGCGCTGCTGTACTGGGCCGAGCGCGGGCTGACCCTGCAAGCGGTGATGGCGGTGTCGGCCTTGCCCGCCGATGTGCTCTGTAGCCTCACACCTGAGCAACAGCGCTATCGACAGCTGGTGTTGTTGGGCCACGTGGGTGGCGCCGTGTGGTCACAAGCCCTTGCCGACGCGTCGGACAGCGATCACCCGATCGACACCGCCGTGCAGCGCTGGGTGGCGCGCGGCATGAGGGCGTACGAACTCCGGGTGGCGTGGGAATGTGTGTATCCCGGCGACACCGCGCTGAGCCTGATTCGCTTGGGCGAATGGGCCGGCTGGCACCACCCATCGCCGTTTTGGCAGGGTGTGGACGCCGAATGGGGTTCGTGGTTTGCGTACCGAGCGGTGCTGCTGGCCAACACCGATTGGCCGCTCACACCCCGGCGTGAGCTGCGCTCACCGTGTTGGGATTGTGTGGGGCAGCCCTGTGTGGCGGCCTGTCCGGCGCTGGCGCTGGGGGTGGACCAAGCGCTGGGCTTGAATCGCTGCAGCGACCACCGCTTGCAGACAGCGTCCAGCTGTGAAGAGCGTTGCTTGGCGCGCCTGGCCTGCCCAGTGGGCACGGAACACCGCTACAGCGCCGATCAGCTGCAACACCACTACCGGTATTCGCTGGCCGCCATTCGGGCCTGGCGCACGGACGCCAGTGCCAACACGCTCAACGGTACGGGTTCTTGAGACCCAGGCCGGCGAGGATGGCGATTTCGTGTGCTTCCATCGCCTCGGCATCGGCCTCGCTGGTCTCGTGGTCCCAGCCTTGGGCGTGCAGGGTGCCGTGCACCAGCAGGTGGGTGTAGTGCGCGGCCAGGGTTTTGCCCTGTTCTTTGGCCTCGCGCGCCACCACCGGTGCGCAGAGCACCAGGTCGGCCATCACCAGCGGCTCTGTCGCGTAATCAAAGGTCAACACATTGGTCGCGTAGTCTTTGCCGCGGTAGCTCTTGTTCAGCGCGCGCCCCTCGTCTTCGCCCACGATGCGCACGGTGATTTCGGCGTCGGCGTCCAGCGCGTGGCGGATGGCGCGGATCACCTTGTGGCGCGGCAGCGCGGCGCGGTGCCGCGCGGTGTAG
>JBEIEH010000198.1:0-5137 GCA_040383055.1 Burkholderiaceae bacterium
CCGGCATCGCCAGCGGCGAAGTCTGGTGGAGCCAGGGCTACAGCGAACCCGGATCGGGCTCGGACTTGGCCAGTCTCAAGACCCGCGCCGAGTGCCAAGGCGACCACTACATCGTCAACGGTCAAAAAACCTGGACCACGCTGGGCCAATACGGCGAGTGGATTTTTTGCCTGGTGCGCACCAGCACCGAAGGCAAACCCCAAACCGGCATCAGCTTTCTGTTGATCGACATGAAGTCGCCCGGCGTGAGCGTGCGCCCGATCCGACTGCTCGACGGCGAATGTGAGGTCAACGAGGTCTGGTTCGACAACGTCAAAGTGCCGGTGGAGAACCTGATCGGCGAAGAAAACAAGGGCTGGACCTACGCCAAGCACCTACTGGCCCACGAGCGCACCAACATCGCTGACGTGAACCGCGCCAAACGCGAACTCGAACGCTTGAAACGCATCGCCAAAACCGAAGGCGTGTGGGACGACAGCCGTTTTCGCGACCAGATCGCGCTGCTCGAAGTCGACATCGTCGCTCTGGAAATGCTGGTGCTGCGGGTGCTGTCGGCCGAGCGATCCGGCAAACAGTCGCTCGACATCGCCGGCCTGCTCAAGATCCGCGGCAGCGAAATCCAGCAGCGCTACAGCGAACTCATGATGCTGGCCGCCGGGCCTTATGCCCTGCCCTTCATCTTCGAGGCGATGGAGGCCGGCTGGCAAGGCGACTATCCCGGCGGTGTGCTGGGCAACGCGCCATTGGCCTCGACCTACTTCAACATGCGCAAGACCACCATCTACGGCGGCAGCAACGAGGTGCAACGCAACATCGTCGCGCAGACGGTGTTGGGCTGAGTCGACGACGTTTTTCAGGAACACGAACATGGACTTTGATTTCAGCGACGAGCAAGCACAGCTGCGCGAGGCCGTGTCGCGCTGGGTGGGCAAGGCGTACACCTTTGAGCGCCGCCGCACCATCGTGGCGGGCGGCGGCCTAGACCGCACCGCCTTGGCCGAACTCGCCGAACTGGGTCTCACCGCCCTGACCGTGCCCGAGACCCACGGCGGCCTGGGCATGGGCGCGGTGGAGGTGATGGTGGTGCTGGAGCAGTTGGGCAAGGGCATGGTGATCGAACCGCTGGGCCAGCAACTGGTGGCCGCTGGGGTGCTGACCCACGCTAGCGCGGCGCTGCAGGCCCAATGGCTGCCGCGCATGGCCAGTGGCGAAGCGCTGGTGACACTGGCCTACCAGGAGCGCGGCGCGCGCTACCGCCTGGACCGCTGCGCCACCGTGGCCACCCCAGCGGCCAACGGCTGGCGCCTGAGCGGTGCCAAACACATCGTGCCCGGCGGCGACCGGGCCGACGGCTGGATCGTGCCGGCCAACACCGCCGATGGGCTGGCGCTGTTCTTGGTGGCGGCCGACGCCCCAGGCGTGCGCGCCAGCGGCTACCTGACCCAAGACGGCAGCCGCGCGGGCGATCTGCTGCTCGACCAAGCGCACGCCGCGCTCATCACCCACCAAGGCCAAGCGGCGCTGCAAGAGGCGATGGACGCGCTGGTGGCCTGCGCCTGTGCCGAAGGCGTGGGCCTCATGGACGCCACACTGGCCATCACCGCCGACTACCTCAACACCCGCCAGCAGTTTGGTGTGCCGATTGCGAGCTTCCAAGCGCTGCGCCACCGGGTGGCGGACATGAAAATGCAACTCGAACTCGCGCGCTCCATGAGCTACTACGCCACGCTCAAACTCGGCGCCCCCGCTGGCGAGCGCAGCCTGGCGGCCAGCCGCGCCAAGGTGCAGCTGGGCCAGAGCCTGCGTTTTGTTGGCCAACAAGCGGTGCAGCTGCACGGTGGCATTGGCGTGACCGACGAATACATCGTCAGCCACTGCTTCAAAAAGCTGACCCAACTGGAAATGACGGCCGGCGACACCCTGCACCACCTCGGCCAGGTCAGCGACGGTCTGCAAGACACGGCGGGCGTGTTTGCCTGAGCGCCCGACTCATTCGGGCGGGCGCTCGCGCACAAAAGTCGCAAAGCGCGGCACCCCAGCCTCGGTCACATCGCGAAAGCGGTAGGTGACCCAAACACCCACCGGCGGTGGCTCACGGCGCTGGGCGTCGCTCAAGCCGCTGCCCAGCGAAAACACCACCCCTTCCGGCGTGCGCACCCGCAAGGCGCCCACCAGGCCTTGGTACTTGCCTTTGCCGGGTGTGTGGCCGATGACCTCGGCCTCGGCGTCCTGATCGGGTTTGAACTTGAACACCGCGCCACTGCGCCCGGGCTCCCACAGCGCACTGGCGCGGTGCAGCACCAGGCCCTCACCGCCCAACGCCAGCACCGCCGACAGGCGGTCCTGCAGCGCTCGCGCAGCCGACACCGGCGTCTGCTCCACCGCTCGCAACCAAGGTACCGCGTGGCGGCGCAGCAGCGCGGTCAAACGCGCGTAGCGCTCGGCAAACGGACCTGGCTCGCCAGGCTGATCGAACACCAGGTACTGCACCTGCTGCCACAACGCCGCATGGGGCACCTCGCGCCTGGTCAAACCCGATACCGCCTCAAATTGCCCCCGGGCCATCCACAACTCGCCATCGAGTGGCGCCGCCGGCAAAGCCTGCAACCAGTCGGCCGGCGCCGCCACTGGGCGACCGCTGCGAAAGCGCAAGGTACGACCGTCCCACACTGCGCGCACGCCGTCGTATTTTTCACTCACCAAAAATCCGCTGGGGTCACGCCCAGGCGCCCAGGGCAGCGCCAATTGCACGGTCGTGGCGGGGGCCTGGGCGCGCAGCGCCAGCGGCCACAGGCCCGCCACACCCAAGGCCCCACCCAATAAGCGGCGCCGGCTGGACAGCGGCTCCACCGTGTGAACATCGTTGTGCGTCATGACAAACCTCCCGGAGCGCTCTCGGCCCTGGGTCGGCATGATGCCTGCGCATGACACGCCGTGGGGATAAGGCCCGTTGCCCCATCGGGTTTGGCCGTACCAGCGCGGGTCAGCGGGGGCGCCTCAATGCGGCCGAATGCGCGAGGTCTTGGGCAGATGCGCCATCAAAAACTCCATCTGATCGGCCAAGATGCGGCGGTTGCGCAAGATGAAGTCTTCCCACAGACTGGGCACATAGGGCGCGTACAGCAGCGGCATGTGGGCCTGTTCCGGCGTGCGGTTGCCCTTGCGGTGGTTGCAGGCCTTGCAGGCGGTCACCACATTCATCCAGTGGTCGCGCCCGCGCTGGCCCAGGGGCACGATGTGCTCGCGGGTGAGTTCGGCGTCAGCAAAGTGGTCGCCACAATAGGTGCACAGGTGGCGGTCGCGCGCGAACAGCTTGAGGTTGGTGAGCGTGGGACGCAGCTCAAACGGGTTGATGTTGGGTACGCCCTTGGTGCCGATGATGGAATTGACCTCGATCACCGACTGGCGGCCCGTCAGGGCGTTGTGCCCGCCGCGAAACAGCGCGATGCGTTCGCCCATCTCCCAACGCACCTCGTCGGCGGCGTAGTGCAGCACCGCCTCTTCGAGGCTGATCCAAGACTGGGGTAGGCCCTGGGCTGACAACTTCAAGACTTTCAACGCTCAACTCCTTGTGGGCTGGGACGTCCGTCATCGGCGACTGTGTCAATATAGCGCGCATCGATGTGAAACCCGTGACACGGGCCACCAGACCCGACTCTCACACAAAGCCATGAAAATCACCAGAGGCTGGCCCCAACCGGGCGCCTTTCCCGACGGCTGCGCCCTGACCATCGGCAATTTCGACGGTGTGCACCGTGGCCACCAGGCCATGCTGGCGCTGCTGCAAAACGAAGCCCGCCACCGGGGCGTGCCCAGCTGCGTCATGACCTTTGAGCCTCACCCGCGCGACTTCTTTGCCGGTGCGCTGCGCAAACCCGAACTGGCGCCCGCCCGCATCGCCACCCTGCGCGACAAGCTTGAAGAGCTGCAACGCTGTGGCGTGGACCATTGCGTGATCCTGCCCTTCAACCAGCGTCTGGCCAGCCAGTCGCCTCAGGCCTTCATTGACGACGGCCTGGTCGGTGCGCTGGGCGTGCGCTATGTGCTGGTGGGCGACGATTTCCGCTTTGGCGCGCAGCGCGGCGGCGACTACGCCCTGCTCGACGCCGCCGGCGCCACCCACGGTTTTGACGTGGCGCGCATGCAAAGCTACGAGGTGCATGGCCTGCGGGTGTCCAGCTCGGCGGTGCGTCAGGCCCTGGCCGCCGGCGACATGGCCCGCGCCACCGCTTTGCTGGGCCGACCCTACAGCATCAGCGGCCATGTGGTGCACGGGCGCAAGCTCGGCCGCCAACTGGCCGAGTCGGCGCCGGGTGCGGGTGACGGCTTTCGCACGCTGAACCTGCGTTTTTCGCACTGGAAGCCGGCCGCCAGCGGCATTTTTGTGGTGCAGGTGTGTGGCCTCATGCCCGACGGCAGCGCCTTGCCAGGTGTGGCCAATCTGGGGGTGCGCCCCTCGCTCGACCCCAACGACGTCAACGGCGGTCGGGTGCTGCTGGAAACCCATTGCCTGGACTGGCCGGCGGTGCTGCGCCAGAGCCTGAGCGGCGGGGAGGCCTACGGTAAAATTGTGCGCGTGGAACTGCTGCACAAACTGCACGACGAGCTGAAATACGACAGTCTGGACGCCCTGACCCAGGGCATTGCCCGGGACTGCAGCGACGCGCGCGCGCACCTGGCGTCGCTGCACACCCAAACCCGCCGCCAGACCACCCGCGACCGAATTCAGGGCTGAACCGCCCTGCGCGCCACCGCCACGCCCCGACAGGCTCGCGGTGGCCCTTGCCCCGGGCCGCCTTCACCGAGCCTTTCACCGCCCGCCTTGGGCCGAGCCTGTCGCTGCACTCACCCCCGAACACCATGTCCGACCACAGCCCCAAAACCAAACAGGACAAAGCCGACGCCAGCGGCGGCGCCTACCGCGCCACCCTGAACATGCCCGATACGCCCTTCCCGATGCGCGGCGACCTGCCCAAGCGCGAGCCGGCCTGGGCACAGGCTTGGCAGCAAGAAGGCCTGTACATGCGGCTGCGCGAAGCGCGCCAAGGCGCACCGTTGTTTGTGCTGCACGATGGCCCACCCTACGCCAACGGCAAGCTGCACATCGGCCACGCGCTCAACAAGGTGCTCAAGGACA
>JBEIEH010000199.1:0-5074 GCA_040383055.1 Burkholderiaceae bacterium
ATGGACCCGGCCGAGCTGCGCTTTATCGTCGACCGTTCTAAAGAGATCCACACTGCGCTGCGCAACCCCAAAGTGCGCACCGCGCCCGAGGAAGATGTGTACCGCTTCGCGCGCGGCTCCATCGTGGCCGACCGCGACCTGCCTGCAGGCCACGTCATCACCGCGCAAGACATCTGGGCGCGCCGCCCTGGCTCGGGCGAGATTTCCGTGCAGCACTTCGACCGCCTGATTGGCGCGCGTACACGCAGCGCCCTGAAGCGCAACCAGCAGCTCAAGTGGGCCGATCTGGACGGTGTGGAGCCACAAGCATGAGCGTGGCGGCAGCCGAAGTGGTCACCGGCAAACGCTTGCTGTTTGTCACCGGCACCCGCGCCGACTACGGCAAGCTCGAACCCCTGGCCAAAGCCGCGCAGGACGCTGGCTTTCACATCAGCTTCTTCATCACCGGCATGCACATGATGAAGCGCTACGGCGAAACCCGCCTAGAAGTGAAACGCTTTGCCGGGGCCGAGTTTTTTGAGTTTGTGAACCAGCGCGAAGGCGATGCGCTGGATTTCATCCTGAGCAAAACCATTCTCGGCTTCTCCGACTTTGTGCATGAACACCGGCCAGACCTGGTCATCATCCACGGCGACCGCGTCGAAGCCCTAGCCGCCAGCATCGTCTGCGCCATGCGCTACATCCGCTCGGCCCATGTGGAAGGCGGAGAGGTGTCGGGCACCATCGACGAGAGTATTCGCCACTGCAACACCAAACTCTGCGCCACCCACTTCGTCAGCAGCGAATCGGCCAAAGCCCGTGTGCTGGCGCTTGGCGAATCACCGGATCGGGTGTTCAACATTGGCTCGCCCGAACTGGACACCCACGCCCGCCCGTCGGGTGTGAGCATTGAAGAAGTCAAAACCCGCTACGCCATTCCGTTTGACGACTACGGCATCGCTGTGTTTCACCCTGTCACGTCTGAGCAAGACACGATTGGCGCGCAGGCTAAGTCTTTGTTTGGCGCGTTGGAGGCCAGTGGCAAATGTTTTGTGGTCATCGCGCCCAACAACGACCCCGGCACCGAAGACATCTTCGCCGTCCTCGAACAACTGCCCCCCGAGCGCTTTCGTCTCATCCCGTCGATGCGTTTCAACTACTTCAGCGAGCTGATGAAAAACGCGGCGGTGATGGTGGGCAACAGCAGCGCTGGTGTGCGCGAGGCGCCGTTCCTCGGTTTGCCGAGCTTGGACGTGGGCACGCGGCAGAACAACCGGGCGCAAGCTGCGTCGGTGACGGTGTGCTCGGCCTTTGACACGGACGCCATTGCCGGCTTTTTGCGACAGCGCTGGGCCGCGCGCGCCAGCACCGACCAAGCCTACGGCCAAGGCTTGGCGTCGACGCAATTTGTGTCCGTGCTTCAGCAAGCCGCTTACTGGAACCAGTCTCGGCAAAAAGCGTTTTCTGAGACGCCGGTATGAGCACACACAGCTTTCCCGGCTTGCTGGTCACACTCATCAATCTGGACCGATCCGAACAACGTCGACACCAGATGGAGCGGCGCTTGGCGGACATCGGTTTGGCCTATACCCGTCTGTCCGCCGTCGACGGCAAAGCCCGGTGGGCCGATTTGTCGCCGTCGGTGGATGTCGATGCCTTTCAGCGCAATGTGGGCCGCGATGTCATGCAGGGCGAGATTGGTTGTTACCACTCGCATTTGCACGCCTGGCGTGGCTTGCTTGAGTCCGACTGCCACACCCTGCTGGTGCTGGAAGACGACGTGGTGTTTGGCGACGATTTTTTGCAGGCCCTGCAGAAAGCTCTGGATCACCGCGATCGGTGGGACATGTTGAACTTCAACAACATCCGCGCCAAGCAGCCGGTGCGGCAGGCGCAGCTTGGCCCCTATTCGCTCAACGCCTATATGGGGCCACTGACCGGCATGGGGGCTTATCTGATCACGCGCGACACCGCGCAACGGCTCATGCCAGCCATGTTGCCCATCACCCTGCCGATAGATCTTGAACTCGACCGTGTGCACCGGCACCACATTCGCCGCTACGGCATGGAGCCGTTCCCCAGCCATGTCGACGACGGCAACCAGAGCACCATCACCGGCCAATCGTTTTCAGGGGTGAACAAATATCCCTGGTATCGCCGTATGCCCACTTTCCGGCGCCGCCTGCGCGACCTGCTGGCCAAGCAGGTGTACCTGCTGCGGACCGGTCAACTGTTTCCCAAATCTTGAACATCATGAACCCAGCCAAAGTTGTGCTCTGCATGAAGTGGGGCACCTTGTACCCCGCCGAATACGTCAATGTGCTCTACCGTGCGTGCCGCCGTCACATCAGTGGTGAATTCCGGTTTGTGTGCCTCACGGGTGAATCCGAAGGTCTGCTGCCAGAGATTGAGGTCTATCCCATTCCCGACATCGGTTTGGAGCACCGCCACTATTACGACGGCGCATGGCCCAAGATCGGTGTGTTCAGCCACGACCTGTATGGCCTCAAGGGACGCTGCCTGTTCATTGACCTGGACACCGTGATCCTGTCCAGCCTCGACCCCTTCTTTGAGGTGCCCGGGCCGGTGGTGGCCATCAACAACGCGCCATGGTCCAGTCCGTCCTTGCCGCCGCGCACCATGTCCAGCGTGTTTGCGTTTGACCTTGGCGCCTTGGGTCATGTGGTGGACCAGCTTCGAGCGAACCGCGACGCCTTGGTGGCCCAGCACAAAATCGAACAGGAATACCTGCACCATGCGGTGCAGGGCATCGCTTACTGGCCACAAGAGTGGTTGGTCAGCTTCAAATACCACCTGCGCCAGCCGCTGCTGATTGATCGTTTACTCCCGCCCAAGGCGCCGCCGCCAGAAGCCAAGCTGGTTATCTTTCACGGCAAACCACGCCCCATTGATCTGGTGCGTCCACCCGCCGGCAACTGGGAACGCTTTCCCCACTACGGCCGTGGTGCTGTGGACTGGATGGAGCGCTACTGGCGAGACAACAGCCAGTGAGGGTCAGCTTGCGGTAGCCGGGGGGCCGTTGTCTGGCCACTGCAGCCGCACAGCTGCGGCCAGCGCCACCGCCAGCACCATGAACACAAACATCTGCGTGCCCATGCGCAGGCCCGAATCAAACGCCGCATGCACAGCAAAAGCACACGCAAACGCGGCCGACAACTTGGCCTGAATGTGGGGCGTCCTCAGTGCCGGCCACACCAGCGCACCCAGCAGGGCCACAAACAGCAACAAGCCCACCAACCCTTGCTCAGCCAAGAACAGCACAAACTGGCTGTGTGGCTGCAGGCACACGGGGTTGCCTTCGCAGCCACCCACCATCTCGCTTTTCTCGGCGAACATCAGGTGTTGATAGCTGCCCGTGCCCCGGCCCAGCACCGGGCTTTCTTGCCACAGGCTCAGGCCCGCTTTCCAAGCGTTGATCCGCAGGCCCACCGACGTTTGTTTTTGGGAGTCCGCCGACCGCGCTTCCGCCAAGGCAAGCTCAAAGCGCTGGGTCACCATGGCCGACTGGGTGGCCAGCACCAAAATGCCCGCTGCCACCACGGCGCCACCGAGCCAACGCACCTTGTTGGGCATCAACAAAAATGCCAACACCACCATGCCGGCCACCAGTGCCAGTTGTGCGCCACGGCCAGGGTTCAGAAACAGCACGCAATACACCGACACCGCAGCCACCAAGCACGCCATCGCCGCTGGCGTGTGCAGGCGCCGCTTCAGGCACAGCGCGCCAACACTGGCCATGGTCAAGGCCAGCACCGTCATGCTGAACCCTTCCACAATGTAGTTGTTGAACACGCCAATGCCCTGTGTCTTGGCGCTCAACGAGCCAGGGATCTCTACCCACAGGTCGGCCACATACGCCACCTGCAGTATCAGCAAACCGGCCACCGCACTCAGCCACAGCGCCCGCGTGCGCTGCGGTGTGTCCACAAAGCTCGCCATCAGCGGTATCAGCAACAGCTTGCCGTAAGTGGCTGCCTGGTCCCAAGCTTGGTTGGGGCTTGCGGGCGAATACCACACGCCCAGCACAATCCACCCAAACATCAGCAGGCATACTGCCATTACGGACGATTGCCTGGCTTCGGCCAGCAGGTAGCGAAAGCGCCCTGTCAACACCCACGCCACCACCATCAGCAGCGCAAACAGGTTAAACAAAGCGCGAGAAAACGTCATGGTCACCGCCATGCCGCACACCGCTGTCAATCCGATCTGATGTCCCAGCGCCTCCCAGCGCGACAGCGCTCTCGCTGTGTGTGTTGTGTTTGTTTGCATCTTTTTGCTGGCTGCTTGATCACCCATGGGTGTATTGCCTGCTCACCCAGTCCCGGTAAGCCCCGCTTTGCACATTGGCCACCCACTGCGGGTTGTCCAGATACCACTGCACCGTCTTGCGAATGCCGCTCTCAAACGTCTCGGCCGGCTTCCAGCCCAGCTCGCGCTCAATCTTGCGTGCGTCAATCGCGTAGCGCCGGTCGTGGCCCGGGCGGTCTTTCACAAAGCTGATCTGGCTGGTGTAGCTCTGCCCATCGCTGCGCGGGCGCAGCTCGTCCAGCAGGGCGCACACGGTGTGCACGATGTCGATGTTGGGCTTTTCGTTCCAGCCGCCCACGTTGTAGGTTTCGCCCACGCGCCCAGCGGCCAGCACCGTGCAGATGGCGCTGCAGTGGTCTTTCACAAACAGCCAGTCGCGGATTTGTTGACCGTCGCCATACACCGGCAGTGGCTTGCCCGCCAGGGCGTTGACGATCATCAGGGGGATGAGTTTTTCCGGGAAATGCAGCGGCCCGTAGTTGTTGCTGCAGTTGGTGGTCAGCACCGGCAGGCCATAGGTGTGGTGCCAGGCGCGCACCAGGTGGTCGCTGGCGGCCTTGCTGGCCGAATACGGGCTGTTGGGCTCAACGCGGTGGGTTTCGGTAAAGGCCGCGTCCCCCGGGCCCAGGCTGCCATACACCTCGTCGGTGCTGACATGCAGAAACCGAAACGCGGCACGCTCAGGCTCGGGCAGGGCGCCCCAATACTCACGCACGCACTCCAGCAAGTGGAAGGTGCCCACGATATTGGTTTGAATAAAGTCGCC
>JBEIEH010000200.1:0-5068 GCA_040383055.1 Burkholderiaceae bacterium
GCAGTTGACCATGATGGTCTCGTAGCCGTCCTCACGCAAGGCCAGCGCCGCGTGCACGCAGAAGTAATCGAATTCAATGCCCTGACCGATCCGGTTGGGGCCGCCCCCGAGCACGATGATTTTCTGGCGATCCGACGGGCCGGCCTCGCATTCGCTGCCCTCGGCCTCGTAGGTCGAATACATGTAGGCGGTGTGGGTGGCGAATTCGGCCGCACAGGTGTCCACCCGCTTGTAGACTGGCCGCACCCCCAGCGCACGCCGGCGCTCCCGGATGGCCTGATCGGTGGTGCGCAATTGACGCGCCAGGCGGCGATCAGAAAAACCTTTTTGCTTGAGCTGGCGCAGCGTGGCGGCGTCGATGTCCTCGAGCGCCTTGGTTTCCAGCTCCAGCTCGATCTTGACGATCTGCTCGATCTGCACCAAAAACCAGGGGTCAATACGGGTCAGGGCGTGCACTTGCTCAACGCTCATGCCCTGGGCGAAGGCATCGCCGACGTACCAGATGCGGTCTGGCCCGGGCGCGCCCAGTTCCTTTTCGAGCACCTCCCGGTCCTGCGTCTTCTCGTTCATGCCATCGACACCGACTTCCAGGCCACGCAGGGCCTTCTGGAAGGACTCCTGAAAAGTGCGGCCCATGGCCATGACTTCACCGACCGACTTCATCTGGGTGGTTAGCCGGGAATCGGCCTGCGGGAATTTTTCGAAGGCAAAGCGGGGGATCTTGGTGACCACGTAGTCGATGGACGGCTCGAACGAGGCCGGCGTGGCCCCGCCGGTGATGTCGTTGCTCAACTCATCGAGCGTGTAGCCCACCGCCAGTTTGGCCGCCACCTTGGCGATTGGAAAGCCGGTGGCCTTGGAAGCCAGAGCAGACGAGCGAGAGACGCGTGGATTCATCTCGATGACGATCATCCGGCCGTCTTTCGGATTGATGGAGAACTGAACGTTGGAGCCACCCGTGTCCACACCGATCTCGCGCAGCACCGCCAGGGAGGCGTTGCGCATGATCTGGTATTCCTTGTCAGTCAGCGTCTGCGCCGGCGCCACCGTGATGGAATCGCCGGTGTGCACGCCCATGGGGTCCAAGTTCTCGATGGAACAGACGATGATGCAGTTGTCCGCCTTGTCGCGCACCACTTCCATCTCGTACTCTTTCCAGCCGAGCAGCGATTCCTCGATCAGCAGCTCGTTGGTCGGCGAGGCCTCCAGGCCGCGCTTGCAGATGGTCTCGAACTCCTCGGGGTTGTAGGCGATGCCGCCGCCGGTGCCGCCGAGTGTGAAGCTCGGGCGGATCACGGTCGGGAAGCCGGTGGTCTTCTGCACCGCCCAGGCCTCTTCCATGCTGTGCGCAATACCCGACTTGGCCGAACCCAAGCCGATCTTGGTCATCGCGTCTTTGAACTTCAGGCGGTCTTCGGCCTTGTCAATGGCTTCGGGCGTGGCGCCAATGAGTTCAACGTTGTATTTGTCGAGCACGCCATGGCGCCAGAGGTCGAGCGCGCAGTTGAGAGCGGTCTGGCCGCCCATGGTCGGGAGGATGGCAAAGCCGCCTGAGGAGAGCGGGCGCTCCTTGGCGATGATCTTCTCGACCGTCTGCCAGGTGATCGGCTCGATGTAGGTCACATCGGCGGTGGCCGGGTCGGTCATGATGGTCGCGGGATTGCTGTTGATCAGCACCACGCGGTAGCCCTCTTCGCGCAGAGCCTTGCAGGCCTGCACGCCGGAATAGTCGAACTCACAGGCCTGGCCGATGATGATCGGGCCGGCGCCGATGATGAGAACGGTTTGGATGTCGGTGCGCTTGGGCATTATTTTTTCTCCTGGGCCTGGGTCATCAGCGCAATGAAGCGGTCAAACAGGTAGCCAATGTCGTGCGGGCCGGGCGAGGCTTCCGGGTGGCCCTGGAAACAAAACGCCGGCTTGTCGGTGCGGGCCAAGCCCTGCAGCGTGCCGTCGAACAGGCTCACGTGGGTGGCGCGCGGGTTGGCGGGCAGCGTCTTGTCGTCAACCGCAAAACCGTGGTTCTGGCTTGTGATGGACACGCAGCCGTTGTCCAGGTCTTTGACCGGGTGGTTGGCGCCGTGGTGGCCGAACTTCATCTTGAAGGTCTTGGCGCCACTGGCCAGCGCCATGATCTGGTGACCCAGGCAGATGCCGAAGGTCGGCACGCCAGATTCGATGATTTCTTTGGCAGCGGCAATCGCGTAGTCACAAGGTTGTGGGTCACCAGGGCCGTTGGAGAGGAACACGCCATTGGGCTTGAGCTTGAACACATCGGCCGCAGGCGTCTGTGCCGGCACCACCGTGACCTTGCAGCCGCGCTGGGCCAACATGCGCAGGATGTTGCGCTTGACGCCGAAGTCATAGGCCACCACATGAAACTTGGGCGCGATCTGCTCGCCGTAGCCAAAACCCAGCTGCCATTCGGTCTGGGTCCAGAGGTAGGGCTCGGTGGCGCTGACCACCTTGGCCAGGTCCTGACCGTTCATGTTGGGCGCGGCCTTGGCCGCGGCGATCGCCTGTGCGCGATGCTCAGGCGTGATCGCCTCACCGGCCGGCAGAGCGAGGATGGCGCCGTTTTGTGCGCCATGGGTGCGCAGGTGGCGGGTCAGCGCGCGGGTGTCGAGGTCGGCGATCGCCACCGTGTTCTCGCGCTGCAGGTACTGCGAGAGGGTTTCTTCGGAGCGGAAATTGGAGGCCAGCAGAGGCAGGTCTTTGATGATCAGGCCGGCCGCAAACACCCGACTCGACTCCACATCTTCGGCGTTGATGCCGGTGTTGCCAATGTGGGGATAGGTCAAGGTGACGATTTGCTGGCAATAGCTGGGATCGGTGAGGATTTCCTGGTAGCCGGTGATGGAGGTGTTGAACACCACCTCACCCTGGGTCAGGCCCGTGGCTCCAATGGAAATGCCGGTAAAGACCGTGCCGTCGGCGAGCGCGAGAAGGGCTTTCGGGTGGACGGGCAGCACGGTTTTCTCCAGATGGTTGAGGCGCACCCACGCCCGCCAGAGCTGTCGCTTGTGGCCTCCGAGCCCTGCGCACACCGAAGCCCCACCCTTCAAAACGGTGGAAACAAGCCGTGTGAAACCGGAACCCAGAGAGGCGGGCGCAGCAGCGTGCGCCGATTGCGGGTAAACCCCGGAATTATAGCCTGCCGCAGTCGCCCGACACCACAATCACTGGCGACAAAGTCGCGGTCAAGCCGCCTGCACACCGCCGGTGGCGTACAGGCAAATCGCCGAGGCGGCGGCCACGTTGAGCGACTCTTCGCCCCCAGGCTGGGCGATACGCACCCAGTGGCTCGCCCGAGCAGCCACTTCGGCACCCACACCCTGCCCTTCGTGGCCAAAAGCCCAGGCGCAAGGCCATGGCAAGGCGCGCTGTGCTTGGGCCTCGTGCAGCCACAGGCCTTGGTGTGAGCTGGTGGCCAGCAACGGCAGTTGCAGCCCGTCCAGCGCCTCGGGCAACAGCCCTTCGTGCAGCTGCAAGCCAAAATGGGCACCCATACCGGCGCGCAACACCTTGGGCGACCACAACGCCGCCGTGCCACGAATAGCCAAGACCTGCCGAAATCCGAAAGCCGCCGCGCTGCGCAACACCGAGCCCACATTGCCAGCGTCTTGCACACGGTCTAGCACCACCGTAGGGGCCAGGGGGTCGATCTCGCCTTGGGGTGGCAGGGGCACCACAAAGCCCATGGTTGCCGCCGACTCCAAACCGCTCACGCCACGCATCAACACGTCGGGCAAGATCACCGCCTGGGGTGCGGCGTCGCGCCAGGCCGCTTCTGCGGTGTCCCAGCCGCCGAGGGTGAACACCGCCTGCAGCGGCTGCCCGCCATGCGCCAGATACGCGCGGCACAGGTGATCGCCCTCCAGCCACAGTTGGCGCTGAGCGCGATACGCGGTGTTGTCTTGCGCCAAGGCCCGCAAGCGCTTGAGCCAAGGGTTGTCGCGGGAAGTGATGTGCTGGGGCGTCATGGGGCGCTGTGTGAAGAAGCGGCGTCGCACAAGCGTGCGACCGGAGCGAAGCTGCGGCGGTGCTCCGGCAGGACGCCGTGGCGTTGCAAAGCGGCCATGTGCTCGGCGGTGCCATAGCCTTTGTGCCGGTCAAAACCGTATTGCGGATGGCGTTGGTGCAGTTCGTCCGCCCAGCGGTCGCGCGACACCTTGGCCAATATGGACGCAGCCGAAATCGACTTGACCAAGGCGTCGCCACCCACCACCGCCTCGGCCAGCACGTCCAGCGTTGGCAGACGGTTGCCATCCACCAACACCTTGGCGGGCTTCAGACGCAGGCCTTTGACAGCCCGCTGCATGGCCAGCAAGGTGGCTTGCAAGATGTTGAGGCGATCGATCTCTTCCACGCTGGCCGTGGCGACGCTGCAGCACAAGGCTTTGGCGCGAATCTCGTCGTACAGGCGCTCGCGTCGCTTGGCGCTGAGCTTCTTCGAATCCTTGAGTCCGGCGATGGGCACCAAGTCGTCCAAAATCACAGCCGCGGCAAACACCGGGCCCGCCAGTGGTCCACGCCCAGCCTCGTCCACTCCGGCCACCAAGCCGGGCACATCCCAGGTGAGAGGCGCCTGCTCAGCGCGCAAGAAGGTTTTCGATCGCATGAACGCTCAAGCCCACGGTGTCGCGCCGCAGGTCGTGGTGCAGTTGCTCAAAGCGCTGCTGCAGCGCGGCGACCGCCTCTGGCCGCTCTAACCACGACAAGGTGGCTTGAGCCAAGGTCTCTGGGGTGGCCGCTTCTTGCAGCAACTCAGGCACAACAAAATCGCGCAACAAAATATTGGCAGCCACCTCGGCCGGCTCAGTTTGTGTAAACGAGTGTGTCATTCAATTCATGCACGCTCACCTGCCTTTTGGCGGAGTCAACAACAGTGGCATCGGCACCTTATTTAGATTCAATTAGAATATCGCGTATTTTCTTCTGTAACCAAGAGAACAATCGTCTCATTGAGGTTGGCTTGGAATTCTTAATAAGACGAAATTCATGACCCAATCTCTTACAACCCTTAGCCGTTGATATAGCCATTCACCCATCAGGTTCTCATCAAGAC
>JBEIEH010000201.1:0-5006 GCA_040383055.1 Burkholderiaceae bacterium
CCGGCAGCAGGTTGTTCAGCGTCACGCCACGGGCGGCCAGCGTGGGGTTGCGGGCGACACCGGCCACAAAGCCGGTCAGGCCACTGCGCGCACCATTGCTCAGGCCCAGGATGTCGATGGGCGCTTTCACCGCGCTGCTGGTGATGTTGACGATGCGGCCAAACCCGCGTGCGGCCATGCCATCCACCGTGGCCTTGATGAGCTCGATGGGCGTGAGCATGTTGGCATCGATGGCCTTGAGCCACGCGTCCCGCGCCCAGTCGCGAAAGTCGCCCGGCGGCGGGCCGCCGGCGTTGGTGACCACGATGTCAAAGGCCTGACCCGGACCGCCAGGGGCCGACCAGATCGCGGCGCGACCGGCTTCGGTGGTGATGTCGGCGGCCACCGGCACGATCTTGGGGGTTTTCCAACCCGCTGCTTGCGCAAAGGCGGTGATCCGTAGCTCTTGGGCAGCGGCTTCGAGCGCGTCTGCACCGCGCGCCACCATGACCACGTTCACCCCTTCGGCGGCCAAGGCGGCGGCGCAGCCCCAGCCCAAGCCTTTGCTCGCGCCACCGACCAGCGCCCATTTGCCGGCAATGCCCAAATCCATCGCTGTGTTCTCCTGTTGTTACTTGGTGCCCGGGGGCCGGGCGCGGGTGACCAGAAACACGCCGGCCACCACCAGGGCGGTGCCGGCCACAATCCAGCCGTTGAACGGTTCGTCGAGCAGCCACACGCCCATGGCGATGGTCGACATCGGCCCGATCATGCCGGTTTGTGAGGCCAGACCAGCGCCGATGCGTTCAATGGCCATCATCACCATGAGGACAGGCGCAAAGGTGCACAGGGTGGCGTTGAGCACCGACAACCAGATCACCTCGGGCGCCACCAGCGCGGCCGACAAGGGGCGCAGCAGCACAAACTGCAGCAGACACAAGCCGCACGCCACGGTGGTGGCCAAACCCACCAAGCGCTGCGAGCCTAAGCGTTTGACCATTTCGCCGCTGTAGACCAGATAAATGGCGTAACTCACGGCGCTGCCAAATACCAGCGCTGCGCCCAGCGCAGCGTTGGCGCCGCTGAAGTCGGCCTCGTGGCCAAACACCAGCAGCACACCGGCGTAGCTCACCGCCATGGCCAGGGCCTGCAGCGCGCCGATGCGCCGCTGGTACAGCACCCAGCCCAGCACCAGCACGATGGTGGGGTTGAGATAAAGAATGAGCCGCTCTAGGCTGGCGCTGATGTACTGCAGGCCCCAGAAATCGAGAAAACTGGCGAGGTAGTAGCCGGTGAAACCCAGACCCAGAATGCCCCACCAGTCGCGCCGCGATAACGCCCGCTTGCCCCGGCTGGCCCACCAGGCCAAGCCCAAAAACAGGGGCAGCGCAAACAGCATGCGGTACATGATGAGCGTGACCGCGTCCACCCCGTGGCGATACGCCAGCTTGACGATGATGGCCTTGCCCGAAAACGCGATCGACCCGGCGGCTGCCAGCAGCAGACCGGTGGCGAGGTGGCGCGGGGCGGCGGCGCTCATCGATCCCGCACGCAGCGAAAGCCGATGTAGACCACCGCTGTGTCGGCCGGTTTGCTCTGGCGGTGATCGTCGCGCATCGGGCCGCTGCCATACCACCACGAGCCGCCCCGGGTGCGCTGCTCACGGCCCAGGCCGCTGTCGACCCATTCCCAGACGTTGCCACCCATGTCGTGGAGGCCGTTGACACCCGCCACGGTGGTACCGACCCGCGCATGGCCCTGGCCGCGGCTGGTCTGAGCGTGGGGCTCGGCTTTCACAGGGCCGCAGTCGCCCAAGCAGTTGGCGCCCTGCGGGCTGGTGCCAGTCGGATAGGGGTAACGCTGGCCCCGCACGAACGGCGCGGGCGGGTTGGCGCGCTGCTCCAGGTAGGCGGCTTCGCCCCATTCGGCGTCGGTGGGCAGGCGCTTGCCGGCCCAGCGGCAATAGGCCTGGGCCTCGGGCTGGGTGATGTGCACCGCAGGTTCGTCGTCGGCGCCCGGGCTGCCGTAGGGCGTGGCCCAGGTCCAACCCCGGCGCTGTTCCCAACCGCCTTCATAGGTTTGGCCACCGCCAGCGCGCTCGGCCGCCGTCACCACGCCGGTGGCCCGCACATAGGTGCGGAACTGGCCAATCGTGACCTCGGTGCGGTCGATATCAAAACGTGGCAGACGCTGCATGTCCTGGGCTTGTACCGAACAGGCCACCACCATGCAAGCGGCGCAGAGCCCAATACGTGTCATCGCTCACTCCTGCGGTTGCACCAGCGCCTGCGGCTGCAAGATGCGGTAGTGCCGACCGGTTTTGTCCAGCGCTTCGATCACGCCCTCGCGCAGCAAGGTGTTGAGGGTGCGGCTGACGGTTTCGAGCTTGAGGTCGAGCATGGCGCCCATGTCTTCGCGCGAGAACACGGTGGTGACCTCGGGGTCGCGGTCGCTGCGCATTTTCAGCAACAAGCCGGCCACACGCTGGCGCGCGGTGCCAAAGTTCAGATCGGCCAACCAGTCGTCCGCTTCTTTGAGGCTGCGGTGCCATTTCTCCAGCAGGCGCTGGTGCAGGCGCGGCGTTTCGCGGTTGAGGCGCTGGATCACCTGCAGCGGCAGCCGGCACAAGCGCACTGGGGTCAGCGCCACCGCATCGGCGTCGTAGCTAGGGGCCAGCAAGGCTTCGAGGCCAATCACGTCGCCCGGACGCAGCACCCGCACAATGCGCTGGCGCCCGTCGATGGTGTTGCGCACCAGCTTGACCATGCCGGTGCGCACGGTGAACAGCGAGGTGGCGGTGTCGCCCAGATTGGCAATCGGCTGCCCGGCGGGGAACTCCAGATCGTCGATGGGCGAGTGGATGAGTTCGAAGTCCTCTTCCCGCAGATCGGCAAACAGCACCATGTCGCGGATGCCGCAGTTGCGGCAGTCCGAGGTGCCACGCCAAGCGCTGTCGGTTTTGATCGGGATGCTCACGGCTCAATCGTTGATCGCGGGTTTGAACAGGCGCAGCCACTTGGTGGCCGGCAGCCCCCAGCGTTGCTGAATGTCTTCGGCGCGCGCCAACAGCTCCATTCGAGTGGGGCGGCTGGGGGTGCGCTGCGCCAGCACGATGGTATTGCCTTCGCGGGTGGGTCGAAATGCCCATACCGCCTCAGGGCCATAGGCCTCGCTGATGCTGGCGAGCGAGCGCTCGTAGCTCGCGTCGCGCCCAAACAGATTCACCGTCATGCAGCCCTCGTCGGTGAGCAGGGCACGGGTGCCGCGGTAAAAGTCGGCGCTATCAAGCACAGGGGCCGCGGCTTCGTGGTCGTACAGGTCGATTTGCACCGCGTCGTAAGCGCCTTGGTGCTGTGGCTCCAAAATGGCTTGGCCAGCGTCGGCCAGCAGCACCCTCAGCCGCTCGCCATCGGGCGGCAGCTTGAACCACTGGCGACAGACCGAGAGCACCTGCGGATTGATTTCAATCGTGGTGGTGTCCATGCGCAGCTTTTTGAAGCAAAACTTGGTCAGTGCCGCAGAGCCCAGACCCAGCTGCAAGGCCCGGCGCTTGGCCACACTGGTGGGCGGCACAAACAGCAGCCACGCCATCATGCGCTGCACATAGTCCAGCTCGATCTCAAACGGTGAATCGATCAGCATCGAGCCCTGCACCCATTCGGTGCCGAGGTGCAGATAACGCACCTCGCTGTCTTCCGACAGGGTGACCTCGGGCAGTTCTGTCAGCGACTGACGGCGTCTGGGTTGCGCCATTTCACACCCCCCCGCTCATCACAGACCACAGCGCTGTGCGTTGGATCACGCCGGCGCTGTAAGCATCGGAAACAAACACAAAAGACTTACTTTGAGACGCTGAAGATCGCACCGTTGTCAACCCGCTATGAAAGGCGAGATTATGAACATGGAAGCCATCTGGACGTTTTTGAGCACCCAAGGGGCCGACTTGGCGCTCAAGATCGTGGGGGCCATCGTGGCCTGGGTGGTGGGCCGCTGGCTCATCGGTGTGGCGGTGTCGCTGGTCGGAAAAGCCTTGGAAAAAGGCAAAAAATTCGACGCCACACTGACCCAATACCTCAAGTCCATCATTTCGGTGCTGCTCACCGTGGTGCTGGTGTTGGCGATTCTGGACATCTTTGGGGTGCAAACCACCTCGTTTGCCGCGCTGTTTGCCGGCGCGGGCCTGGCCATCGGCGCGGCCTGGAGCGGCATGCTGGGCAACTTTGCGGCCGGTCTGTTTCTGCAGGTGCTGCGGCCCTACAAGGTCGGTGACTTCATCAGCGCGGGAGGCACCGTGGGCACGGTCAAAGAACTGGGCTTGTTTGCCACCACCGTGCTGACGCCAGACAACGTGCTCACCGTGGTGGGCAACGGCAAGGTGTTTGGCGACAACATCCAGAACTTCAGCGCCGAGCCCTTCCGCCGCGTGGACTGTGTGGCCAAAGTGGCCAACAGCGTGGACGTGCAAGACGCCATCGCCCGCCTGCGCCCGGCCATCGAAGCGATTGCCAACGTGAAAAACAGCCCGGCGCCGGATATTGAGATCCTGCAGTTCACGCCCGAAGGCCCGCTGCTGTGTGTGCGCCCCTACACCCACACCGATCACTACTGGCAGGTGTACTTCGACACCCACAAGGCCATCGTCGCGACCTTTGGTGCGGCCGGTTATCCGGTGCCAGAGACGCCGGTGGCGCATAGGAATCTGTAACCCCCCGCGCCGCGCCTATGGCGCGTCACCCCCCAGGGGGCGGCACCTGCGGACTGGCGAAGCCAGATCCGCGGTGCCCTGGCGTGTAGACCTCTGCGCGCCGACAGAACTGCGGTGTCTTGGTGTTTTTGCTTCTTCGCTCGGCGGTGGCTGGCGTTGGCCAGCACCGCACTCGGTTTCACTCCAGCAGACCTGTGGCTGCGAACACCTCTCGCCAAGCGGCGAGTTTGCGCTCGAAGCTCCAGCTGGCGTTGGCGGGGCTGGTGGAGGGGAGGCGGTAGACCGGTAAGCCCAGAGCTTGGGTGTGGCGGGCGTGGCGAAA
>JBEIEH010000202.1:0-4985 GCA_040383055.1 Burkholderiaceae bacterium
ACCGAAATCAGCCTGGGCCTGCAGGGCTGCTTGCAGCTCGGCCGCATGAAAGACGCCGGCAACGCGCCGGTGGAAGTCACCAGCATCCTCAAGCGCAACAGCTGCGGCAAAGCGCTGGACATCGCCCGCATGGCGCGCGACATGATGGGGGGCAACGGCATCAGCGCCGAATACGGCGTGGCGCGCCACTTGGTCAACCTGGAAGTGGTCAACACCTACGAAGGCACCCACGATGTGCACGCCTTGATCTTAGGCCGCGCCATCACCGGGATTGCCGCGTTTGCCAACTGAGCCAGCGGGCCTGTGGCCCGCGCTTGGGGGATAACCCCAAAATGTGTCGACCACGGGCCTCGCTTGTGAGGAAGGAGCCCGTTTTTTTGTTACGGTCGGGGCATGCTTTTGTCCCTCGACTTTCTCGCTTTGCCCTTGCTGGGCGCGGCCGCGCTGATCTTTATCAGCGTGCTCGCGGGTCTGCTGTCGGCCCGCGTCGGCTTTTCTTTCCTGCTGGTGTTTTTGCTGGTGGGCGTGCTGGCCGGTGAAGACGGGCCGGGCGGCTTTGTCTTCAACGATTTCAAGCTCAGCTTTTGGGTCGGCAACGTGGCGCTGGCGGTGATCTTGCTCGACGGCGGGCTGCGCACCGACATCCACACCTTTCGCACCGGCTTGCGTCCGGCCGCCTTGTTGGCCACGGTGGGCGTGGTTGTGTGCGCCGGCATCACGGGCGTGGCCGCGTGGTGGTTGCTCGATTTGTATTGGCCAATGGCGCTGCTGCTGGGCGCCATCGTCGGCTCCACCGATGCGGCGGCGGTGTTTTCGCTGCTCAAATCGTCGGGCGTACAGCTCAACGAACGGGTGGCCGCCACGCTGGAAATCGAGTCGGGCATGAACGACCCGATGGCGGTGTATCTGACCTTGCTGTTCATTGGCATCGCGCTGGCGGCCAGCCAGCCAGGGGCAGCACCCGACACGGGCGCTGGCGCCATCGTGTTGAGCCTGCTGCAGCAGTTTGGCTGGGGCGCTGCTCTCGGTTTGGGCGCGGGCTTTGGCCTGGCGCACGTTCTGTTGCGCAGCAGCCGCGCACTGGACGGCGGCGGTGGCATCCGCGCGCTGTTGTTGGTGTCGGGTGGTTTGGTGACATTTGCCTTCACCACCTGGATGGGCGGCTCGGGCTTTTTGGCGGTCTACATCATGGGCGTGGTGCTGGCCAACCGGGTGCGGCGCTTGGTGCGCCCCGCGCTCTCGGCCATGGACGGTTACGCCTGGCTGTCGCAAGCCGGCATGTTTGTGTTGCTGGGCTTGTTGGTCACGCCGTCGCACATGGTGCAAACCCTGTGGCCGGCGCTGGGCGTGGCGCTGGTGCTGATGCTGGTGGCTCGGCCCATCTCGGTGTGGCTGTGCCTCAAGCCGCTGAACTTTCCGTCCCAAGAGATTCAATACATCTCGTGGGTGGGCCTGCGCGGTGCGGTGCCCATTGTTTTGGCCGTCTTCCCGGTCATGGCCGGGGTGCCCGGCGCCAGCATCTTTTTGAATGTGGCGTTTGTGGTGGTGATCGCCTCGCTGCTGCTGCAGGGCTCGACCATCGCGTGGGCGGCGCGGCGCTTGGGGCTGGACCTGCCCGACCAAGACGACGACCGCGCCCGCGAGGTGTTTGGCGACTTTGAACTCGATGCCAACACTCCGCTGGAGTCGCTCTGCGCCTTTTACGGCCTGCCGGTGCCGGCCGAGAGCCAGCAAAGTCTGGCCGACTGGCTGTGCCACGAACTGCACCGCCCGCCGGTGCTGGGCGACAGCGCTCAACTGGGCCGCGCCGAGCTGAGCGTGCGCCATCTCGACAACGGCCGCATCACCCGCATCGGCATCAAGCTGGACTGAGGAGCGCGGGGCGACTTTACCCAGCGGACACACACAGGCCACCGGCAAGGGTTACATTAATAACCCGTCAGTCAGTAACCATGTCCACGCCGGTCAACCCCCTCTCCCTCTGCTGCCCCATCGCCCGCCGCAGCCGCCGCAAAGAAGCGCGGCCGGGCGAGCTGTTGTCGGCCGCGCTCGACCTGTTTGTGGAAAAAGGCTACGCCGCCACCCGGGTGGAAGAAGTGGCGGCCCGCGCCGGCGTGTCCAAAGGCACGCTGTTTTTGTACTTCCCCAGCAAAGAAGCGCTGTTCCAAGCGGTGGTGCGCGACAACATCGCCGGCCGCTTTGCCGAGTGGAACGCCGAACTCGACGAATTTGCCGGCTCCAGCGCCGAGCTGGTGCACTACGCCATGCGCCAGTGGTGGGAGCGCATCGGGCAGACCCAGGCCGCGGGCATCACCAAAATCATGATGAGCGAAGGCCCGCTGTTTCCCGAGCTGGCCGCCTTCTACCAAGCCGAGGTGATTGCCCCAGGACACGCGCTGTTGCGCCGCATCCTGCAGCGCGGCATCGACCGGGGTGACCTGCACATCGCCAACCTCGACTGGGCGGTCTACAGCCTGATCGCCCCCATGATTTTTCTGGTCATGTGGCGCTATTCCATGGCGGGCTGCTGCCCGTCGGAGCGCGCCATCGACCCCCTGCCCTTTATTGAAACCCAGGTGAATCTGCTGCTGATTGGCATGCAGGTGCGCCCCTGATCGCCTCACCATGCTCAACACCGATACCCGCCCCCGCCGCTCCTGGAAGCTCTGGCTCATTGTGCTGATCGTGGCCATCGCCTTGGGGCTGGGCGTGGCACGCGCCCTGCAAAAACGCAGCGCCAAACAAGCCAGCGCGGCGCAAGCCGCCGCCCAGTTGCAGCAAGCCCCGGTGTTTGCGCTGGCCGCTGGCGATGTGCTGACCGCACGCAGCCAAACAGTGCAACAGGTGGTGCCGGTCTCGGGCGCGCTGCGCGCGCTGCAAACCGCCGTGGTCAAGGCCCGTGTACCGGGCGAGCTGCAAGGCCTCACCAAACGCGAAGGCGACCCGGTGCGCGCTGGCGAGGTGCTGGCCCGCGTCGACCCCACCGAAGGCCAAGCCCGCGTGCGCCAAGCCGAGCAACAAGCCCAAGCCGCTTTGGCCCAGGTGCAGATCGCCCAGCGCGCGCTCAGCAACAACCAAGCCCTGGTGGGCCAGGGCTTTATTTCGGCCACCGCGCTCGACACCGCCCAAGCCAACCTGGCCGCCGCCCAAGCCAACCACCGCGCCGCCCAAGCCGCGCTCGACATCGCCCGCAAATCGCTGGCCGACGCGGTGCTGACAGCGCCCTTTGCCGGCCAAGTCTCGGCGCGCTTGGCCAACAACGGCGAACGCGTGGCCGTGGAGGCCCGCATTCTGGAGCTGATCGACACCTCCGCTTTTGAGCTGGAAGCCGCGCTCAGCCCGGCCGACGCGACCACCGTGCAGGTCGGCCAAACGGTGAGCCTGCGGGTAGAGGGCCAGCCCCAAGCGCTGGCCGCCCGGGTGGCGCGCATCAGCCCCAGCGTGCAGCCCGGCAGCCGCAGCGTGCTGGTCTATCTGCAAGTGGCGCCCGCCCCGGGCCTGCGCCAAGGCCTGTTCGCCCAAGGCCACATCGTGGTGGCCACCGCCCAAGGCGTGGCCGTGCCACAAACCGCCGTGCGCAACGACAAACCCCAGCCCTATGTGCAGCTGGTGGAGCAAGGCAAGGTCGTGCACCGCACGGTGGCGCTGCGCAGCAGCGGCCTGGCCGGCGAGCCGGCCGAACCGGTGTGGCTCTTGGCAGAACTGAGCGATGGCGCGGTGGTGCTGCGCGCCCAGGCCGGCCTGATCCGCGAAGGCACCGACGTGCGCCTGCCCGACGCCCAGCGCTGAACCCCAGGACGGCCCCGCCATGTGGTTCACCCAAGTCTCTCTGCGCAACCCGGTCTTTGCCACCATGGTCATGTTGGCCTTTGTGGTGCTGGGCCTGTTTTCCTTTCAGCGCCTGCAGGTCGATCAGTTCCCCAGCATCGACTTTCCGGTGGTGGTGGTCACCGCCGAATACCCCGGCGCGTCGCCCGCCATTGTTGAGAGCGAAGTCACGCAAAAAATCGAGGAAGCCGTCAACGCCATTGCCGGCGTCAACACCCTGACCTCGCGCAGCTACGAAGGTCAAGCGGTCGTCATCATCGAATTCCAGCTGCATGTGGACGGCCGCAAGGCCGCCGACGATGTGCGCGAAAAGGTCAGCATCCTCAAAGCCGCCCTGCGCAGCGAGGTCAAAGAACCCCGCATCCTGCGTTTTGACCCGGCCAGCAGGCCGATTTGGTCGGTCGCGGTCTTGCCTGAACAGACCGGCACCGCCCCCTCGCCTGTGGAAATGACCAACTGGGCACAACAGACCCTCAAGAAACGCCTGGAAAACGTGCGCGGCGTGGGCTCGGTCAATCTGGTGGGCGGCACACAGCGCGCCATCAACATCGAACTCAACACCGCCGCCATGGAGGCGCTCGGCGTCACGGTCGACCAAATCACCAGCGCGGTGCGGGTGGAAAACCAAGACCTGCCGGTCGGCACCTTGTCCAGCCGCGAGCGCGAGCAGGTGGTGCAGGTGCTCTCGCGCATCAAAAACCCGGCCGACTTCCAGCAAGTCGTCGTGGCGCGCCGCAACGGCACCCCTATCTACCTGCACCAAGTGGCCACGGTGCAAGACAGCGTGGAAGAGCTGGACAACCTGGCGCTCTACAACGGCCAGCGCACCCTGCTGCTGCAGGTGCAAAAGTCGCAAGACGAAAACACCATCGCGGTGGTCGACGGCCTGAACAAAACCCTGGCCGAACTCAAAGACCAACTGCCCCCCGGCGTGCGGCTCGAACCCATTGCCGATGGCTCACGCCCAATCCGCGTGTCGGTCAACAACGTGCGCCAAACCCTGATAGAAGGCGCTTTCCTCACGGTGCTGATCGTCTTTTTGTTCTTGAACAGCTGGCGCTCCACCGTCATCACCGGCCTGACACTGCCCATTGCGCTGATCGGCACCTTCTTTTTCATGGACGTGATGGGCTTCACCATCAACATGATCACGCTGA
>JBEIEH010000203.1:0-4980 GCA_040383055.1 Burkholderiaceae bacterium
CGTGATCATGGGCTGCGCCAACCCCGAGGGCGCCACGGGGGCCAACATCGCGCGCCAGATCGCGCTCAAGGCCGGCTTGCCGATCACCGTGTCGGGCATGACCGTCAACCGCTTTTGTTCCTCGGGTTTGCAGACCATTGCCTTGGCCGCACAGCGCATCATCGCCGGTGAAGGCAGTGTGTATGTGGCCGGCGGGGTGGAGAGCATCTCGTGTGTGCAGCAGGAGATGAACCAGCACATGCTCAAAGACTTGGCGCTCGAAAAACAAAAGCCCGAGATCTACTGGAACATGCTGCAGACGGCCGAACAAGTGGCCAAGCGCTACGGCATTGGCCGCGACGCCATGGACGAATACGGCGCCGCCAGCCAACAGACGGCGGCGGCTGCGCTGGAAGCCGGCCTCTTCAAGGCCGAGATCGCGCCCATCACCGTGACCGCTGGTGTGGCCGATAAAGTGATGGGCTTGATGACCAAACAAGTGACGGTGGAGCACGACGAAGGCATTCGCCCTGGCACCACCTTTGACGCCATCCACGGCCTGCGTTCGGCGCTGCCCGGTGGCTTGGTGTCGGCTGGCAACGCCAGCCAGTTCAGCGACGGCGCGGGCGCTTGTGTGGTGATGGACGAGGCGCTGGCCGAGAAAAAAGGCTTGAAGCCGCTGGGGCGCTTCTTGGGGTTTTCGGTGGCCGGTTGTGAGCCCGACGAAATGGGCATTGGCCCGGTGTTTGCGGTGCCCAAGGTGCTGTCGCGCCTGGGCCTGAAGGTCAGCGACATCGACCTGTGGGAACTCAACGAGGCGTTTGCGGTGCAGGTGCTGTATTGCCGCGACAAGCTGGGCATCCCTGCCGAGCGTCTGAATGTCAACGGCGGCGCCATCGCAGTCGGTCACCCCTACGGTGTCTCGGGCCAGCGCCTGACGGGCCATGCCCTGATCGAAGGCAAGCGCCGCGGTGCCAAGCGCGTGTGCGTGACCATGTGCATCGGCGGGGGCATGGGCGCGGCTGGGGTGTTTGAGGTGTTGTGACATGAGCGTTCGCCCCACGCTGGATTTTTTGTTGTACGACTGGTTGGGGGCGGCGGGTCTGAGCGAGCGGCCGCGTTTTGCCGACCACTCGCGTGAGACCTTTGACGCGGTGTTGGACACCTGCGAGCGCATCGCGCGCGAGAAGTACGCGCCATTCAACCGGCTGGTCGACACCCAAGAACCGCGCACCGAGCCCGATGGTGCGGGTGGCTTGCGTGTGGTGTTGCCACAGGCCACCCACGACGCACACCGCGCCTATGTCGAGAGCGGCATGCTGAGCGCCGCGCAAGACTGCGATGTGGGCGGCATGCAACTGCCCTACACGGTAGAGGCGGCGGCCAATGCGCTGTTTGCCTGCGCATCGGTGAGCATCGGCGCGGGCATGCTGACCACCGGCAACGCCAATTTGCTGATGGCGCACGGCACCGAGGCGCAGAAGCGGGTGTTTGCGCTCAATGAGTTGGCTGGCCGCTGGTCGGGCACCATGTGCTTGAGTGAGCCACAGGCCGGATCCTCGCTCAGCGATGTGGCCACCCGCGCGTTGCCCGATGGCGAGGACTATGCGGACGACCCGCTCGGGCCACGCTACCGCCTCAAGGGCAGCAAGATGTGGATTTCGGCCGGCGAACACGAGTTGACCGAGAACATCGTGCACCTGGTGCTGGCCAAGATTCCGGGACCGGACGGCAAGCTGGTGGCGGGTGTGAAGGGCATTTCGCTGGTCATCGTGCCCAAGCGCTTGGTCGATGCAGAGGGCCTGCTCACCGGCGAGCGCAACGACGTGGCGCTGGCGGGGCTGAACCACAAATGCGGCTGGCGCGGCACCACCAACACGCTGCTCAATTTTGGTGAGGGCACTTACCCGGTGCGCGGCGCCCCTGGAGCCATAGGCTATCTGGTGGGCCAGCCCGGCGAAGGCCTCAAGTGCATGTTCCTCATGATGAACGAGGCGCGCATTGGCGTGGGCATGGCCGCAACCATGTTGGGCATGGCGGGCTACCTAGCGTCGCTCGATTACGCGAAGCAACGGCCGCAGGGCAGGGCGATGGGGCCGACTGGAAAAGACCCAGCCCATCCGCAGGTGCGCATCATCGAACACGCCGATGTCAAGCGCATGTTGCTCGCGCAAAAGAGCTACGCCGAAGGCGCGCTGGCGCTGGAGCTGTATTGCGCGCGGCTGGTGGACGAGCAGCACACCGGCGCGCCCGAGGCGGCCAATGACGCGCGCCTGCTGTTGGAAGTGCTGACGCCGATTGCCAAAAGCTGGCCCAGCGAGTGGTGCTTGGAGGCGAATTCTCTGGCGATCCAGGTGCTCGGTGGCTACGGCTACACGCGCGACTTTCCGGTGGAGCAGTACTGGCGCGACAACCGCCTGAACATGATCCACGAGGGCACCCACGGCATTCAGGCCATGGACCTGTTGGGCCGCAAGGTGCTGATGGAAGGCGGCAAAGGCCTGCAGCTGCTGGCGGGCCGCGTCAACGCCACCATCGAGCGCGCGATTCAGCGGCCCGAACTGGCCGAACACGCCAACGCGCTGGGCAAAGCCTTGCAAGACGTGGGCGCCGCCACCAAAGCCGCGTGGGCCACGGGCGAACCGGTGCCCGCGCTGGCCAATGCGGTGCCCTATATGCAGGCCTTTGGCCACACCGTGTTGGCCTGGATTTGGCTGGACGTGGCGCTGGTGGCCCAAGCCGCGCTCGAGAGCCCGGCGCGCACCGGTCGACTGGCGGCGGCGCGCTATTTTTTCCATTACGAGCTGCCCAAGATCGGCGCTTGGCTGCAGGTGGTGCGCACACGCGACACCACTTGCGCCGACATGCCCGAAGATGCGTTTTGACGCAGGAAAAAACGAACCTGACCCCATTAAAAAGGAGACGCAGCATGACCGAACGCCATGTGCACCAATTGTTGGATTTGACGGGCAAGACCGCGCTGATCACCGGCGGCTCGCGCGGGCTGGGGCTGCAAATGGCCCGGGCGCTGGGTGAGGCCGGCGCGCGGGTGCTGATCAGCTCGCGCAAGGCGGATGACTTGGAAGAGGCCACCGCCGAACTGCAGGCCGCCGGCATCGACACCCGCTGGACGGCGGCCGATTGCCAGAAAGAAGACGACATTCGCCGCTTGGCCAGCGACGCGCTGGAGCGCTTGGGCCGGGTCGACATTTTGGTGAACAACGCCGGCGCCGCTTGGGGCGCACCGGCCGAAGACCACCCGCTCGACGCCTGGGACAAGGTGATGAACCTGAACGTGCGCAGCTATTTCCTGCTGAGCCAGCTGATCGCCAAACTCAGCATGATTCCGCACAAAAGCGGCAGCATCATCAACACCGCCAGCATCGCCGGCTTGGGCGGCAACCCGCCCGAGATGAAGACGATTGCGTACAACACATCCAAAGGCGCGGTGATCAATTTCACCCGTGCGCTGGCGGCCGAGTGGGGCCACTACGGCATCCGCGTCAATGCGATTTGCCCAGGCTTTTTCCCGAGCAAGATGACGCAGGGCACCTTAAAGGCGATGGGTGAAGACAAACTCGCCGCCCATGCGCCGCTGCGCCGTCTGGGCGACGACGAAGACCTCAAAGGCATCACGCTGCTGTACGCCAGCGACGCGGGCAAGCACATCACCGGGCAGTGGCTGGCCGTTGACGGTGGTGTGTCGATCATTACCGGAGGCTAGACCTCGCTCTACCGCTTGTATGCTGCGCGCATGACCTTTCCTGTTTCGATTCCTTTTGTTGAGCACCTGGGGTTTGAGCTGCTGCACTTTGCGGACGGCCAGGCGCGGATTGCGTTCACGCCTCGCGCGGAGCACCTCAATTCGTTCAACGTGACGCATGGCGGCGCCAGCATGACGCTGCTCGACGTGGTGATGGCGCACGCCGCGCGGTCGGTGGAGTCGGGCGTGGGCGCGGTGACGATTGAAATGAAAACCAGCTTCATGGCCGCCGCCATCGGGCCGCTGGTGGCCCACGGCGCGCTGTTGCAACGCACCGCCACGCTGGCCTTCACCGAAGGCCGCATCCTGGATGCCGAGGGCAAGCTCTGCGCGCACGCCACCGGCACCTTCAAATACGTGCGGCGCTTGCCGGTGTCGGCCAAAAGCAGCCACGCGCTCAATGGCCCCGCCACCGACTGAACACCCCCAATGAACACTGCACACACAGATGCGCCGGTGGCGCTGGTCACGGGCGCTGCCCGGGGCATTGGGCTGGCCATTGCGGGCTGGTTTTTGCGGCAGGGCCACCGGGTGGCCACGCTCGACATCGACGCCGACACACTGGCCACCAGCCACGCGGCCTTGGTGGCCGAGCTCGGCGCCGAGCGTCTGTTGGCCCTGCCGGCCGACGTGTCAAACGCGGCCCAGGTGGCCGATGCGGTGGCCGCCATCGACGCCCGCTGGGGCCGGCTCGACGCCTTGGTGAACAACGCCGGGGTGGCGGTGTTCAAGCCCATCGGCCAGACCACGCTGGACGACTGGCGCTGGGTCATGGCCACCAATCTGGATGGCCCCTTTATCTGCACCCAGACCGCGGCACCCCTGATGCTGAAAAACGGTGGCGGCGCGGTGGTCAACATCGCATCCATTTCGGGCCTGCGGGCCAGCACGCTGCGGGTGGCTTACGGCACGTCCAAGGCGGCGCTGATTCACCTGACCAAACAACAGGCGGTGGAATACGGCAACGCCGGCATTCGCGTCAACGCGATAGCGCCCGGCCCGGTGGAAACCGAGATGGCCAAACAAGTGCACACGCCCGCCATCCGCGCCGACTACCACGACACCATTCCGCTGGCGCGTTACGGCTCGCTCGACGAAATCGCCAACGCGGTTGGTTTTTTGTGCAGCCCCGAGGCCAGTTATGTGAACGGCCAGGTGCTGGCGGTCGACGGTGGCTTTGACGCCGCCGGCGTGGGCCTGCCCACCTTGCGCCGATCCCCCGTTTGAACACATTCCAC
>JBEIEH010000204.1:0-4935 GCA_040383055.1 Burkholderiaceae bacterium
CACCGTGGCCGACGTGCGCGCCTACGCCGCCGCCACCCAGCGCCACCTCGGTGACGCAGCTTTGGTGCCGGGGCGTTTTCGCATCGGCGCCAGCGGCTTGTGGACCGACATCGCCCGGGTGCTCGGCCAAACCACCGCCGTCACCCACGCCACTTACTGACCCCAACACCACCCATGCTCGCCCAAGAAATCATCCGCGCCAAACGCGACGGCCACACCCTCAGCCCCGAACAGATCCGGCATTTTGTGCAGGGCCTGGTCAGCAACGCCTGGAGCGAAGGCCAGGCCGCGGCGCTGGCGATGGCGGTGTTTTTCCAGGGTATGTCCATGCCTGAGCGGGTGGCGCTGACCCAGGCCATGCGCGACTCAGGCGAGGTGCTTGAATGGGCCAGCGCCAACCTAGGCGGGCCGGTGCTCGACAAACACTCCAGCGGGGGGGTGGGCGACAAGGTGAGCCTCATGCTCGCGCCCATGGTCGCGGCCTGTGGCGGTTTTGTGCCCATGATTTCGGGTCGCAGCCTAGGCCACACCGGCGGCACCCTCGACAAGTTCGACAGCATCCCGGGTTATCAGACCGCGCCCGATGTGGCGACCTTTCGCCGCACCGTGCGCGAGGCCGGCTGCGCCATCATTGGCCAGACCGGCGACCTGGCGCCGGCCGACAAACGCCTCTACGGCATCCGCGACGTCACCGCTACGGTCGAATCGGTGCCGCTGATCACCGCCAGCATCTTGTCGAAAAAACTAGCGGCCGGTTTGCAAGGCTTGTCGATGGATGTGAAAACCGGCAACGGTGCGTTTGCCGACAGCCTGCCGATGGCGCGTGAACTCGCGCAATCGCTGGTGGCGGTGGCCAATGGCGCCGGCTTGCCCACCCACGCCTGGATCACCGATATGAACCAGGTGCTCGGCCACAGCGCGGGCAATGCGGTCGAGATGCGTGAAGCGATCGACTTCCTGACCGGCGCTGAACGCGAAACGCGGCTGCTGGAAGTGACCTTGGCGCTGGGCGCCGACATGCTGGTGCTGGGCCGCTTGGCGCCCGATGTGGTGGCCGCCCGCGCGCAGTTGCTGCACGCGCTGGAGCAAGGCCATGCGGCCGAGCGTTTTGCCCGCATGGTGCACGCGCTCGGTGGCCCAGCCGATCTGCTGGAACGACCCGATGCGCACCTGGCCGCCGCGCCACTGGTGTTGCCGGTGCCAGCGCCGTGCAGCGGCGTGGTGGCCGCCCACGCCACCCGTGACCTCGGGGTGGCGGTGATCGAACTGGGTGGCGGGCGGCGCCAAGCCAGCGATGCGATTGATCACCGCGTCGGTATCACGCGCATCGCGGCGCCGGGCGCCGCTGTGCAAGCCGGCGAGCCCTTGGCGTGGGTACACGCCGCCGACGCGCCGAGCGCCGAGCGTGCCATCGCCGCAGTGCAGCGGCACATCACCGTGGCCGATGTGGCGCCTGCGCCCCGCCCGGTGCTGATCGAACACCTGGTGTGAAGGAGAAAGCGATGACACGAGCTGTGGTTCTGGTGCTGGATTCGTTTGGCATTGGCGAGGCCCCCGACGCCGCGCGTTTTGGCGACGTGGGCGCCAACACCTTGGGCAGCATCGCCCGTTGGGCGACCGCGCAGGGCAGGCCTTTGCAGCTGCCCAATCTGTGTCGCCTGGGCTTGGTGCACGCCGCCCACGCCGCGACCCGCCAATGGCCTGAAGGTCTGCCGACGACCGCACCGCAGCGCGCCACCTACGCCGCTTGCGCCGAGTTGAGCGCCGGCAAAGACACGCCCAGCGGGCACTGGGAAATGATGGGCTGCCCGGTGCCGTTTGATTGGGGCTTTTTCACTCCGGGGGCGCCGGGCGAGAACATCTTCCCGGCCGAGTTGCTGCAGCGCTGGATGTTGGCCGCCGGCATCGAAGGCACGCTGGGCAATTGCCACGCCAGCGGCACCGAAATCATCCAGCGGCTGGGCGACGAGCATGTGCGCACCGGCTGGCCGATTTGTTACACCAGCGCCGACAGTGTGTTCCAGGTGGCGGCGCACGAAGAACACTTTGGCCTGGAGAGGCTGCTGCACATCTGCGAACTGGCCAAACCGATTTTTGACGACGCGCGCATCGCGCGTGTCATCGCCCGGCCCTTTGTGGGTGAGGTCGGCCAGTACAGGCGCACGGGAAATCGGCGCGACCTCACCACCCCACCACCCCAAGACACGCTGTTGGATCAGCTGCAAGCGGCCGGCCGCGAGGTGATCTCCATCGGCAAGATCGGCGACATCTTTGCCCACCGGGGCACTGGCGAGGTGGTCAAGGCCGAAGGCAACGCCGCGCTGTGTGAAGCGACGCTGGAGGCCTTGGGCCGGTGCAGTGACGGTGGTTTGGTGTTCACCAACTTGGTCGACTTTGATATGCATTACGGCCATCGTCGCGACATCGCCGGTTACGCCGATGCGCTCGAAACCTTCGACCGTTGGTTGCCCACGCTGGAGGCGGCTTTGCGCCCAGGGGATGTGTTGGCCCTCACCGCCGACCACGGCTGCGATCCGGCTTGGCCCGGCTCCGATCACACCCGAGAGCATGTGCCACTGCTGATGGCAGCTCCCGCTTGGGAGCACACCATGGACGCAGGTGTGCGTGAGAGTTTTGCCGATTTGGGACAAACCTTGGCGTGGCATTTGGGTGTCTCGCCCTTGGCCCACGGCCGCAGTTTGCTCGGCGAACGGGCATAAAAAAACCCAAGGCCAAGGCCTTGGGTTTCTCAATCAAGCGATTCCCGGATCAGGGCTTGCTGGACGTGGGGAACGGCCACGCAGCCTGAGGGGTCAGCTTGGTTTGTGCCGCAGGGGCTGCCGGCGCAGCGGCCGGCTTAGCTTTTTTTGCGGGGGCTGCCTTTTTCACAGCGGCCTTGGGAGCAGCGGCCTTTTTAGGAGCAGCGGCTTTCTTGGCAGGAGCGGCGGCCTTTTTAGGAGCGGCGGCTTTCTTAGGGGCAGCGGCTTTCTTCGCAGGAGCGGCGGCCTTCTTAGGAGCAGCGGCTTTCTTCGCAGGAGCGGCGGCCTTCTTAGGAGCAGCGGCTTTCTTCGCAGGAGCAGCGGCCTTCTTAGGGGCTGCGGCTTTCTTCGCAGGAGCGGCGGCCTTCTTAGGAGCAGCGGCTTTCTTTGCAGGAGCAGCGGCCTTCTTAGGGGCTGCGGCTTTCTTCGCAGGAGCGGCTGCCTTCTTTGCCGGAGCGGCTTTCTTAGCCGGAGCGGCCTTCTTCGCCGGAGCGGCGGCTTTCTTTGCCGGAGCGGCGGCCTTCTTCGCCGGAGCGGCGGCCTTCTTCGCCGGAGCGGCTTTCTTGGCCGGAGCGGCCTTCTTCGCAGTTGCCATACTTGTTCTCCTTGATCAAGTTACAAAAGACACTCGACAGGCGTCTGCCCATCCAGTGATCCAGTGCCTTGTGCCCGGGCGGGTGCACCCACAGTCGGACACAAGACATTGAATGCCGTGAAAAAACCCTGCCCCGAACTCCGCAGAGCCGGTGACAGGGTTTTTGAAGAGGGGGTCATGACGCTGCGCAGCAAGTTCGTCAGTCCCAGGACAAGGCGCCGCCGGTTTGGTATTCGATGACCCGGGTTTCGAAGAAATTGCGTTCCTTCTTCAGGTCGATCATCTCGCTCATCCAAGGGAAGGGGTTCTCTTCGTTCGGGAAGAGTGGCTCCAAACCGATCTGGGTGGCGCGGCGGTTGGCGATGTAGCGCAGATACCCTTTGAACATCGAAGCGTTCAAGCCCAGCACACCGCGCGGCATGGTGTCTTCGGCGTACTGGTATTCCAGATCAACGGCTTTGAGGAACAGTTCTTTGATCTCGGCCTTGAACTCGGACGTCCAGAGCATCGGGTTTTCATGCTTGATCGCGTTGATCAGGTCGATACCGAAGTTGCAGTGCATCGACTCATCGCGCAAGATGTACTGGTACTGCTCGGCAGCGCCAGTCATCTTGTTCTGCCGGCCCAATGCCAAGATCTGGGTGAAGCCCACATAGAAGAACAGGCCCTCCATCAAGCAGGCGAACACGATCAACGACTTCAGCAGCGTTTGGTCGGCTTCCGGCGTGCCGGTCTTGAAGTTCGGGTCCATGATCGCCTCGATGAAGGGGATCAGGAACTCGTCCTTGTTGCGGATCGACGATACCTCGTGATACGCGTTGAAGATTTCGGACTCGTCCAAGCCAAGCGACTCGACGATGTACTGATACGCGTGGGTGTGGATCGCTTCTTCAAACGCTTGGCGCAACAAAAATTGGCGGCACTCGGGCGCTGTGATGTGGCGGTAGGTGCCCAGCGTGATGTTGTTGGCCGCGAGCGAGTCGGCGGTCACGAAGAAGCCGAGGTTGCGCTTGACGATGCGGCGCTCATCTTCGGTCAGTCCGTTGGGGTCTTTCCAGAGCGCGATGTCGCGGCTCATGTTCACTTCCTGCGGCATCCAGTGGTTGGCGCAGGTGGCCAAGTATTTTTCCCAAGCCCATTTGTATTTGAACGGCACCAACTGGTTGACGTCGGTCTGGCCGTTGATGATGCGCTTGTCGGCCACGTTGATGCGGCGCTCGCTGGCGGCCGCTGCCAGTTGCTGGGTGGCGTGTACCGAGGCAGAGGAGGGGGCGCTGGCAGTCGATGGTTGCGAGGCAGCGACGGCTTGGGTAGCCAAGCGATCCGATTGCGCAGCGGGCATCGGATGAAGAGCGGCTTTTGACGGTGCGGGTGTGACGTTATCGTCCCAAGTCAGCATGGGTGGTTTCCTGTGAGTCGGATTATCAAAGTCCCTTGCACAAATGCAAAGAGAAAGCGTGTGGTGTGACGAAGTGATGAACACATGTGTTGTTGCAGAGCATCGCCGTGGTCCGACAGCGATGCTCTGCATCATGCGATCGACCTCAATGGCAAGCCACGCAACCGGGGTCGTCGATGGCG
>JBEIEH010000205.1:0-4877 GCA_040383055.1 Burkholderiaceae bacterium
GAATCTCGATGTGGCGCGGCTGCTCGACAAACTTCTCAATAAAGATGCGGTCATCGCCAAAGCTGTTGCGCGCTTCGTTCTGGCAGGCGGTGAAACCTTCGAGCGCTTCTTTGTCGTTGAAAGCCACCCGCAGGCCTTTGCCACCGCCGCCGGCCGAGGCCTTGATCATGACGGGATAGCCAATGCCTTTGGCGATTTCCACCGCGCGCTCGGCCGACGGAATCGGATCGTTGTAACCGGGGATGGTGTTGACCTTGGCCTCGTTGGCCAGCTTTTTGGATGCGATCTTGTCGCCCATGGCGGCGATCGAATGCGCCTTGGGGCCGATGAAGGCGATGCCTTCTTTTTCGCAGCGCTCGGCAAAGGCTTCGTTTTCGCTCAAAAAGCCGTAGCCGGGGTGGATGGCCTGGGCGCCGGTCTGTTTGGCCGCCGCGATGATTTTGTCGGCCACCAAATACGACTCGCGCGAGGGCGCTGGGCCAAGCAAAACGGCCTCGTCGGCCAGGCGCACATGGCGCGCTTCTTTGTCGGCCTCGGAATACACCGCCACAGTTTGAATGCCCATTTTGCGGGCGGTGGCGATGACGCGGCAGGCGATTTCGCCGCGGTTGGCGATCAGGATTTTGGTGAACATGGCATTCTCCGTTGCAAAAGTCAGTGTTTGTGACGGGCTGTTGAGCCTGTGCCCGCAAGGAGCGGGCTGGGTGTGCCTCCGCTCATGTCCCCCGCCGGCCAATGGCCGGCTCCTCCTTTACTTCGCTGCGACACACCCAGCCCACTCCTTGCTGCGAAGTGGCTTTGTCTGGCGTCTGCACCCAACAAGCCCTTAAGGATCGGGTTGCGGGGGCGTTTTGCGCAGGTAAAGGAGGAGGCCGAAGGCCGGGGGACACGGCGCAAAACGCTCACGTAACCCGAGCCGACCCGGCGCGAAGACACGGCCTGAAAACACATGAATCAGAGCGGAATGTTGCCGTGCTTGCGCCACGGGTTCTCGATCTTCTTGTCCTTGAGCATCACCAGCGAACGGCAAATGCGCTTGCGGGTTTCGTGCGGCAGGATCACATCGTCGATGAAGCCGCGCGCGCCGGCCACAAACGGGTTGGCAAAACGCGCCTTGTATTCGGCTTCGCGCTCGGCCAGCTTGGCCGGGTCCTTCTTCTCTTCGCGGAAGATGATCTCCACCGCGCCTTTGGCCCCCATCACCGCAATCTCGGCATTGGGCCAGGCAAAGTTCACGTCGCCGCGCAGATGCTTGGACGCCATCACGTCATAAGCACCGCCGTAGGCCTTGCGGGTGATCACGGTGATCTTGGGCACGGTGCACTCGGCGTAGGCGTAGAGCAGCTTGGCGCCGTGTTTGATGATGCCGCCGTACTCTTGACTGGTGCCGGGCATAAAACCGGGCACATCCACAAAGGTCACCACCGGGATATTGAAGGCATCACAGAAGCGCACGAAGCGCGCGGCCTTGATACTCGACTTGATGTCCAAGCAACCCGCCAACACCAGCGGCTGGTTGGCCACAATGCCCACCGTCTGGCCGTCCATGCGGGCAAAACCGATGATGATGTTCTTGGCGTAGTCGGGCTGAATTTCGAAGAAGTCGCCGTCGTCGACCGTCTTGAGAATCAGCTCCTTCATGTCGTAGGGCTTGTTCGGGTTTTCAGGCACCAGGGTGTCCAGGCTCAGGTCGGCGCGATCGCTCGGGTCGCCGCTCGGACGCACTGGCGCTTTTTCACGGTTGTTGAGCGGCAGGTAGTTGTAGAGGCGGCGCAGCATCAGCAGCGCTTCCACATCGTTTTCAAACGCGCCATCGGCCACACCGCTCTTGGTGTTGTGGGTCACCGCGCCGCCGAGCTCTTCGGCGGTCACTTCTTCGTGGGTCACGGTCTTGACCACCTCGGGGCCGGTCACGAACATATAGCTCGAATCCTTGACCATGAAGATGAAGTCGGTCATGGCCGGCGAATACACCGCGCCACCGGCCGAGGGGCCCATGATCATGCTGATTTGCGGAATCACGCCGCTGGCCATCACGTTGCGCTGGAACACCTCGGCGTAACCGCCAAGCGAGGCCACACCTTCTTGAATACGGGCGCCGCCCGAATCGTTCAAGCCGATCACCGGCGCGCCGACCTTCATGGCCTGATCCATGATTTTGCAGATCTTCTCGGCGTGTGACTCAGACAAAGCACCGCCAAACACGGTGAAGTCTTGGCTGAACACAAACACCAGTCGGCCGTTGATCATGCCGTAGCCAGTCACAACACCGTCACCAGGAATTTTCTGGTCCTGCATGCCGAAGTCGACACAGCGGTGTTCCACAAACATGTCCCACTCTTCAAACGTGCCTTCGTCGAGCAGCACCTCAATGCGTTCGCGCGCGGTGAGCTTGCCTTTGGCGTGTTGCGCGTCGATGCGCTTTTGGCCGCCGCCCAGTCGCGCCGCGGCGCGCTTTTTTTCCAGTTGGTCGAGGATGTCTTGCATAAGGTTGCTCCAGAAAAATCAGTGGAATCGCTCCAACAGCGTTCGCGCGGCGGTGGATGCGGGCAGTTGGCCTGCCTCCACTTGGGCGATCACGCCATCGAGCGTCTCGCGCACCTGCGGATGGGCGCGAAAACGTTGTTTCAAACCGGCGTCGATGCGTTCCCACATCCACGCCAACGACTGCTGTTGGCGGCGCGCCTGCAAACGGCCGTTGGCGGTTTGCAATTGCTTGAACTCGCTGACCGCCGCCCAAAAACTGTCCACGCCCTGGCCCAGCAGCGCACTGAGCTGAATCGCTTGCGGATGCCAGATGGCCTGGTCGTGGTGCATGTGGTCCGGGTTGCCGTGCAAGCCCAACAGGCGCAGCGCACTGGTGATTTGGGCGCGCGCGCGGGTGGCGGCGTCGGGGTCGATGTCGGCCTTGTTGATGACCACCAAATCGGCCAGCTCCATCACCCCTTTTTTGATGGCTTGCAAATCGTCGCCCGCGTTGGGCAGCTGCAACAGGCAAAACATATCGGTCATGCCCTGCACCGCCGTTTCGCTCTGGCCCACGCCCACCGTCTCGACAATCACCACGTCATAGCCAGCGGCCTCACACACCAGCATGGCTTCGCGGGTTTTTTCGGCCACGCCGCCCAGCGTGCCACTCGATGGACTCGGCCGAATATAGGCCTGCGGGTGCACACTCAAGTGCTCCATGCGGGTTTTGTCGCCCAAGATGGAGCCGCCCGAGACGGTGGAAGATGGGTCGACCGCGAGCACCGCCACGCGGTGACCTTGACCAATCAAGTACAGGCCCAGCGCCTCGATAAACGTGCTTTTGCCCACCCCCGGCACGCCGCTGATGCCCAAACGGAACGATTGGCCCGTGTGCGGCAGGATAGCGGTCAACAGCTCGTCGGCCTGCGCGCGGTGATCGGCCCGCGTGGACTCGAGCAGCGTGATGGCTTTGGCCATGGCCCGGCGCTGCACGGCAGCATTGCCGTGTAACAGCCCCAGCAACAACTGATCGGAGGTCAAAGCACTGGCCCCGCGAGACGGATCAACCGATGGCCTTCTTGATCTGTTCCAGCACGTCTTTGGCGCTGGCCACAATCGGCGTGCCCGGGCCGTAAATGCCCTTGGCACCGGCCTCGAACAGGAAATCGTAGTCTTGGCGCGGAATCACGCCGCCCACAAACACGATGATGTCGTCGGCACCTTGCTCTTTGAGGCTCTGGATGATGGCGGGCACCAAGGTCTTGTGGCCTGCGGCCAGTGTCGACACGCCCACGGCGTGCACGTCGTTTTCAATCGCCTGGCGCGCGCACTCTTCGGGTGTCTGGAACAGCGGGCCCATGTCCACATCAAAGCCCAGGTCGGCGTAAGCCGTGGCCACCACCTTGGCACCACGGTCGTGGCCGTCTTGGCCCAGCTTGGCGACCATCACGCGCGGGCGGCGGCCGTGCTGTTCGGCAAATTCGGCGATTTCGCCCTTCAGTTTGTCCCAGCCCTCGGCCGAGTCGTAAGCGGCAGCGTACACACCGGTCACCTTTTGAATGTCGGCGCGGTGGCGCCCATACACCTTTTCCAGCGCGTCAGACACCTCGCCCACGGTGGCGCGCAGGCGCATGGCTTGGATGGTCAAGCCCAGCAAGTTGCCTTCGCCCGATTCGGCGGCAGCGGTCAGTGCGTCCAGCGCGGCCTGCACTGCGGCGGTGTCGCGACTGGCGCGAATGGCTTTGAGGCGGGCAATCTGCCCCTCGCGCACCTTGACGTTGTCGATGGCCAATATATCGACCGGGTCTTCCTTGGCCAGCTTGTATTTGTTGACGCCAACAATGACGTCCTTGCCGGAATCGATGCGCGCCTGCTTCTCGGCCGCGCTGGCTTCGATCTTGAGCTTGGCCCAGCCGCTGCCCACGGCTTTGGTCATGCCGCCCATGGCGTCGACTTCTTCGATGATGGCCCAGGCTTTGTCGGCCATGTCTTGGGTGAGCTTTTCCATCATGTAGCTGCCGGCCCAAGGGTCCACCACGTTGGTGATGTGGGTCTCTTCCTGGATGATCAGCTGCGTGTTGCGCGCGATGCGCGAGCTGAACTCGGTGGGCAATGCAATTGCCTCGTCCAGCGAGTTGGTGTGCAGCGACTGGGTGCCGCCAAACACGGCCGCCATGGCCTCGATGGTGGTGCGTACCACGTTGTTGTAGGGGTCTTGCTCGGTGAGCGACCAGCCAGACGTCTGGCTGTGCGTGCGCAGCATCAGGCTCTTGGGGTTCTTGGCGTCAAAGCCCTTCATGATGCGGCACCACAAGAGGCGTGCGGCGCGCATCTGGGCGATCTCCAATTAGAAGTTCATGCCAACCTCCCAGAAGAATGACAGGCGACCCGCTAACTCGTCTACGTAC
>JBEIEH010000206.1:0-4874 GCA_040383055.1 Burkholderiaceae bacterium
CCAGCGCCTGAATGGCCTTGGTGTCGTGCGCCTCAGCGCGCCGTGCCAGCACCGGCGGGGCAAACAAAGTAGAAGTATTCATATCGCCTCTCTCAACAAATTCCGATCAACCACAAAAAACTCAACCGGCCACCCACCACGCCTCCGGCGCACGTGCCTGGGTCCAGGATGCGGGGGAACCGGCTTCGCCGGGCCACCCGCATCGCCCCCTGGGGGGTGACGCACCACAGGTGCGGCGCGGGGGGTTCAATGTCTACACATGCAACAGCAAGTGCTCGCGTTCCCAAGGTGAAATCACCTTCATGAACTCAGCGAACTCCAGCTCTTTGATCTCGGTGTAAATGGTGATGAACTCGTGGCCCAACACGTCGTGCAAATCCGACTCGCGGCGCAACCAGTCCAGCGCCTCGCCCAGGCTGCGCGGCAAGGCATAGGGCGACAGGTAGGCGTCGCCCTTCATTTCGGCCTTGGGCTTGATCTTGTTCTTCATGCCCAGATACCCGCAAGCCAGCGTCATGGCCATGGCCACATAGGGGTTGGCGTCGGCGCCGATCACCCGGTTTTCCACCCGACGCGCCTCAGGGCTCGAAATCGGCGAGCGAATCCCCACCGTGCGGTTGTCGTAGCCCCACTCGATATTGATGGGCGCAGCGGTGTAGCGCGACAAGCGGCGGTAGCTGTTGACATAGGGCGCCACCAGCGCCATGGCCGCCGGGATGTAGCGCTGCATGCCACCGATGTAGTGGTGAAACGCGTCCGACGCCGAGCCATCGGCGTTGCTGAAAATGTTCTTGCGGGTGTTCACATCCACCACACTCTGGTGCATGTGCATGGCGCTGCCCGGCTCACCGGCAATCGGCTTGGCCATGAAGGTGGCGTACATATCGTGGCGCAAGGCCGCCTCGCGCACCGTGCGCTTGAAGAAAAACACCTCGTCGGCCAGTCCCAGCGGGTGGTCGTGGAAGAAGTTGATCTCCATCTGCCCGGCACCAATTTCGTGGATCAAGGTGTCCACGTTGAGGTTCATGAGGTTGGAATACTCATAAATCTCTTCAAACAGCGGATCGAACTCGTTGACCGCGTCGATGCTGTAGGCCTGGCGCGAGGTCTCGGCCCGGCCACTGCGGCCAATGGGGGGGGCGCAGCGGCACGTTGCTGTCGGTGTTGCGCGCGGTCAGGTAGAACTCCAGCTCCGGCGCGATCACCGGCTCCCAGCCCTCGGCGGCGTACAGATCACAAATGCGGCGCAGCACACTGCGCGGCGCATAGGGCACGAGCTGGCCCTTGTGGTCAAAACAGTCGTGGATCACCTGCGCGGTCGGGTCGGTGGCCCACGGCACGATGCGCACTGTGCTCGGGTCGGGGCGCAGCTGCATGTCGCGGTCGGTGGGCTCCACCACGTCGTAATACGGGCCGCTGGCCGGCTGCTCGCCGGTCACACTCATGGCCACAATCGCGTGCGGCAGCCGCATGCCACGGTCTTCGGTGAATTTTTCGCGCGGCAAAATCTTGCCCCGCGCCACACCGGTGAGGTCGGGCACCAGGCACTCCACCTCGGTCACGCGGTGCTCGTTGAGCCATTGCTCCAGTTCGTTGAAATTCTGGGGGGCTGACATAACAGGTCTCTCTTTGACGGGGATCACTGGGCCATGGCCAAACGCTGCGCACGGCGGGTGCGGCAAGCCTGACCAAAAGCCTCAAAAATGGCGCTGTAAAAAGGCGACTCCCAACACCGCCATTCCGGATGCCACTGCACCGCCAGCGCAAACGCACGGGCCCCTTCCACCTCAAACGCTTCGACCAAACCATCGGGCGCGTGGGCCACGGCACGCAGGCCCGGGGCCAAACGCGCCACGCCTTGGCCGTGCAGCGAATTCACCATCACCTCGGTGGCACCGGCCCAGCGCGCCAGCGCGCTGCCCTCGGCCAAGCGCACCGGGTGGCTCGGCGCGTACTGCACAGCGGGCGCCTCGCTTTTGGGCTCGCGGTGGTCCATGAAGCCGGGCACCTGGTGCACCCGCTGGTGCAAGGTGCCGCCCATGGCAACATTGATTTCCTGAAAGCCCCTGCAAATGCCCATCAGCGGCACGCCTTGGGCCACACAGGCCTTGATCAGGGTGAGGGTGAGCTGGTCGCGCTCGGGGTCCAGCGGCAGCGAGGGGTCGGCCACCGCTTCATTGAAATGCGAGGGGTGCACATTCGATGGCGAGCCGGTCAACATCACACCGTCCACCTGGGCCAGCAGCTCGTCGACTTGGCTGGCCTGGGCCAGCGCCATCACCACCGGTTGGGCTTGGGCGCCCACCACCACCGCCCGGGCGTACTTGTCGCCGAGCACCAAGTAGGGCATTTCCCGGCCCGGCTCGCCCATCTGTCGATGATCGGCGGGCAACCACACCCAAGGGGTGCTTGTTGTTTTGGTCTGGGTCAGCATAGGGTCTCAGTGAATGGCATTGAACCCGCAAATTGGATCACAATTGGCGCCAGTTTGTAGTACTTAGTGGTGCCACTTGTGGGGTGGCCCCCTGCGCCGCTGGCGCGGCTTCACTCCGGAGGGGGGACGCACCCAGTGGACCGGCATAGCCGGATCCACGGGTGCCCTGGCTCTCGGGCAAGCGCGCCGGCACGCGATTTGTTTGTTGTTGGAGAACACGATGTTGTCCGAATTTCTGATCGCCGAGATGCACCGGCTGGAGCGCGACGCGTCGCTGCCACTGCACCGGCAGCTCTACGAGGCGCTGCGCCGGGCCTTGCTCGATGGCAAGTTGGGCGCGGGCGAGCGGCTGCCGTCCACCCGCGATCTGGCGCACGACCTGGGGGTGTCGCGCAACACGGTGGTGGCCGCCATCAACCAGCTCACGGTCGAAGGCTATTTGGCCAGTCGGGTGGGGAGTGGCACCTACGTGAACGACGACGTGCCCCAGCGCGCACCACGCGCCCGACGCCAAGCCGGCGCGGTCACCCTGCCGGCCATGCCTCGCCTCTCGCGCCGCGGACACGACCTGGTGGAACGCTTTTGCGCCAGCGCGCTCGAAGTGCAGCCCTTCACCCCTGGTGTGGCCGACTTCAGCGCTTTTCCGGTGGCTTTGTGGCAGCGCCTGCAAAACAAACACTGGCGCATGACCTACCCCGACCTGCTGGACTACAACGCCGCCGGCGGCTACGGCCCGCTGCGCCGCGCGGTGGCCGACTACCTGCGCGTGTTTCGCAGCGTGCAGCTCGACGCCGACCAAGTCATCATCACCACCGGCACCCAGCAGTCGCTCGAACTCTGCGCCCGCCTGCTGGCCGACCACGGCGACACCGTGTGGGTGGAAGACCCGGCCTACTGGGGCGCGGTCAAAGCCTTTATGGCCAACGGGCTGCAGCTGCACCCGGTGCCCGTGGACGGCGAAGGCATCGCCCCCAGCGCGGCCGACGAACGCCAGCCGCCCCGGCTGATCTACCTCACCCCCTCGCACCAATACCCCACCGGCGCGGTCATGTCGCTGGCGCGGCGCCACCAGCTGCTGGCCTGCGCGCGCGCCCACCAAGCCTGGGTGCTGGAAGACGACTACGACAGCGAATTTCGCTTCAGCGGCCCACCGATTTCCAGCCTAGAAGGGCTGGACGTGGACGAGCGCGTGCTCTACATGGGCACCTTTTCTAAAGTGCTATACCCCGGCATCAAACTCGGTTATCTGGTGGTGCCCAAAGGTCTGGTGGCGGCCTTCAAACAAGCGCATTACGACCTCAACCGCCCAGGGCAAATGCCGCAGCAGGCGGCGCTGGCCGAGTTCATTGAAATGGGGCACTTCAGCAGCGCGCTGCGCCGCTCGCGCCAAAGCTACGCCGAGCGCCGCAGCAGCCTGCTGGCCGCGCTGCAGCCCTTGCTGCAAGCCGGTGTGGCGCACATCAGCGGGGCCGACCAAGGCTTGCACCTGTGCCTGCGCTTGCCCAGTGGGGTGGACGACCAAGCGCTGGCCCGCGCGGCGGGCGAACGCGGCATCACCGTGCGGCCGCTGTCGGCCTATTGCCTGGCGCGCGACGACCTCTCCGGCCTGGTGGTGGGTTATGGCTACGCCAACCCGAAAGACATTCCGCGCTGGGGCAAGGTGCTGGCGGACATGGTTTTAGAGCCCCCACGCTCCGCCGCTGAGCAGGTCGCTGCCCCCCGAGGGGGCTGACCTCGCTCACAACACGTCGCGCAGCCGGTGCCACAACATGCCCAGCGCCAGCGTGGGGGTGCGCAGCAGCGCGCCGCCCGGAAAGCGCTGGTGTTTCAGCCGCGCCAGCACATCAAAACGGCCCGCTTGGCCGGCCACCGCTTCGGCCACCAAGTCGCCTGCCAGCGTGGTCAGCGCCACGCCGTGGCCGCTGAAGCCCTGCAGGTAATACACGTTGTTGCCCAAGCGGCCAAAGTCGGGCGCGCGGTTCATGCTGATGTCCACAAACCCGCCCCACACAAAGTCGATCGGTACCCCAGCTAGGGCGGGAAACACCTGCACCATGCGCCGCTGCATCAGCTCTTTGAGGCCCGGTGGGGTCAGCGTGGTGTAGCTCACCCGGCCGCCAAACAGCAGCCGGTGGTCGGCGCTGAAGCGAAAGTAATCGAGCACAAAATTGTTGTCACACACCGCCGCGCCGTTCGGTATCAGGCGCTGCACCAGCGCCGGGTCCAGCGGGGGTGTGGCCACGATGTAGGTGCCCACGGGCATGATGCGCGGCGCAATCTCGGGCGCCACCTGCGGGCCCCAGGCGCTCAGGGTGCAATTGCCCGCCAGCACCACAAACCGCGCGTGCACCTCGCCTTGTGCGGTGCGCGCCACGGCGGTATCGCCCCGCTTCAACTGCGTCACCGGCGAATGCTCAAACACCCGCACACCGGCCTGCTC
>JBEIEH010000207.1:0-4851 GCA_040383055.1 Burkholderiaceae bacterium
CAAACGTTGCACCAAATTCAACAAAAAGGCCGCCAGTCGCTCTTCGGCCCGCATGCTGCCCAGCAGCAGCATGACGCTGTGGTCGCGCACAATCTCGCGGCTCATGATTTTGTGCACATGACTTTGCAGCGTGGTGAATTCGCGCGACAAGGCTTCCACCTGGTCAAATGGCATGACGCACACCTCGGCGTCTTCTAGCGCTACCGCATCGCACGCATGGCGCTCGTTGACGATGCCATCCAGTCCGATGATCTCGCCCGTCATCTGAAAGCCAGTCACCTGATCTCGGCCATCGGGTGTGGTCACACAGGTTTTGAAAAAGCCTGAGCGCACAGCGTACAGCGAGGTGAACGGGTCGCCAACGCTGAACAGCGATGTGCCGCGCTTGACGCGCCGGCGTGTGGAGACCAAACGGTCGAGCTTGGTGAGTTCGTCGCTGTTGAGGCCCATGGGCAAACAGAGTTCGCGCAGGTTGCAATTTGAGCAAGCGACTTTGATAGCGGGCATGTCCATATGAAGCTGAGGATACCTCAGGGTTTCCCCTTGTGTCGAGCCAAAAGCGGATGCGTAAGCGCAAAGTGTTCATGGCAAATCAAGCGCTTAGCTGTGTTCCCTTGATGCATGTCAAGCCGTCACCACGCCATCTGGTGCACATTCGAATTCATCAGATTGGAGCGCTCAGTGAGTACAGTGATAGATCCCGATTTGCTCAAACGGTTCGATGTCCCCGGACCGCGTTACACCTCTTATCCCACGGCCGATCGCTTCGTGGAGGCTTTTCGTGAGTCCGAATACATCCAAGCGTTGGAGCAACGCCGTGAATCGGCGCTGGCCGCACCCTTGTCCTTGTACGTGCACGTCCCGTTTTGTGAGTCGGTGTGCTACTACTGTGCTTGCAACAAGGTCATCACCAAACATCACAACAAGGCTGCCGAGTACCTGCGCTACCTAGAGCGTGAGATGGAACTGCAGGTGGCGCACTTTGGTAGCGGGCGCCAGGTGTCGCAGTTGCATCTGGGTGGTGGTACGCCCACGTTTTTGTCTGACGACGAAATCGCGCAGCTGATGGCGGCGATTCGGCGCCATTTTGTCTTGGTGCCGGGAGGGGAGTATTCCATTGAAATCGACCCTCGCACTGTCACTGAGCAGCGTCTGCAGACCCTGTCGCGATTGGGCTTCAATCGCCTGAGTTTTGGGGTGCAAGACTTCGATGCGGCGGTACAAAAAGCGGTGCACAGAGTGCAGCCGGCAGAGCAGGTGTTCCGCCTGGTTGAGGTGGCGCGCGAGATCGGTTTTGAGTCGGTCAATATCGACCTCATTTATGGTCTGCCTCTGCAAACCCCGCGCTCGTTTGTGCAAACTTTGGCCACCGTGTGTGAGCTACGGCCCGACCGCATTGCGCTCTACGCCTACGCTCATTTGCCCGAGCGCTTCAAGCCGCAGCGGCGCATCCACGCTGTTGATCTGCCGTCCGGCGGCAGCAAGCTCACCATGTTGTCGATGTCCTTGCAATCCTTGCAGGACGCGGGCTATGTGTACGTGGGCATGGATCACTTTGCTCTGCCCGAGGACGCGCTGGCGGTGGCCAAGCGGCAGGGGCGTTTGCACCGCAATTTCCAAGGCTACAGCACACAGCCCGACTGCGACCTCATCGCGTTGGGCGTGTCCTCGATTGGCCGCATTGGCGCCACCTACAGCCAAAACGCCAAAACGCTGGAGGAGTATTACGACGCCATCGACCAAGGGCATCTACCGATTGTGCGTGGGCTCACCCTCAGCCGCGACGACCTGCTGCGCCGGTCGGTCATCATGGCCATCATGTGCCAGGGTGAGTTGATTTACGAATCCATCGAACTGGGGCATCTGATCAATTTCCAAAGCTATTTCGCGCGTGAATTGGAGCTGCTGGGTGACTTGGAGGCGCAAGGCCTGCTGGAGCTGGACGCCCAAGGCCTGCGGGTCACGCCCAACGGCTGGTACTTGGTGCGAGCGATTGCCATGGTGTTCGACAAATACCTGCAAAGCGACAAAGACCGAGCGCGTTTTTCGAAGATCATCTGAGGCCGATGCAAACCTCTTTGATCCTCTCCGCCTTTGTGATGGGCCTGGTGGGTGGTCCGCACTGCGTTGCCATGTGTGGCGCTGCCTGCACCGGCATTGTGCGGCTGGCGGGTGATCGGCAGCGACGCGCCTTGTCGGTGTTTCAGGTCAGCCGCGTCGCTGGCTACGCGCTCTTGGGCGCTTTTGCGGCGGGCTCAGTGCAGGGCTTGGCTTGGCTCAGCGGCAACACCGCTGTGGTGCGACCGGTGTGGGCCAGCTTTCATGTGGCGGCTTTGCTCTTGGGCATCAGCTTGGTGTGGCTGGCGCGCCAGCCGGCCTGGGTGGATGGCCTGTCGCAAGGTGTGTGGCGGCGTTTGAAGCCGACCTTGCAACGCTTGGGGCCACGCGCGCCCTGGGCACTGGGTACCGCTTGGGCCTTGATGCCTTGTGGCTTGCTCTATTCCGCGCTTATGGTGGCGGCCTTGTCGGCCTCACCTTTGCAAGGCGCGCTGATCATGGCTGCGTTCGGTGTTGGCACCGCCATCACCTTGACCATGGCCCCATTGTTGATGCTGCGCTTGCGCGGCGGAGCATCGGGCGCTTGGGGCATTCGGCTCGCGGGTGTGGCACTGATGGTCACCTCGGGCTGGGCGCTGTGGATGGGCATCACCCGGCCGAGCGGTTTGTGGTGCTGAGCGTCACGCCGCTCGGGCGCGAGAGGGCAGGGTGGCGAGCAACACGCCCAGCAGGGCAATGCCAAAGGCCAGCGCCTGCACAGGACTGAGTCGTTCACCCAGCGCCAGCACACCCACCGCTGCGGCACTCACCGGCAGCATGACAGTGAACACCCCCGCGCGCGACGCCGGCACCCAGCGCAGCCCGGTCATCCACAGCCACACCGTCCACACACTGGCGGCCAAGGCGTAAAACACCAGCAGCAGCCACAGGCCTGCGGGCACCGCCGCAAAGTCGAACGACCAGGCCCACCACAGACCCAGCGGCGTCACCAGCGCAAAACCCCACAGGTTGATGATGGCCGAGATGCGCCTTGGGCCAATGGCGCCGCTCAGGTGTTTGCCGATCACCACATACGAGGCTTCGCACACCACCGCCGCGAACACCAGCGCATTGCCCAGCCAGACCTGTGCGCCTGCTGTGCCGCTGGCGCTGGACTTTTCCATCGAATACAGCCCAATGCCGATTGCCGCCAGCCCAATCGCCAGCCAGGTGCGCCAGCCAATGCGCTCGCGCAAAAACACCCAGCTCAGCACCGCCACCACCGCCGGTATGGTGGACATGATCACACCAGCTGCCACCGCGGTGGTCATGCTCACGCCATAGAGCATGCAAATAGAAAACAGGAAGTTGCCCAGAAAGGACTCGAGGAACAGCAGGCCTTTGATGCGTGGGCTCAGCGGTGCTTCATCGGCCGGCTTTTTCAGCCAGCGCCACATGGCAATACCCCCAATGCCAAAACGCAGCCACGCCAGCAAAAACACCGGGATGGCAGCTACCAGTGGTTTGGACAGCGCCACATAGCTGCCCACCAGCGCCATGCTGAGCGCCAGCGCGCCATAGGCCCACCAAGGTGTGTGATTCGAAGACGTCATATGCGCACCCAAGCTGCTGAGGAGGCACCACGATGGTGAACATTTTCCCTGCCGCTCTCAAGGGAATTTTATGATGAGAAAAGTGCTTTCCTTAATGTGAAAAACGAAGATGGTGCGCCGCAAAAAATTTCTCAATACAAGAAAAAATATTTTGCATGGAGAAAAAAAGCCGCAAGCCCATGTTTTTATTGAGAAAATATTTACTCTTATATAAGACATAAGAGCTTCACAAGGTCTTCTATAAGACTTAAAGTGTCCCCATCGGCACTGCAATTGCATGTGGTGTTGAGTGGATCAACTTGTCAACCTACGGAGCCTGTCATGCCCCAATCCCTCAAAGAGCAACTCAGCCGTCAGCAACAAATCGAAGCCCTGGAAAAAGACTGGGCCACCAACCCCCGTTGGAAAGGCGTCAAGCGCGGCTACACCGCCGCCGACGTGGTGCGTCTGCGTGGCAGCGTGCAGCCCGAGTACACCTTTGCCCAGCGCGGCGCTGAAAAGCTGTGGGACAAGGTCAACGGCGGCGCCAAAAAAGGCTATGTGAACGCCTTCGGCGCCTTCACCGCTGGCCAAGCCATGCAGCAGGCCAAAGCCGGTCTGGAAGCTGTGTACCTGTCGGGTTGGCAAGTCGCCGCCGACGGCAACACCTCGGAGACCATGTACCCCGACCAGTCGCTCTACGCCTACGACTCGGTGCCGACCATGGTTCGCCGCATCAACAACACCTTCAAACGCGCCGACGAAATCCAGTGGAGCCGTGGCATTGAGCCCGGTTCGGCCGAGTTCATCGACTACTTCTTGCCCATCGTGGCCGACGCCGAAGCCGGTTTTGGCGGCGTGCTCAACGCCTTCGAGCTGATGAAGAACATGATCACCGCCGGCGCCGCTGGCGTGCACTTCGAAGACCAGCTCGCGGCGGTCAAGAAGTGCGGTCACATGGGTGGCAAGGTGCTGGTGCCCACGCAAGAAGCTTGCGAGAAGCTGATCGCCGCGCGTTTTGCCGCCGACACCATGGGCGTGCCCACCCTGATCCTGGCCCGCACCGACGCCGAAGCCGCCAACCTGATCACCAGCGACCACGATGCCAACGACAAGCCTTTCTTGACCGGTGAGCGTACCCAAGAAGGTTTCTACCGCGTCAAGAACGGTCTGGAGCAGGCCATCAGCCGCGGCGTCGCCTACGCCCCCTACGCCGATCTGG
>JBEIEH010000208.1:0-4850 GCA_040383055.1 Burkholderiaceae bacterium
GCAGTGCCGCGCCAACCCCTGGCAGGAGTTTGCACAGAACACCAAGCGCGGCGACCGCGTCAAGGGCCCGATCAAGTCCATCACCGACTTCGGCGTCTTCGTGGGTCTGGCCGCCGGCATCGACGGTCTGGTGCACCTGTCCGACCTGTCTTGGAACGAGCCCGGCGAAGCCGCTGTGCGCAACTTCAAGAAGGGCCAAGAAGTCGAAGCCGTGGTGTTGGCCATCGTCGTCGAGCGCGAGCGCTTCTCCCTGGGCATCAAGCAGCTCGACGGCGACCCGTTCACCACCTTCGTGTCGGTCAACGACAAGGGTTCTGTGGTGACCGGCAAGGTCAAGACCGTGGACGCCAAGGGCGCTGAAATCGACCTGGGCGAAGACGTGATCGGCTACCTGCGCGCTTCTGAGATCAGCCGCGACCGCGTGGAAGACGCGCGCAACGTGCTCAAAGACGGCGACGAAGTGACGGCTGTGGTGACCAACGTGGATCGCAAGACCCGCAACATCCAGCTGTCGATCAAAGCCAAGGACATGGCCGACCAAAACGAAGCCATGGCCAGCCTGAACCAGAACACCGGCAACGCCGGCACCACCAGCCTGGGCGCTCTGCTCAAGGCCAAGCTCGACAGCAACAACTGATCGACGCCCGCTGCCTGAACTCCCTGGAACCGACGCATGACCCGCAGCGACCTAGTAGAAGCCTTGGCCAACCAGTTTGGTCAATTGCCCCACCGCGACACCGAGCTGGCCGTCAAGGCCATCTTGGACGCGATGGGCGAGGCGCTGGTCAAGGGTCACCGCATCGAAATCCGGGGCTTTGGCAGCTTTTCGGTGAATCGCCGTTCGCCACGGGTGGGGCGCAACCCCCGCTCGGGCGAAACGGTGATGATTCCGGAGAAAAGGGTGCCCCACTTCAAACCGGGCAAAGCCCTGCGCGAACACGTGGACCAGCGCACCGAGGCCATGAAGGCCGAAGCGGACGGCAAGAGCTGATCGCTACAATGCGCCCACCACCTTGGGGGACGCGTTGAAATACCTCATGTGGCTGCTCAAGGCAGCCCTTTTTTTTACCCTCTTCGCCTTTGCGCTCAACAACCAAGCGCCGGTGCAACTGCATTTCTTTTTTGGCCACAGCTGGCAAGCGCCGCTGGTGCTGGTGTTGCTCTTGGTGCTGCTGGTGGGTGTGCTGCTGGGGGTGCTGGTCATGCTGCCGCTGTGGATGGCGGCGCGCCAACGCGCCCGCCAACGCGAACTGAGCCGGGGCTTTGAAGCCCCCGTGCCGCCACAGGACCCTGCACATGGAACTTGATCTGACCTGGCTGCTGTGGGGCCTGCCAGTGGCTTTTGTGCTGGGCTGGCTGGCTTCGCGTTTTGATCTGCGGCAGTGGCGCATCGAGCGCCAGCAAGCGCCCAAAGCCTATTTCCGGGGCCTGAACCACCTGCTCAACGAACAACACGACGCGGCCATTGACGCCTTCATTGAAGCGGTGCAAACCGACCCAGACACGGTGGAGCTGCACTTTGCGCTGGGCAATCTGTTTCGCCGCCGCGGCGACTACGACCGCGCGGTGCGGGTGCACGAACACCTGCTGTCGCGCGCCGACCTGAGCGCCAAAGACCGCGAACGCGCGCAACACGCGCTGGCACAAGACTTCTTAAAAGCCGGCCTGTTGGACCGCGCCGAGGCCGCGCTGCAAAAACTGGAAGACTCGGACTACGCCACCGACGCCCTGCTGTCGCTGCTGGCCATTTACGAGCGCACTCGCGACTGGCCACAAGCGCGGCGGGTGGCGCAAAAGCTCGACGCGTTGCAACCGGGCGCCTACGCTAAGCGGCTGGCGCACTACCTGTGTGAAGACGCCGACCAAGCCCAGCGCGGTGGTGATCTGCAACAAGCGCGCGAGCTGTTCCGCGAGGCCTGCCGCCAAGCGCCGGCGGTTGCGCGCGGCTGGATCGGGCAGGCCGCTGTGGCCAGGCAATCGGGGCAGGAACTCGAGGCGCTGGATGTGTTGATGCTGGGGGTAGAAGCCGCCCCCACTTGTTTGCCACTGGTGGCCGACAACTTGGTGCAGCTGGCCCAGGCCACCGGCCAAGCCGATGCGGTGCGGCGTGTGCTGGAAGCGAGCGACGCGCGTGCGCCGTCGTTGGACGTGACCGAGGCGCTGGCCAAACTGGCGGCCAATGCAGGGGACGCGACCGAGCGCTATGTGGCGCATTTGCGGCGCGAGCCGTCGCTGGTGATGGCGGGCCGTTGGCTGGCGGGTGCGCCGCTGGAAGCGGGTGTGCGCGAGCCGGTGTTGGCGGCGGTGGACCAGGCCAGTGGGGCGCTCAAGCGTTATCGGTGTGCGGCTTGTGGGTTTGAGGCGCGGCAATACTTCTGGCAGTGTCCGGGGTGCCAGGGCTGGGACACGTATCCGACTCGGCGGGTAGAAGAGCTGTGACGCCTCTTCGCCGTGACTGAGGCGCTTGCCTACTGTTTTTGTTTTTCGCGAGCAGCGGCGCCGAGCGCCCGGCAGGCCCCTTGGGCTTAGCTTCGCGCTGCGCGCTCAGATGCGCCTACGGGGCCGGCCGGGCGCTCGGCGCCTGTTGGCGTTCGGTGCACTTCTGGCCACTATCGCTCGCTGCGCTTTGCTCAGCTTCGTTTGCCGTAACCGCCGCCGCCGGGCGTGTGGATTTCAAACACATCGCCCGGCTGCATCTGCACTTGGGCGATGTGGCCAAGTTCTTCCACCGTTCCGTCTGATCGGATCACGCGGTTGATGCCGGGCTTGCCGGGCCCGCCACCGGCCAGGCCAAAGGCCGGGTGTTGACGGCCGTTGGACAAGATGTTGGCGGTCATCGCCTCTAAGAAGCCGATGCGGCGCACGCCGCCATCGCCGCCCTTCCACTGGCCTGCGCCGCCAGAGCCTTGTCGAATGGCGTAGCTTTCTAGACGCACCGGAAAGCGCCACTCCAGCACCTCGGGGTCGGTCAGGCGCGAGTTGGTCATGTGGGTCTGAACCACACTGGTGCCACCGAAGCCGCCGACCAGCTCACCGGCGTCGTTGAACACGCCGCCTGCGCCGCTGCCGCCCGAAATGGTTTCGTAGTACTGGTGGCGTGTGTTGCCGAAGGTGAAGTTGTTCATCGTGGGCTGGCCGCTGGCCATGACACCCAAGGCGCCCAACAGCGCGTTGGTGATGCAGGTCGACGTTTCCACGTTGCCGGCCACCACCGACGCCGGGGGGAGCGGGTTGAGCATGCAGCCTTCGGGGATGATCACGTTCAGCGGTTTGAGGCACCCTGCGTTGAGTGGGATGTCGTCGTCCACCAGGCAGCGAAACACATAGAGCACCGCCGCCATGCACACCGCGCGCGGCGCGTTGAAGTTGTTGGGCAATTGGGCGCTGGTGCCACTGAAATCGATGGTGGCGCTGCGCTGCTGCGCATTCACCCGCACCGCCACACAGATCTGTGCGCCGTTGTCCAACGGCAGGGTAAAGCTGCCGTCTTTCAAACGGGTGATGACGCGGCGCACCGCCGCTTCGGCGTTGTCCTGCACATGGCGCATATAGGCCTGCACCACGTCCAGACCAAATTCGCCCACCACGCGGCGCAGCTCTTGGGCGCCTTTCTCGTTGGCGGCGATTTGTGCTCTCAGGTCGGCCAGGTTTTGCGCTGGGTTGCGGCTGGGGTGCGGTGCGGGTGGCAAGCCGTCGCAGCCGGCTTCACCGCGCAACAAGGCCAGAATCTCGGCCTCGCGCAGCACACCACGGTCCACCAACTTCACATTGCGCAGCTGCACACCTTCTTCGTCGATGTGGGTGGAAAACGGCGGCATCGACCCCGGTGTGGTGCCGCCCACATCGGCGTGGTGGCCGCGCGAGCCGACATAAAACGCCGGCGCGTCTTGCCCGTCCAAAAACACCGGCGTGATGACGGTGATGTCGGGCAGGTGGGTGCCGCCGTGGTAAGGGTCGTTGAGCACAAACACATCGCCGGGGCGCATGCGGCCCTGGTTGTCGGCCATGACGATGCGGATGCTCTCGCCCATGCTGCCCAGGTGCACCGGCATGTGCGGCGCATTGGCGATCAGGTGGCCTTCGGTGTCGAATAACGCACACGAAAAATCCAGCCGCTCTTTGATGTTGACCGAGTGCGCGGTGTTCTGCAGCTGCAGGCCCATCTGCTCGGCGATGTTCATGAACAGGTGGTTGAACACCTCCAGCATCACCGGGTCGGCTTGGGTGCCGAGGGCGTGGCACGGGGCGCGGGCTTGGTGGCGCTCGAGCAGCAGGTTGCCGTGGTCGTCCAGTCGGGCTTGCCAGCCAGATTCGATCACGGTGGTGGCTGTGGCTTCGGCGATCACCGCTGGGCCTTGCACCGTTTGGCCGTTGAGCAAGGCACTGCGCTGCAGCAACTGGGCCTCGCGCCAGGCGCCGTTGGCGTACAGGCGAATCGGCGTGGGCGCTGCAGGTGCACCAGCGGCCGGTGCCAGCGCCGCAGCGCCCACCGGTTCGCCAGGCCAGATGGCTTCCACCGACACCGCTTCCACCACCAAACGCTTGTCGGGCAACACAAAGGCAAAGCGCTGGCGATAGGCCGCTTCAAACGCTTGGCGCAGCCCGGCCTCGTCGGCCAAGGGCACCACCAAGGCCAGGTCGCTGCCTTCGTAGCGCAGGTGCACCCGGCGCTCCAGTGGCACCGTGCCGGCGCTGGCGTCCGACGTGTGGGGCAAGGTGGCGAGCAGCGCGGCGCGCGCCCGCTCGGCCAGGTCGTCGATGGCCGCCTGCACGCGCGGCAGCGCGCTGGCGTCCAGCACACATTCCATCGCTTGCTCACGCATCACACTCTGATCGGCCAAACCCATGCC
>JBEIEH010000209.1:0-4838 GCA_040383055.1 Burkholderiaceae bacterium
ATCTCGGCGGTGATCAGCTTGGGTGCGGGTTTGCCCGGAATCAGCGCGGTGGTGATGATGATATCGACTTCCCGCGCTTGCTGTGCATACATTTCGCGCTGCGCTTTTTGAAAGCCCTCGCTCATCACTTTGGCGTAACCGCCGCCGCCAGAGCCTTCTTCCTCGTAGTCCACTTTCACGAACTCGCCGCCCAGCGACACCACCTGGTCAGCCACTTCGGCACGGGTGTCGTTGGCGCGAACGATGGCGCCCAGGCTGGCTGCGGTGCCAATGGCCGCCAGACCGGCCACACCGGCACCGGCAATGAACACCTTGGCCGGCGGCACCTTGCCTGCGGCCGTGATCTGACCGTTGAAGAAGCGGCCAAAGGCGTTGGCCGCCTCCACCACGGCGCGGTAGCCGCTCACGCCGGCCATGGAGGTCAGCGCGTCCATTTTTTGCGCGCGGCTGAGCGTGCGCGGCAGGCAATCGATGGCCAGCACCGTGACTTTTTGTGCCGCCAGCTGCTGCATCAGCTCGGGGTGCTGCGCCGGCCAGACAAAGCCGATCAGCGTTTGCCCGGCCCGCATCAGCGCCACTTCGTCGGCGGTGGGCGGACGCACCTTAAAGACGATGTCGCTGCCGCTCCACAGCGCGGCCGCGTTGGGGGCGATGGTCGCGCCAGCTCGATGTATGCCGCGTCGGACAAGTCGGCCAGCTCGCCGGCGCCTTGCTCCACCACCACCGAAAAGCCCAGCTTGGTGAGCTTACCCACCACATCGGGCACGGTGGCCACCCGTTTTTCGCCCGGAAAAATCTCGCGCGGCACGCCAATGCGCTGCGGCGTGGCGGCTTGTTCGCCTGTCTGCATGAATGTCTCCTCGCTCAGTACACAAAAAGGGTGAATGGTTTCAGCTTAACCGATGCGCGCGTTTTCCCTGACAGGGCAAGCCCTGTCGCAAATGGCAACACACACAAACGACAAACACAAAACATAAGGAAAGACTGATATTTACCACGACTCCGTCTGGACGCGGCTGACAACACCGCATCGCTGCCGATAATCGGCCCATGAACACCCGATGGAAACCCAGTGTCACTGTGGCCGCCGTGATCGAACGCGACGGCCGCTACCTGTTGGTGGAAGAGCACACACCCGAAGGCCTGCGCCTGAACAACCCGGCCGGCCACCTCGACCCCGGCGAAAGCCCGGCCCAGGGTGTGGCCCGCGAAACGATGGAAGAAACCGCCTTCGCCTTCACACCCACCGCGCTGGTGGGCATCTACCTGTCCCGCTTTCAGCGCCCGGCCACCGGCGAAGACATCACCTACCTGCGCTTGGCCTACTGTGGCGACTTGGGCGCCTTCCACCCCGACAGAGCGCTGGACGACGGCATTGTGCGCACCCTGTGGCTCACGCCCGACGAGATTCGCGCCAGCACCGAGCGCCACCGCAGCCCGCTGGTGCTGCGCTGCCTGGAGGACCATCTGGCCGGCAGGCGTTACCCGCTGGAACTGATCACCACCGATCTGTCGGTGTTTGAGCTGAAGTAAGCGCCCGCTGCGCGGGCCATCAGTCGGCGCCCGATACCCGGCCGCGCCCCTGCTTGATCTGCGCGCGGCTGGCCTTGCCGGCCAGGCGGCGCTGCTGCGAGGCGCGGGTCGGTCGGGTGGCTTTGCGGGCTTTGGGCAGGGTGGCCACGCTGTCGATCAGCGCCTGCAGACGCTGCAGAGCCTCGGCCTTGTTCTGCTCTAGGCTGCGGCTGCTTTGGGCCTTGATGACCACCACCCCTTCGGTGGTGATGCGCTGGTCGCTCAAGGCCAGCAAGCGGTGTTTGATGTCGTCGGGCAGCGACGAGGCGTGCACCGCAAAACGCAGGTGCACCGCGTTGGACACCTTGTTCACGTTTTGCCCGCCCGCGCCCTGGGCGCGAATGGCGGTGAACTCGACTTCAGCGGGATCGATGGACCACATGGTGCGCTGCAGTGTGCCACGCGGCAAGCGTCTTCACACGCCAGCCACCTGCCACACCCCGGCGGCCAGCGCCAGGCCGTGCACACACGCCCCCGCCACCGCCAGCGCGATGGCCGGCGCCAAACGCTGCGGCCTGTACCGCTGGCGCCACAGCCACACCCAGGCCAGCAGCGACAGCGGCGCCGACGCCAGCCCCCACAAGGCCGATGCCGGCGGTATCTGCGCCCACACCGTCACCGCCAGCCAACCATAGGCCCACAGCACCAACGCGCCCGACAGCAGCGCCGCACCCGTGGGCCCCAGCCGCACCGCCAGCGTGCGTTTGCCCACCGCCGCGTCCGAACGCGCATCGGGCAGGCCCGCCACCAGCAAGACATTGGCCACCAACAGCGCAAAGCCCACCGCCACCACCGCCGGAATCAGAAAAAACCGCTCGCGCTGCACCAGATCAGCCCCCAACACCACGCCCCACCAAGCCAGCGCCACCACCGCTTCGCCCCAGCCCCGGTGCATCAACTGCAGCGGCGGGGCCGAGTAGGCCCAGGCCAGCACCAAGCCACCCAAGCCCAGCAGCAGCACAGCGCCGCTGCTCTGCACCGCCAGCCACACACCGCCCATGGCGGCCAGCGCCAGCAGCGTCCAGGCCCATTGGCGGGTGTGGGCCACGCTCACCCGGCCTTGTTGAATCAGGCGGGCACCGCCGGCCCAGGGGCTCAGGGCCTGGGTGTTGGCCGCGTCGGCGCCGCTGTCGGCGTCGCAGGCGTCGTTCAACACATTGGCCCCCGCGTGGGCCATCAGCGCCAGCAGCAGCGTGATCCCCGCCTTTGACCGGATCAAAGCCACAACCGCAGGCCGCCGCCGTGGCCATGCCCAGCACACAGGCCACCGCCGTCACCAGCAAAAAGCCCGGCCGCGTCATGCGCAGCAGCAGCGCCACGCTGGGCAAGGGGGCCGGGGCGGCAGCGGGTGGGGTGGGCGGGCTCATGCCCACAATCTACGCCGCCACGGCTGGCACCACCTTGACAAAACGCAGGCGCGATCACGCTGCCCGCCACACACACCCGTCCATCGACAACACGCCGTAGCGCATGCCGCCGTCGATGTGTTCGGGCGCGCTGTGCTCACCCGCCGCCCCGGCCGCCACCAGCAGCGGCCACAGGTGTTCAGCCGTGGGGTGGGCGCGGGCAGCGTGCGGCGCCAGCGCCATCACCCGCTGCAGGCTGGCGTGGTCGCGGCGGCCCACGGTGTCGCGCACCCAAGCCACAAAGGCCTGGGCGTACGCCTCGGCCTGGGCGTCCGGCGCGTCAAAACGCACCTCGTACAGGTTGTGCGTGAGGCTGCCCGAGCCGATCACCAACACCCCCTCGTCGGCCAGCGGCGCCAGCGCCTGGCCGTAGGCGTAGGCGCCTGGGCCATCAAGCCGCGCGGGCAGCGACACCTGAAACACCGGCACATCGGCGCTCGGCCACAGGTGCAGCAAGGGCACCCAGGCGCCGTGGTCCAGGCCCCAGCGCGCATCCGCCTCGGCGGCGTAACCGGCCGCGCGCAGCAGCTCGATGGCGCGCTGCGCCACATCGGGCGCGCCGGGCGCCGGGTATTGCAGCTGGTACAGCGCGGGCGGAAAACCGCCAAAGTCGTGGATGGTCTCGGGGCGCGCGGTGGTGGCCACACGCGGCTCGCGGGTGGTCCAGTGCGGCGACACCACCAAGATGGCCTTGGGGCGCGGCAAGGTCTGGCCCAAAGCGCTCAAGGCCGGCCCGGCTTGGCCAGGGTCGATGGCAAAGGTGGGCGAGCCGTGGGAAATGAACAAGGTGGGCAGACGGGACATGGCAACTTCCTGAATGTGAACGGCGACTTCGCGCCAGCCCGCTCACTGTATGCGGGCCACACGGCCGGCGCATTCGACCGCATCGCCGGCACCGTTGCAATTTTTTGAAGACCCAACGCCAGCCATGGCCGCTGGGATAATCCACCCCATGGCAAACAAACAACGTGTGGTGGTGGGCTTGAGCGGGGGCGTGGACTCTGCGGTCAGCGCGCACCTGCTCAAACAACAGGGCTACGAGGTCATCGGCATCTTCATGAAAAACTGGGAAGACGATGACGACAGCGAGTACTGCTCCAGCCGGCAAGACTGGCTGGACGCGGCCAGTGTGGCCGACGTGATCGGTATCGACATCGAGCATGTGAACTTCGCCGCCGAATACAAAGACCGGGTGTTCGCCGAGTTTTTGCGCGAATACCAGGCCGGGCGCACGCCCAACCCCGACATCCTGTGCAACGCGGAAATCAAGTTCAAGGCGTTTCTGGACCACGCCATGCGCCTGGGCGCGGAAAAGATTGCCACCGGCCACTACGCCCGCGTGCGGCTGAACGCCGCCACCGGCCAGCACGAACTGCTCAAGGGCCTGGACCCGCTGAAAGACCAGAGCTACTTTTTGCACCGCCTGAACCAAGCGCAGCTGAGCAAAACGCTGTTTCCGGTGGGTGAGCTGCCCAAGACCGAGGTGCGCCGCATTGCCGCCGACATTGGCCTGCCCAACGCCAAGAAGAAGGACAGCACCGGCATTTGTTTTATTGGCGAGCGGCCGTTTCGCGACTTTTTGAACCGCTACATCGCCAAAGAGCCCGGCCCGATCAAAGACCCGACCGGCCGCACCATCGGCCAGCATGTGGGCCTGAGCTTTTACACCCTGGGCCAGCGCCAGGGCCTGGGCATTGGCGGCGTCAAAGCCAAGGGCGCGCAAAAGGGCGGCAGCGAACACGAGCCCTGGTTTGTGGCGCGCAAAGACGTGGAGAAAAACACCCTCTGGGTGGTGCAGGGCCACGACCACCCCTGGCTGCTGGCGCCCAGCCTGCGCGCCGAAGACCTGAGCTGGGTGGC
>JBEIEH010000210.1:0-4834 GCA_040383055.1 Burkholderiaceae bacterium
CCATCGACATAAGTGATTTCGGCAGTCACACCTGCGGACAAGTCGCTGAGCATGAAAGCCGCGACATTGACCACATCCTCAATCGTGACGTTGCGGCGGATCGGCGAGGCTTCTGCCACCACCGACAAAATCTTGCCAAAACCCTTGATGCCGCTGGCCGCCAGCGTCTTGATGGGACCGGCCGAAATGCCGTTGGCCCGCAGACCCCGATTTTGACTGCCCAGCGATTCGGCCAGGTAACGCACCGAAGCTTCCAAGCTGGCCTTGGCCAGGCCCATGGTGTTGTAGTTGGGCACCGTGCGGATCGCACCAAGGTACGTCAGGGTCAGCACGGACGCTTTGTCATTGAGGTAGGGCAGAGCCGCTTTGGCCATGGCAGGGAAGCTGTAGGCGCTGATGTCGTGGGCGATGCGGAAGCTTTCGCGAGACAAACCATCTAAGAAATCACCCGCGATCGCTTCGCGCGGAGCAAATCCGATGCTGTGCACAAAGCCGTCAAACGTCGGCCAGTGCTGCGACAGGTCGGCGAACAACTTGTCGATCTGGGCGTCATCGCCGACGTCGCAGTCGAACACCAACTTGGAGTCGAAGTCGGCGGCAAACTCCGTGATGCGGTCTTTGAAGCGCTCCCCCACATAACTGAAGGCCAACTCAGCCCCTTCTCGGCGGCAGGCGCGGGCAATGCCGTACGCGATGGAACGGTTGGACAGAACGCCGGTGATCAGCAATTTTTTGCCGGCCAGAAAACCCATGGTGGTCACTCCTGAAAAAAATCCTTCAGAATTGTCGCATGCAGGCAAGCTCTTTTTATCTTCACCTCTGGCTCCGGCGTTGGGTCGCGGCGGTGGTGTGCGGCTTGTGTTGGCCCGCCTGGGCCGCTCATGGCTATGCCTTGTGGGGCGAGTTGAAGTACCCACCCGATTTTGAGCACTTCGCCTATGTGAACCCACAGGCGCCCAAAGGTGGAGAGTTGCGGCTGGTGAGCAACCAGCGCACATCCACCTTCGACAAGTACAACCCCTTCACCGTGCGTGGCAGTGCGCCGGCCTATTTGTCGAGCCTGATGTTCGACACCTTGCTGGTCGGCGCGATGGACGAAACCGCAGCGGCCTACGGCTTGCTGGCCGAGGACGTGCTGGTGGCACCGGACCGACTGAGCGCCACCTTTCGCCTGCGCCGCGAAGCGCGCTTTCACCACGGCAAGCCGGTGCTGGCGGCCGATGTGAAACACAGCTACGACACCTTGGTCGGCCCACACACCTCACCGGCTTGGAAAACCCTGCTCGCCGACGTCGCGGGTGTCGATGCGCTGGACGAACGCACCGTGCGTTTTCGCTTCAAGGTGCCCAACCGCGAGCTGCCACTCACTGTGGGCGGCTTGCCTGTGTTCAGCCGCGATTGGGGCGCTGGCAAGCCTTTTGATCAAGTGGTGATGGACGTGCCCATTGGCAGCGGACCCTACCGCATCGGCCCGGTGAAGTTTGGCAAAGACATCACCTATGTGCGCGACACCGCTTACTGGGCGCAACGCCTGCCGGTGCGCCAAGGCACCGGCAACTTCGACCGCATCACCGTCAAAATCTACAAAGACAACACCGCCCGCTTGGAGGGCCTGAAAGCCGCCGAGTTCGACTTGATGCGCTTTTTCTCAGCCGGTGACTGGGCCCGCCGGGTGAACGGCAAACGCTTTGACAGCGGCGAATTGGTCAAAGGCGAATTCACCCACCGTTTGCCATCGGGTTTCCAAAGCTATGTGCTCAACACCCGGCGGCCGCTGCTGCAAGACATCCGGGTGCGCGAGGCACTGGGCTTGGCGATGGACTATGAGTGGATGAACCGCCAAATGTTCTACAACAGCTACCGGCGCGTATCGGGGCTGTTTGGCAACACCGACTGCGCCGCCGCTGGCACACCCGACGCCGACCAACTGACCTTGCTGCAGTCTTGGAAAAAAGCGTTGCCGGCAACGGTGTTCGGCACAGCCTACGCCCCCCCGCGCACCGACAACGACCCCAACGGCTTGCGCAACAACCTGCGCCGCGCCCAGGCCCTGTTGGCCGAGGCCGGGTGGACCTACCGCGACGGCGCGCTGCGCAACGCCCAGGGGCAGGCGTTTGAGCTGGAGTACTTGGACAGCAACGAGGTTGGCGCCCGCGTCGTCGCCCCTTGGGAGCGCAACCTGAGCAAGCTGGGCATTCGGCTGAAGTTCCGCCCAGTCGACTTTGCCCTGTACCAGCAGCGGCTGCGCGAGTTCGACTTTGATGTCATCACACTGGCGTTTCAGGGCACCCACAACCCTGGGGCCGAATACGCCGACTTGTTTGGCAGCGCAGCCGCCGCCACACCCGATTCAGGCAACTTCAGCGGCACCGCGAGCCCAGCGGTGGATTCGCTCATCACCGCCATGGTGCAAGCCAACAACAAGACCGATTTTCTGGCCGCTTGCCGCGCGCTGGACCGCGCCATCTCGCACAGCCATGTGTTGATTCCACAGTGGTTTGGCCCCAGCCACCGCCTGGCCTACAACGCTTGGCGGCTGGAGCGGCCATCCCAGATGCCGTCCTATGCGGCTGGTGAAGACTGGGCCATCGCCACTTGGTGGGCCAGCGAAAGGAAGCGCTGATGTGGTTCTATGTGCTCAAGCGCCTGCTGCTGATGGTGCCCACGCTGTTCGGGGTGCTGTTGCTGACCTTTGTGGTGGTCCAGTTTGTGCCGGGTGGCCCGGTGGAACAGTACTTGGCCGAGGCCAAAGCAGGCTTGGGCCCGGGCGCTGAAGGCGGCCTGGCGTACCGGGGCGGGCAGGGCGTGGACCCGCAGCGTCTGCAGGCGATTGAGGCCTTGTACGGCTTTGACAAACCCGCCAGCGAACGCTTTTGGCAGATGCTGGGCCAATTCGCTCGCTTTGATTTGGGCACCAGCTTTTTCCAGAACAAAGCGGTGTCCGAGCTGATTGTGGAAAAGCTGCCGGTGTCGATGTCGCTGGGCTTGTGGACGTTTTTCATCAGCTACGCGGTGGCGGTGCCGCTGGGCATTGCCAAAGCCGTGCGTGCCGGCACCCGTTTTGATTTGATTACCACGCTGCTGGTGCTGGTGGGCTACGCCATACCCGGCTTTGTGTTGGGTGTGGCGCTGCTGGTGATTTTTGGCGGCCAGTTGCAGTGGTTTCCGCTGCGCGGGCTGACATCGCCCGACTGGGAGACCCTGAGCTGGGGCGCCAAGGTGGTGGACTATTTGTGGCACATCACCTTGCCGGTGACCGCCATGGTGCTAGGCAGTTTTGCGGTCACCACCATGCTGACCAAAAACGCCTTTCTGGAAGAAATCCGCAAGCAATATGTGATGACCGCGCGCGCCAAAGGCCTGAGCGAACGCCAAGTGCTGACCCGCCACGTATTTCGCAACGCGCTCATTCCCATCGTCACCGGTTTTCCGGCCGCCTTCATTGGCGCGTTTTTCACCGGTGCCTTGCTGATCGAGACCTTGTTTTCGCTCGATGGTCTGGGCCTGTTGGCTTATGAGAGTGTGATCCGGCGCGACTATCCGGTGGTGCTGGGCACGCTGTACCTATTCACATTGATCGGGCTGATCACCAAGCTGGTGTCGGACCTGTGTTACGTCTGGGTGGACCCGCGTGTCAAGTTTGATTGACCCCCCCGCAGCGGCTCAAGGCCGCTTCCCCCCCGAGGGTGCGCCGCCAGTGGACGGGCACAGCCCGATCCACTGCGGCCCTGAGCCGATTGCATCTCGCTCACTCGCGGCTGCCGGGCCTTGGCGGCGTGCTTGGTTGCGGTTTCGGCGCAACCGGCTGGGCTTTGGCAGCTTGGTGCTGTTTGTGGTGCTGGTGGTGTTCAGCCTGGCGGCCGAGCTGGTGTCCAACGACCGGCCTCTGGTGGTGCGTTACGAAGGCCACACCTATTGGCCCATGTGGAACGACTACCCCGAAACCACTTTTGGCGGCGACTTCAACGCGCCCACCGATTACCTTGACCCCTTCATCACCGAGCGGCTGGCCGCCGACGGCAATTGGGCGCTGTTTGCGCCCAACCGCTACGGACAGAACACCATCAATTACTTCGCCCAAGCGCCCAACCCGGCGCCCCCCTCAGCGGCCAACTGGCTGGGCACCGACGACCGCGGGCGCGATCTCTTGGCGCAGCTGATTTACGGCTTTCGGGTCAGCATCTTGTTTGCGCTGGCGCTCACCGCCATTGGCGTGGTCTTGGGTGTGGTGGCTGGTGCTATTCAGGGATTTTTTGGTGGCCGGGTCGATCTGGTGTTCCAGCGCTTTATTGAGATTTGGGGCTCCATGCCCGAGCTGTACCTGCTGATCATTTTTTCGGCGGTGTTTGCGCCCAGCGTGGCGCTGCTGCTGATCTTGCTCAGCCTGTTTGGCTGGATGGGCTTGTCGGATTACGTGCGGGCCGAGTTTTTGCGCAACCGCCAGCTCGACTATGTGCGCGCCGCCCGCGCCATGGGCCTGAGCGATTGGCAAATCATCTGGCGCCACGTGCTGCCCAATTCGCTCACCCCGGTGGTCACTTTTCTACCGTTTCGCATGAGCGCAGCCATCTTGGCGCTGACGTCGCTCGACTTTCTTGGTCTGGGTGTGCCGCCCGGCACACCGTCCTTGGGCGAGCTGCTGAGCCAAGGCAAAAACAACATCGACGCGTGGTGGATATCGTTGTCCACTTTTGGTGCGCTGGTTTTGACATTGCTGCTGCTCACCCTGATGGGCGACGCCTTGCGCGACGCCCTGGACCCCCGAAAGGCCGACGCATGAGCACGCCTTTGCTGCAGGTGAAGGATCTGCGCGTGGCCTTTGGCGAGCGCGAGG
>JBEIEH010000211.1:0-4801 GCA_040383055.1 Burkholderiaceae bacterium
AGCTTCATTGAATTCGCCATACACATCAACTCGCCAGTCTCTTGTGGCACAACCTTCAAGATCCCATCCCATGCTACCTGAGTCGTCCAGCGACAGGAGGATATTTGGCGCAGGCTCGGTGACGCGTGCATTAGATGGCTCACGCATGAGATTGAGTTGAGCGATGGCCTGCGAGGGCGCCAGCACACTTGCGCAAATTATTGATGCACATGCCACAGGACTCTGTAGAAAATGCGCTGAAAATGAACGTTTTGTCATAGCGGCTTTCTGCTCGAATCACGGACTCATAACCGATTGCAGCACCACTCTGGTGCCGTTTTTCAGGCCATCTACCACGACGGTGACTCTGTAAATGAATGGGCGACTCGGTGGTGGTGTACGGGTGGCCAGCGTGTTGCCTGATGCCGTGTAGGGAAATACCTCGATCCAATAGTGATTCAGTGTGCCCGGCACATTTCTGATCAACAGTGGATTGGCAGTTTGCGTTCCTGTCACGCTCCCAAACAGTGCACCTGAGACTCGCATGGCGTTGACTGTGGCAAGCTCTTGTTGCCACCAATTTGTAGAACCCGAACCATTGAGGGTATTCAATGCCTCCGGGAAGCACATACCATTGCGACAGGGTACGGGATCGGCGGAGAGGAGTTCCTGTAATCGCGTGAGATCAGGACCATCCAAGGGATAATGGACCACCCCGATGCCTAAAGGGCGTTGATCTGGATTTTGAATATCCCGTTGAGCATCGCGCATCAGTTCTTCTGCCGCCATAAATGCTCGCTGTTCATCACTGATATTGCCAACCAACGCTTCGTTGAGCCAACCCACTCGGGCTGCGCCAAGCGCCAACAGGCTGCACAAAAGCAGCATCACCATCACCACAAGAAGTGATATCCCTCTATTTCGCGACAAGGATGGTGAGGAGTGGATCATGCTGCAGCGGGACGAATGGTGAACACGTGACGATACAACCGGTACAAACGACGCTGTGGGTCATTGATAATGGTGGCTCGATTGACAACCAGTGTGTCAGTGCTGTCGCAGTCGTCAAAGGGTAAATTGGTGTCTCTGAAGATGGCTCCGAACTCATCAACCGCGCCTTGGCTGGTCAGTATCATGCAGACCCTCACCGCTTGAACCAGTGGCCAGTCGGTATTGGCCACTGCTTCTCTCAGTCGGTACTGCAGGGGCGCGTTTTCTGCCGTCCGCAGACCGTAATGCAATACAAATTGGGCAACATTGCCAACGATAGGTTGAGCCGACGCGCCAGCCAAGTCTTCTGGCGTTGACCCGCGACCACATCGCAATTCCCTGTTGGTGCTGTCCCAGCTGAACTCGGTCAAGAGAGTGGGTATTGCGGGGAGGTTGTTACCCAGGCAGTCAAACAAAGCGTTGTTCATACCGCTGTTGCCTAGCGTGCTGATAGCTACTTGAAGGACTTCATTGTCGCTTCTGATCAGTCCACGCACCACTGGATTGCCTGTCTCTCCAGGGATACCAGCAAACTCGTTGCTGGGAACAAAACTGATACCGCCAGATGGATTTTGTGTCAAACTGACAGAGCCGGAAGCCCGAATATATTGCCCCATGAGGTTGAACACCAGCGTAGCGTCTTGTTGCATACGCGATGCTTCCCCTGTGAGGCGACTCGAGCTTTGCATGAATAAGAGAGTGCCAACAGCTGCCGTGCTCACGATCATGCCAATGGTCAACCCGACCATCAGCTCAAGCAGGGTGAGTCCACGTTGTTGGTAACGGTGCCTCTGACGATAGGTGTGGGCGCTCATGGACTGATCACCACCTGATGACAGAGCCAATCTCGTCGATCCTCGGGCGATTGGCAACCCTCGATCGGAATGGCCAGTGGCGCGGTGAGCTCGGCAGTGGTGTCGTCGGCCCCGAACTCCGAGCCCCGAACGTTGTTGCGCCAGCGAAAAGTGATCCTAATCTGGCCAGCAGCGCTGGGTGGGTCGATGCGCGCTTCTCCGCCGGGAAGCAACTGACGCAAGTTGCGCGTCCATTCGTTGAGGTCGAAAGTGCGAAGGTTGTTCGACGTGCACGTATTCGCAATGCAATCAGGAGGGCTTCCTGCAATACTGCTGCCGAACGCCAAGTCATAGCGATCAGTAGACACTGACGAAAGCGCAGCAGCCCGATTGAGTCTCATGCGCTCCGATAAATCATTAGCCAGCAGCAGAGCGTTGGCTCGGGCATTGGTCAGACGTGTCTCGACCAAGCTGCGGGTTTGCAGGCCTGCAAGACCCATCACACCGATGGCCAGCACCAGAATCGCCACCAACGACTCGATCATAGACACGCCCGTTTGCGTGTGCAGTCTTTTCATGCGCACCCCTCGCGTCTCCATCGCAAACCCGAACTGAACAGCAAACGCGAACAGGCTTTGCTGTCAATGTGTTCAAAAAAGAAGGAGCCTGCTGAGACCGCATGAGAGGTCCCGTTCGGTGCCAAACGAATGCGCTGTCGCAGGCCATTGGCATTGACACGGATCTGCACTTCTGGCCAAGCCTCTGTGGTTTGAATCACCTTGTCTTCCTTATCCAGCAATGCGTTGTTGTTGAGGTCTTCATAAGTCAACCAGCCACATGACCAGTTGCGTGTGGGGCAGTCGTCGAGTCGTTCCACCACGAGCCAAGCTCCCCGCCGAATCGCTTCACTGCGAGCGTGCCATAGGCTGGTGGTGAAGCGAGTGATCGCTGAGTCGACCCTGATCCGACGCACAGTGTCCACCCAAGAGACCACAGCAATCGAAGCCAGTACGGCCACGATCGTCGTCACCGTCAGCAATTCCAGCAGCCCAAAGCCACCGATTCGCGAACGCGTCATATGCCCCCCTGAGAGCATGTGTTGTTTGACGCGATGTTGCCACCGGGGCCCGTGAGGCGACCATTAACCCACTGGCTTGTCGATAAAAGGGCGTACCAGCCCGATGTACGGTGAGTGCGGCGTCAGATGGGGCAATTCGCATCGCCCTTGGCCTTGTCGCCGTCTTTGCACACCGATACGCCTCTGTTGAGTCTGACCGCGCGCTGTGCCGTGGTCCCGGCTGCAGTGATCAGCAGGTACATGTCTGTGGCCGGCGTGTTGTTGATGACGCCATTGGGACGAAACACAATCGCATTGGCCCCAGTGGGCGAATTGACCAAGTTGATCACCAAGCCATCAACAAACTGCCCCTCGCGGATGCGGCCGCCGTTGAGGTCTTGGAGTTCCCAGCCCTGGGTCCACGCGGGGCTGCCTGTGCCGCTCAACGTCACTTGAGAGCCTCTGCGGATCGCCTCGGTTCGGCCCAGCATGACCGCGTCTCGCAGACTCTCGGCTGCGGTGGTCATGCGGCTGTTTTGAATCATCGTTTGAAAGTTGGGCGCGGCAATGCTCGCGATCACGCCGACGATCACCACCACGATCATCATCTCAAGCAGGCTCACTCCCCGGCATCGCTGATGGCGATACTGCGGCGCGCGCGGTGGCGTCAAACGGGGGGTGACGTGGCGGACAAACATGCACCGATTGTGCCGAAGTTCCCCTTCAAAAAGGGAATACGCCAGCGTTCATTGCCGATCAGCGGCGGACTTCGTCAACCAATGCACGAAACTCGTCGATGTCTTCGAAGCTTCGGTAGACACTGGCAAATCGGATGTAGGCGACTTTGTCGAGCTTTTTGAGCTCACGCATCACCATTTCACCGATTTTGGTCGCTGCGACTTCCCGACTGCCCAGGTTGAGCAGTTTTTCCTCAATGCGCTCAATGGCCGTGTCAACTTGTTCGGTGCTCACTGGTCGCTTGCGCAGCGCCAAGGTAAACGAACCGCGCAACTTGGCGGCTACGTAGTCCACGCGACGGCCGTCTTTTTTGACCACCGCCGGAAAGCTCACTTCTGGCCGTTCATAGGTGGTGAAGCGTTTTTCGCAATGCCCGCACTGACGGCGGCGCCGAACAAAGTCGGCGTCTTCGGACACCCGGGTTTCCATCACCTGGGTTTCCAAATGGCCGCAGAACGGGCACTTCATAAAGACTTTTAGCGGTACACAGGGAAACGCGCGGTCAGGGCGTTGACCTTGGCACGCACGGCGGCGATATTGGCTTCGTCGCGCGGGTTGTCCAGCACGTCGGCGATCAGGTGGGCGGTCGCACGCGCTTCCTCGTCCTTGAAGCCGCGGGTGGTCATGGCCGGGGTGCCGATGCGCACGCCGCTGGTCACGAATGGCTTTTCAGGGTCGTTCGGGATCGCGTTCTTGTTGATCGTCATGTGCGCCGCGCCCAAAGCGGCTTCGGCTTCCTTGCCGGTGATGCCCTTGGCGCGCAGGTCCACCAGCATGACGTGGCTTTGGGTGCCGCCGCTGACGATGCGCAGGCCACGCTGGGTCAGGGTCTCGGCCACGATTTGGGCGTTTTTCACCACCTGGGCCTGGTAAGCCTTGAACTCGGGCTGCAGCGCTTCTTTGAAAGCCACCGCCTTGGCCGCGATGACGTGCATCAGCGGGCCGCCTTGCAGGCCGGGGAAGATGGCGCTGTTGATGGCTTTCTCGTGCTCGGCTTTCATCAAAATGATGCCGCCGCGCGGGCCACGCAGGCTCTTGTGGGTGGTCGAGGTGACCACATCCGCGTGGGGCACGGGGTTGGGGTACACACCTGCGGCCACCAGACCGGCGTAGTGGGCCATGTCGACCATGAAGATCGCGCCGACTTCTTTGGCGACCTTGGCAAAGCGCGCCCAGTCGATGTGCAGAGAGTAGGCCGAGGCACCGGCCACGATCAGTTTGGGCTTGTGTTCGCGGGCCTTGG
>JBEIEH010000212.1:0-4780 GCA_040383055.1 Burkholderiaceae bacterium
CGTCGGTTTTGCGCACCTTCATCCAAAACGGCAGGTCGTCGCCGTAGTAGTCGCTGTCGTATTCAAAGCCGCCGTGATCGGCCACCAAGCGTCGGGTGTTGGGGCTGTCTCGGCCGGTGTACCAACCCAGCGGCCGCTCGCCGGTCAGGCTTTCGATGATCTGCATGGCCTCGGCCATGTGAGCGCGCTCGGTGGCTTCGTCGATGTTTTGGTAATGGATCCACTTCAGCCCGTGGCACGCGATGTCGTAACCCAGCTCTTGGAAGGCAGCGGTCACATCGGGGTGTTTTTGCAGCGCGGTGGCCACACCAAACACGGTGAGCGGCAGGCCGCGCTTTTCGAACTCGCGCAGCAGTCGCCAAACCCCCGCGCGCGAGCCGTATTCGTAAATGCCTTCCATGCTGATGTGGCGGGCTTCGAAAGCGGCTGGGTTGAACATTTCCGACAAGAATTGCTCACTCGCCTTGTCGCCGTGCAGCACCGAGTTTTCGCCGCCCTCTTCGTAATTCAGCACAAACTGCACCGCCACGCGGGCGCCGCCTGGCCATTGGGCGTGGGGCACGTCGCGGCCGTAGCCGATCAGGTCGCGGGGATAGGGCAGGGTGGAGTCGTACACGCTCATGACAAGGCGAGGGAAATATCGTGGGTGGGTGGGGTGCGGTCAAAGATCAGGTGGGCTTCGACGTGCTGCAGGTGCTCTTCCATCAGGCGCACCGCCAGCGCTTCGTCTTTGTTGGCCAGTGCCTGAACAATCTCGGCGTGTTCATCGGTTGAGTGTTCGGCCGCGCGCGCGCTTTGGTACATCAGGGTGATGAGCGCGCAGCGCGAGATCAGGTCGCCTAGCAGCTCGGCCAAGACCTTGTTGCCCATCAGTTCGGCCATGCGCACATGAAAGTCGCCCAGCAGCTCGGTGCGGCCCGACACGTCAGGCCCGGCCACCGCTTTGCGCTCCATCGCCAGGTGGTCTTTGAGCGCCTTGATCTTGGTGGGTGTTACCTGACGCACAAAGGCCCGCGTCATTTCAATTTCCAGCATGCGCCGCACCGCGAACACTTGTTTGGCCTCTTCTACCGAAGGCGAGGCCACAAAAGCGCCGCGCGCGGGCTCCAAGCGGATCAAGCGGTTTTGCGACAGCTGAAACAGGGCCTGGCGCACCAAGGTGCGCGAGACACCAAAGTGGTCGGCCAGCTTTTGCTCGGCAAGCTTGGTGCCGGGCAGCAAGCGGTGTTCGACGATGGCGCGGGTGAGCGACTCGACGATCAGATGGGTGCTGGAGGGGTTGTCCATGCGCAGATGATAGCCTCAAAGCGCAAAACTGTATACACTTTGGTCGACCGCTTTTGGATGTCGATTTATCAGGAGAAACCCGATGGGATTGAGCACTCATGTTCTGGACACGATGCACGGCTGTCCGGCCGCTGGCATGCAGGTGGAGCTCTACACCACCGATGGCGATCAGGCCACGCTGGTCAAGCGTTTGGTGCTCAACAGCGACGGCCGAAACCCAGATGGCCCGCTCTACGACAACACCAGCCTCAAGGTGGGCACCTATCGGCTGGTATTTGACGTGAAAGCCTACTTTGCCAACAGAGGGGTGACCCTGCCCGAGCCCAACTTTTTGAACCGGGTCGCGCTGGACTTTGGCGTGGCCCACGCCGACCAGCATTACCACGTGCCCCTGCTGGTCAGCCCCTGGAGTTATTCCACTTACCGGGGCAGCTAAAAACGATTCCCCCCGCGCCGCCTGTGGCGTCACCCGCTGTCGGGCGATGCGATTGGCCCGGCACGGCCGATTCCACCGCGTCTGCGACAGAGCCTGCGCGCTCCGATGGCGGCGGCGTGCTGAGGGGTCAGCGGTCTCGCTGACCTTCCGTCAGTGTGTCGAGCTGGAAACGCCCACTTTTGTCCCACAGCCACGTGTCGGTGTAGACCACCCGGCCCATGCGCTTGGGCGCAGGGAAAGGCGCCGATGCGCGCACCAAGCGCTCGATCTCCGCCTTGGCATCTGCATGGCTGGGCGGACGCATCCAGTTGAGCGCACGGATGTTGCCGTGGCCGTCGAGTTCCAACTGCATGGTGCCCACGCCTTGCAACAGCGGTGGCATTTTGCCTTTGTAAATGCGTGCGCCGTGCAAGCGGTAGATGTGCTGCGCACCGTCGCGGCGGTATTCGCGCGGCGTGTTGGCCTCTGACACCGGGCCACTGAAGGGTGCGGGAGCTGGCGCGGGTGCCGGTGTGGGCGCTGGCGCTGGTGCGGGTGCCGGCGCGGGAGCCGGCGGCGTTGTTGGCAGTGGCGGGCTGGCGCAGGAGGCCAGCCACAGCGCGGACACCAATGCCATGCCGCGCAGCACACCGCGCGTGGTGTCTTCGGAAAAACGGGCGGTCGCAGTGAACGTCTGTGGCATAAGGTCGTGGGCGTGAGCGGGTGAGACGACAATCAGGCCCAAGGGCCCGGTGGGACCGAATTGTGAACCGACTTTTTGCACCATGTCGAATGACCTTGCGCCTTTTCTGCAACATCTTTTGAACCAACCAGCGGTGTTGGTGACGGTGGCCCATGGCCAGGGCTCTGTGCCGCGCGAGGCGGGTGCCTGGATGGCGGTGGGTTCTGACACGGTCTGGGGCACGGTGGGCGGTGGGCATTTGGAGTGGCAGGCGATTGCCCAAGCCCGCGAGCGCCTGGGGCAAGTCACCGAGCCGTGGTCAGAAGACATCGCCTTGGGTCCCAGCCTGGGGCAGTGTTGTGGTGGGCGGGTGCGTTTATCGTTTGAGCCGCTGGCCGCTGGGCAAACCCACGGCTTGGCCGAGCGCTTGCGCCCACCCAGCTGGCCTGTGGCGCTGTTTGGCGGTGGACATGTGGGGCGGGCGATTGTGACGGCCTTGGCGCCGCTGCCGTTTGTGGTGCGCTGGATCGACAGCCGCGATGAGATTTTTCCGGTCGAGGTGCCCGTCAATGTGGAATGCGAGCACTCCGACCCAGTGCAGGCGGCGGTGGCCGATCTCGCGCCCGGTTCACGGCTGTTGATCATGAGCTTTTCGCATGCCGAAGACCTGGACGTGGTGCAAGCTTGTTTGTTGCGTCAGCGCACGCAGGGCGATTTGCCTTTTGTAGGGCTGATCGGCAGCCAAACCAAATGGGCCACGTTCCGCAGCCGCTTGCGCCAGCGAGGGTTCAGCGACGAGGAGCTGGCGCACATCACCTGTCCCATTGGTATGCCAGGCATTGTGGGCAAGCAGCCGGCGGTAATTGCCGCCAGCGTGGCGGCGCAGTTGCTGACCACGGTGTGAATGTCGGTATATGAATCGTCATATGGGTTGCATAAGAAAAAACCCATAAGCACCCCAAAAAAAATAAAATGCGGGTTTTGCTTTTGATTCCCACCCCCGCACCATGACCCAAGTCACCAACACCGTGCGCTTTGTGCTCGACGGCCGCATTGTCGAAGCCCAGGGCGAGCGCCGCACCACCACCGTTCTCGACTACCTGCGCGAACAACTCCACCGCACCGGCACCAAGGAGGGCTGCGCCGAGGGCGATTGCGGCGCCTGTGTGGTGATGGTGGGTGAACTCAACGAGGCCGGCAACGCGGTGAACTATGTGCCGGTCAACGCCTGCATCCAGCTGCTGCCCTCGCTGGACGGCAAATCGGTCAAGACCATCGAGAGCCTGAAAAAGGCCGATGGCACGCTGCACCCGGTGCAGGACGAGATGGTCAAGTGCCACGGATCGCAGTGCGGCTTTTGCACGCCCGGCATTGTGATGAGCCTGGTCAATCTGGTGCAGGTGCTGCCCAAGCCCAGCCGCCAGCAGATCACCGATTCGCTCTCGGGGAACCTGTGCCGCTGCACAGGCTACAAGCCGATCATCGACGCCGCCGCCAAAGCCTGTGAGCGCTCGTCGGAACTCAAGATCGACGACAGCGCCGACATCCCGCTGCTCAAGGACATCGCCCGTAGCAAGACGCCGACCCTGAGCCTGGACGGCGAGATCATCGTGCAGCCGGTGGTGCGCACACGCAAGGGCAACGAATTTGTCTCGCCAGCCACGCTGGCCGAAGTGGCCGACTATTTGGTCAAGCACCCGACCACCACGCTCTTAGCCGGCAGCACCGAAATCGGTCTGCAGGTCAACAAACAGTTCAGCCGGCCCGAGCACATCATGTACCTGGGCAACGTGACTGAACTGCGTCAAGTGAGCGAGACGCCCAAGGCTTGGCGCATTGGCGCCGCCGTGTCGCTGGCAACCGTCGAAGGCCTGATCGCCGACGCTTATCCCGACTTCGCCGAAGTGCTGCGCCGCTTTGGCTCGCCCCCGATTCGCTCCACCGCCACGCTGGCCGGCAACATCGCCAACGGTTCGCCGATCGGGGATTCAATGCCCTGCCTGATGGCGCTGGGCGCCACGTTGGTGCTGCGCCGCGGCGACAAGACTCGAACGGTGGCGCTCGACCTTTTTTACACCGGCCAGAAGAGCAATGTGCTGCAAGCCGGCGAATTCATCGAGGCCATCGAGCTGCCCAAGCCAGTCGCCGGTCAGGTGTTTCGCGCGCACAAGGTCAGCAAGCGTTTCGAGCAAGACATTTCGGCCACCTGCGCTGCCATCAGCTACACGTTCAAGGGCGGCAAGCTCGCGGGCGTGAAGCTCGCCTACAACGGCCTGGCACCCGCGCCTTGCCGCGCGCCCAAGCTCGAAGCGGTGCTCGAAGGCAAGGCGCCGCAGGACGTGCAAGCGGCCGACCTGGACGCCGCGATCGCCGCCAGCTTTGTGGCTCGCGACGGC
>JBEIEH010000213.1:0-4735 GCA_040383055.1 Burkholderiaceae bacterium
GGGCGAAACACCTGGATCGCGCCTTCCTCGCCGAGCTGGGTCAGGCCGGCGCGCAGCTGTTTGCTGCGCAGCGGGTCGGCTACTTCGACGCTGCGGATGATTTCGGGCGCAAAAAATGGCAGGCCGGTGAACTGCAGCGCTTCGCCTTCGGTGAGCGTATCGCCGAGCTGCAGAACACCGTGGTTGGGAATGCCGATGATGTCGCCGGCAAAGGCCTCGTCCAGCAGTTCGCGGCGCTGGCTCAAGAAGCTCACCACCGTGTTGGGCCGCAGTTCCTTGCCGCTGCGCACCACCTTCAAGCGCATGCCGCGCTCGAAGTGGCCGCTGGCGCAACGCACAAAGGCGATGCGGTCGCGGTGCGCCGGGTCCATATTGGCCTGGATCTTGAACACCACGCCGCTGAACTTGGGCTCGACCGGCTCCACCGTGCGCTGGATCGCAGCCTTGGCGCCGGGCGGGGGCGCCAGATCGACGAGTGCATCGAGTACCTCGCGCACACCGAAGTTGTTGACCGCCGAGCCGAACAGCATCGGCGTCTGTGTGCCTTGCAGGAAAGCGTCCTTGTCAAAGGCCGGCGAAGCGCCTTCGACGAGTTCCATTTCGTCCTTGGCGGCGCTCCACTCCATGCCGAAGCGTTCGGCGCTTGCCGGGTTGTCCATGCCGGCGAGCACTTCCTCATCGCCACCGCGGCGGTCTTCGCCAGCGGCGAATACCCGCATCTGGTCTTCACGGCGGTCGTACACGCCGCGGAAGGTCTTGCCCATGCCGACCGGCCAGGTGAAAGGCACCACCGTCATGCCGAGCTCGCGCTCGATTTCGTCCATCAGGTCCAGCGGCGCTTTCACCTCGCGGTCCATTTTGTTGACGAAGGTGATGATGGGGGTGTTGCGCGAGCGGCAGACTTGCAGCAGGCGCCGGGTTTGTGGCTCCACACCGTTGCCGGCGTCGATCACCATGAGAGCCGCGTCCACCGCGGTGAGCACGCGGTAGGTGTCTTCAGAGAAGTCTTGGTGGCCCGGCGTGTCGAGCAGGTTGATGACGCAGTCGCGGTATTCCATCTGCATGACCGACGAGGCGACTGAGATGCCACGTTGTTTTTCGATCTCCATCCAGTCGGAGGTGGCATGGCGCGCGGCTTTGCGTGCCTTGACCGAGCCCGCGATGTTGATGGCGCCCGAGAACAGCAGCAGCTTCTCGGTAAGGGTGGTTTTACCGGCGTCGGGGTGGGAGATGATGGCGAAGGTGCGGCGGCGCTTCACCTGTTGGGCGATGTCTGACATAGCCCTCGATTATCGGTCCCCCCTGCGTCGCTGCGCGGCTTCCCCCCAGGGGGACGATGCCAGTGGCCGGTCAAAGCCCGTTCCACGGCATGCTTGTCGCCTCTTTTTTTCGTGGGTGGTTGGTGTTCGTGGTGTCGCTCTCTTCGACCTCGTGCCGGGTGGGTGGCGGTGGTTGCGGTCGACGGGCCACGCTCGCGGGCGTGCTTGTCTGGTTCGCTGCCGCTGTCTCGTCAACACCCTGGTTGGTGAGCCCGCTTTGTGGCAACCGCGAATGGGCCCTTGCCCGCACCCACCGCCACCCACCCGTGAGGAAAAGTGGGCGCGCCAACACGAGAAATACCAGGAACCAAAGGTGCTGCCAAACGCCCAGTAACCGATGTTGCGGCAAAGCTGCGGCGAGTAAGCCAAGGTCAGTGGGGTGGATGGGGCGGGTGACTGGACGCAGGGCCCGTTCGGGGTTGCCACAGAGCGCGCGCACCCACAACGGCGTTGACGAAACACGGTGAGCGCACCTTGGTCGGCCGCCCGCGAGCGTGGCCCGAAGACCAGACACCCACCCCGTCCGCCTTCGCCAACCCGGTGGAGCGCAACACAGCGAAACACGACAGCGCAAAAAGGAGAGAGGGAGCAACGACAATACACCCCATGCATCCCAAAGCCCTGTTGCTGGAGTCCGCCAGCCTGATCGAAAAAGTCTTCCAGTTCGCCCACCCCGCCGACGCGGTGGTGGCGAGGCACTTCCGCGAGAACAAATCGCTCGGTCCGCGCGAACGCGCCACCTTGTCCGACACCGTGTTCGCCGTGCTGCGCGAGCGCCTGAAATTTGAGTTTCTGGCCCGCTCGGGCAGCGGCTCCAAATGGCGCCGCTTGGCCATTCTGGGCTTTCCCGGCGACCGCGACTTCCTCAAAAGCGCGCTCACGGAGCCCGAAAAAACCTGGCTCGACACCTGCCTGTCCACCCCCGCCGACCAGTGGCTGGCGCCGCATCGCCACAACCTGCCCGACTGGCTGGCCCAGGCGCTGGCCGCTGAGGTCGGTGGCGAATTCGACGCTCTGGCCGCCAGCCTGCTGCAGGCCGCGCCATTGGACTTGCGCGTCAACAGCCTTAAAGCCAAGCGCGAAGACGCGCTGGCGGCACTGAAACACGCCGGCTTGCAGGCCGAGCCCACCGCCTGGTCGCCGCTGGGCATTCGCCTGCAAGGCAAACCGTCGCTGGCCAAACTGCCCGCTTTTGTGCAGGGCGGGGTTGAAGTGCAGGACGAAGGCTCGCAGCTGCTGGCCCTGCTGCTGGCGCCCAAGCGCGGCGAGATGGTCACCGATTTTTGCGCTGGCGCCGGTGGCAAAACCCTGGCCTTGGGCGCGGCCATGCGCAACACCGGCCGTCTCTACGCCTTCGACACCTCGGGCCACCGGCTTGATGCGCTCAAGCCCCGGCTGGCCCGCAGCGGCCTGTCGAACGTTCACCCAGTGGCGATTGCGCACGAGCGCGATGAGCGCATCAAACGACTGGCCGGCAAGATGGACCGGGTCTTGGTGGATGCGCCGTGCTCTGGCTTGGGCACCTTGCGCCGCAGCCCCGACCTGAAATGGCGCCAAACGCCGCAGACCGTGGCCGAGCTGGCCGAACTGCAAGGCCGCATCTTGCGCAGCGCGGCGCGCCTGCTCAAGCCGGGTGGCCGTTTGGTCTACGCCACCTGCAGTCTGCTGTCCCACGAAAACCAAGCCGTGGCCCAGGCCTTTTCGGCCGAGCAGCGCGACTTTCAGCCGCTGGCCGTCGATGAACTGCTGCAAAACGCTGGTGTGGCCTGCGCAGCAGACCTCTGCGCTGACGGCTGTTTGCGCCTGTGGCCGCACCGGCACGGCACCGACGGCTTTTTTGCCGCCGTGTGGCAGCGCACAGCCTGATTTTGTAATGCAAAAAGGCGATTGGTGATTTGCGGGGTCAACCTTAGAATCTGTAGGTGTATGCCTTGCCAGCCGGGCTCCGTGGCTGGCGCTCCTCGTCCATCAAGGGCGACGACTGGAACGGAATGAACAGCTTCGAGACTTTTGCCGGTGGACTGATCCACTTTTTGTCCAACGGCCTGACCGGTGCCACTTGGTGGCAACTGATCATCATCACCCTGGTGCTGACCCACATCACCATCGCCAGCGTGACCATCTACCTGCACCGCCACCAAGCCCATCGCTCGCTGGACCTGCACCCGATTCCCGCCCACTTTTTCCGCTTCTGGCTGTGGATGACCACCGGCCAGGTGACCAAAGAGTGGGCCGCCATCCACCGCAAACACCACGCCAAGTGCGAAAAAGAGGGCGACCCGCACAGTCCGCACGTGTTTGGTATCAAAACCGTGTTCTGGAAGGGCGCTGAGCTCTACCGCGCCGAGTCCAAAAACCAGGAAACCATGGCCCGTTATGGCCACGGCACCCCCGACGACTGGATGGAGCGCAACGTTTACACCCGCTATTCGGCGCTGGGCGTGAGCTTGATGCTCATCATCAACGTAGCTCTGTTCGGCGTGGCTGGCCTGTCCGTCTGGGCGGTGCAGATGATGTGGATTCCGGTGACGGCTGCCGGCATCATCAACGGCATTGGGCACTGGTGGGGTTACCGCAACTTCGAGGCCACGGATGCCAGCACCAACATTTCGCCCTGGGGCATCATCATCGGTGGCGAAGAGTTGCACAACAACCACCACACCTACCCGACCTCGGCCAAGCTGTCGGTCAAGCCCTACGAGTTCGATATCGGTTGGCTCTACATCAGTGTCCTGAAAGCTTTGGGCATGGCCACGGTCAAAAAGACGCCGCCCAAACTGGCCTTTGGTGACGTCAAGCCGGCCGATGAGAAAACGCTCGAAGCGATCATCGCCAACCGTTACGAAGTCATGGCCGGTTTTGCCAAAGCGCTGCGCGAGGCCAGTGCCCGCGAGCTGCAGGACATGAAGACCCGCAGCGCCGACGCGGGCCTGTTCCAGGCGGCGCGCCGCTGGCTGCACCGCGATGACGACAAGGTGCCAGAGGCCGTCAAACCGCAACTGGCCGCTGTGTTGGAGCGCAACGCCGTGCTGCACAAGATGGTCACCATGCGCGAAGAGCTGCGTGCCCTGTGGTCGAGCACCCACGCCACCCGCGAGCAAATGGCCGCCGATCTGGCCGCTTGGTGCAAACGCGCCGAAGACAGTGGCATCGCCGCCTTGCGCGATTTCTCGGTGAAGCTGCGCTCGGTGGCCTGACCCACCCCCGCCGCGCTGCGCGCGACCCCCTCAAGGGGGCGCCACTTGCGGACCGGCCAAGCCGGATCCGCGGTGGCCTTGCCCAAGGCACGCGGCCCTGAGACAAGCTTGTTTCAGCAACAAAAAACCCGCTGTTTGGCAGCGGGTTTTTTGTTGGGAGACCAGAAGTCAGGGCCGAATTACTTCAGCTTGATTTCCTTGTAGTCCACGTGCTTACGA
>JBEIEH010000214.1:0-4720 GCA_040383055.1 Burkholderiaceae bacterium
ATCGCACTGGAAGATGCGGAAGTGTGTGTCATGCCGTTCGACCAGGTGGAAGAACTCTCGCGCGAGTTCACCACACTGCAACACCATGTTCACAAAATCATGAGCCGCGAGATTGTGCGCGACCACAGCGTCATGCTGCTGCTGGGCAGTATGCGGGCTGAAGAGCGACTGGCGGCCTTTTTGTTGAATTTGGTGCAACGTTTGCACGCACGCGGCTTTTCGCAGTCGGAGCTGGTGCTGCGCATGACGCGCGAAGAAATTGGCAGCTACTTGGGCATGAAGCTGGAGACCGTGAGTCGCACTTTTTCAAAGTTTGTCGACGAAGGCATCATCGAAGTCAAACAGCGCTACGTGCGCATTCTCGATACCGAGGCGCTCAAGCTCATCGTCACGCCCTGCAACAACGACTGATCAGTTGACGGCGTCTTCTGCACCGTTGACTTCGCGTGCCGAGCAGCTGAGCACAGCCGTCAAAAACGTGGCCGCTGTCACCACCGCCCAAAACACAAAAAACGCCGTGGTGTAAATGGCCGGTCTTGACCAATCCAGCGCAGCACCGTGCCAGTGCAGGTCAACGGGATCTATCAGCGCAAACACCACCATTTCCAACACACCCGCCATCAGAAACGCTGGCCACAAAATGGCCATCCAGCGTTGAGGTTTGATCATGGGTGGTCTCCCCTTGTGTGATGGGATAGAACAATCAATCGGGCAAGACGGGTGACGCAGCGTGGTTGCGCCCTTGATTGGCCGGCTGCGCGGCCAACAGCGCTTTGGCTCGAGCCTCGCCTTGGAGCGATTGGGCAGCCAAGCGCTCACGTTCGTACATATCTTTGTCGAGCACCGGGTCTTGCCCCATGGAGGACACCACCACCATCACCGTGGTGGCGATCACCCCGACCAGCAACAAACCGGGTACCAGAACCGCTTGTGGCACTTTCCAAATAGGCGTTGGCTGCGTCTTGGGAGCTGGAGTCTGGGGCTTGTTCATGTCATACATCCTATATGAGACAACTCAGCGCGGCACCAAGAAGGCCGCTTTCTCGCTGACGTGTGAAGCGTCTTCCCCTTGAGAACGAATGTCAAACACAATGGGATGCGAACCGCTAGAGGCCACACCTGGGGGAATTTGCACCCGCACCGCAGCAGAGCGAACCTCGGTGGGCAAGACCTCAACCTCGGCAGGCGATGCCAACTCGATTCCGGGTAAACCCGAGACGCTGATACGGTAACGCTGCGTGGATTCGGTGGCGTTCATGACCTGCAAACGGAACACGTTCTCAATGCGACCTTGCTCCACCATGCGCGCCAGTGCCCCACGGTCGCGAATGACATCGACTTTGAGCGGCGTGCGCAGCGCCAAGCTCACAAAAACTGCCACCGTGATAACCAGCAAGATCGTGCTGTAGACCAGCACGCGCGGACGCAAGGCACGGCGCAGCATCTGAGCACGGCTCCAGCCTTGCTGCATGCCGTTTTGGGTCGAGTACTTCACCAAGCCACGAGGGTAGCCCACTTTGTCCATCACCTCGTCGCACACATCGGCGCACGCACCGCAGCCAATGCATTCGTACTGCAGGCCCTTGCGGATGTCGATACCTGTGGGGCAGACCTGCACGCACAAAGTGCAGTCGATGCAAGAACCCAAACCCACACTGGCCGGATCAGTGCCTTTTTTGCGAGCGCCCCTAGGTTCACCCCGGGCCTCGTCGTAGGTCACGATCATGGTGTCCTTGTCGAACATCGCGCTTTGGAAGCGCGCATACGGACACATGTACTTGCACACCTGCTCGCGCATGAAACCGGCGTTGCCATAAGTGGCAAAGCCGTAGAAAAAGATCCAAAAAGTCTGCCAAGGCCCCAAGGCCAACATCCAACTCATCTCGGCCAGTTCACGTATGGGGGTGAAGTACCCCACAAAGGTGAAACCGGTCCACAAGGAAAACACGATCCAGAGCGTGTGTTTGAGCCACTTTTTCCCGACCTTGGACATCGACAAATCGGACTTGTCCAAGCGCATGCGGGCCGAACGGTCGCCTTCGACCTTCTTCTCGATCCACAAAAAAATCTCGGTGTACACCGTTTGTGGGCAGGCGTAACCGCACCACAAACGCCCGGCAATGGCAGTGAACAGAAACAGGGCCAGGGCCGAGATGACGAGCAGGCCAGTCAGGTAAATGAAATCCTGTGGATACAAGACCAGCCCAAAGATGTAGAAGCGACGCGCCTCCAGATCAAACAGCACCGCTTGGCGGTTGTTCCACACCAGCCAAGGCAGGCCATAGAAGACCAGCTGGGTGAGCCACACCAGTGCCCAGCGCCATTTGGAAAACAAACCCGCTACCGCTCGCGGATAAATCTTCTGCCGCGATTGGTAGAGAGAGATGACCACATCTTCGGTTGCTGAGTGATCGGCTTTATCTGCTGCTTGGGTCACACCGGTTCCAAACAAAAAGCCAAGAAGGAGATATCACCCCCTTCTTGGCAGGACTTTCATCAGTTGCTGGCCTTACCCGACAAACTCATCACATAACCCGTCAGGACATGGATCTGTGCTTCATTGAGCTTGGCCGCCTGGGAAGGCATCTGGTTGTTAAAGCCGCCGCCGATCGCTTTGACGACGGCCTCTTCACCCCAACCGTGCAGCCACACGCCGTCGGTAAGGTTGGGAGCGCCCATGGCGGTATTGCCTTTTCCGTCCATACCGTGACATGCAGCGCAAGCACCAAACTTGGATTTGCCCAAGGTGGCGCGCACGCTGTCGTGCGGTGTGCCAGACAGACTCAACACATAGTGCGCGAGGTTGCGCACATCTTCTGGCCCACCCACGGCCTCGGCCATAGGGGGCATGACACCGTTGCGGCCTTGGGTGATGGTGGTTTTGATGGCCGCTGCGTCACCGCCGTAGAGCCAATCTTTGTCGGTCAGGTTGGGAAAGCTGCGGGCTCCGCGGGCATCAGATCCGTGACATTGAGCGCAATAGTTCATGAACAAGCGCTCGCCAATCGCCATGGCTTGCGGGTCTTTTGACAATTGATCTGGGGACACGCCTGTGAACTTGGCGTAAACGGGTGCCAGCTTGGCTTCGACCTTTTGCACCTCAGCCGCGTGTTGGCCTTGCGACGACCAGCCCAGGGCACCCTGGAACTTCCCGAAGGTGGGATACAGCGCGCCGTACGCCAAAGCAAAGAGACAAGTGATGATGAACAAGTACACCCACCACTTGGGCAATGGGTTGTTCATTTCCTTGAGGTCTTCGTCCCACACATGGCCGGTGGTGTTGTCCTCGTGGGTGGCAGCCTTGGTGGTGCCACTGATCCACAGCAAGATCAGGCACGCAATGATGCTGACCAAGGTGGCGCCGGCAACAAACAGGTGCCAAAAGTCGCTTGTAAAGTCACTCATGATGGTTCTCTTGTTGGGTGGGCTTATTCGTCTTGGAACGGCAACTGTGCCGCTTCATCGAAGCTGGCTTGGTTGCGCCGGGACCAAGCCCAGCACACGATGCCCACAAAGCTCAGCAGACTCAGCACCGTGACGGCGCTGCGCATGTCGTTGATGTCCATGGCAAGCCTCCGTGTTTATTTGCGAGCGGTGCCCAGCACCTGCAGGTAGGCGATCAGGGCGTCCATCTCGGTCTTGCCTTTGACGGCTTCAACCGAAGCGGCGATTTCCTCGTCGGTGTACGGAGCGCCCAAGGTGCGTAGCACTTCCATGCGCTTGGGCAAGCCGGCGGCGTCCACGGTCTTCTTGTCCAGCCAAGGGTAAGCCGGCATGTTCGACTCGGGCACCAGATCGCGCGGGTTGGTCAGGTGAATACGGTGCCATTCGTCGCTGTAACGGCCGCCCACACGATGCAGGTCGGGACCGGTGCGCTTCGAACCCCACTGAAAGGGGTGGTCGTACACAAATTCACCCGCCACCGAGTACGGGCCATAACGCAGGGTTTCGGCCTGGAAGGGGCGAATCATCTGCGAGTGGCAGTTGTAGCAGCCCTCTTTCACATACACATCGCGACCGGCGACTTGCAGCGCGGTGTAGGGCTTAAGCCCTTCGATCGGTTTGGTGGTCGATTTTTGGAAGAACAGCGGAACAATTTCCACCAGACCTCCCACCGCCACCACGAGGGTGATGAGGACAATCATCAGGAAGTTGCTGGTCTCGATCCGGGCGTGACCGGTCGGCTTTTCGTTGCTGGCCATGTTGTTGTTCTCCTCAAGCGTGAGCGGGGTTGACGGCAGGAATGCGCGTAGGCTCGATGCGACCCTGGCGCGCGGTCATCACCACGTTCCACAGCATCACCACCATGCCAAACAGGTACAGCAGACCACCCAGCAGACGAATGACGTAGAACGGGAAGGTGGCTTTGACCGACTCCACAAAGGTGTAGGTCAAGCTGCCGTCGGGGTTGACCGAACGCCACATCAAGCCCTGCATCACACCGGCGATCCACATCGCAGCGATGTAGAGCACGATGCCGATGGTGGCGGTCCAGAAGTGCAGTTCAATGGCGGGCACCGAATACATCTTCTTCTGTCCAAACAGGCGTGGGATCAGGTAGTACAGCGAACCCATGGACACCAGACCCACCCAGCCCAAGGCGCCGGAGTGCACGTGGACAACCGTCCAGTCGGTGTAGTGGGAGAGCGCGTTGACTGTCTTGATGGACATCATCGGACCTTCGAAGGTGGACATGCCGTAGAACGACAGGGACACGATC
>JBEIEH010000215.1:0-4719 GCA_040383055.1 Burkholderiaceae bacterium
CCCAGTGTGGGCCGGCCTCAGAGTTGGTGGGAGCTTGCAGCGCGGGCAGCAGATTGGCCAGCCAGTCGCGCACCTCGACCACGGCAGCGGCGCATCGGGTATCGGCACCAGCCGTGTGCAGCTCAGCAATCAGTTGATCGAGCAGGCCAGTGGGTGCCGCGCCGCCGTCCGGCAGGGTCTTGCGCAGCAGCAGGTCGATGGCTTGGATCTCGTTGGTGCCCTCGTAAATCATGGCCACCCGGGCGTCGCGCACATGCTGCTCAATGCCCCATTCGCGCACATAGCCGTGCCCGCCCAAGACCTGCAGGCAGGCGCTGGCGCCATAAAAGGCTTGGTCGGTCCAGGCCGATTTCAGCACTGGCGTGCACAGCGCACACCAGCGCTCGGCTTGCTGTCGGCGCTCGGCGTCGGGGTGGTGGTGGGCCACGTCCAGTTCCAGCGCGGTGCGGTAGGCGATGACCCGGCCCAGCGCCACCCAACACGCTTGGGTGCGCAGCACCCGCTGCACCGCCGGGTGCCAGGCGATCGGGTCGGCCGCTTCGCGCCGATCGGTGGGGCGCTGCGGTGCACGCATCTGCAGCCGCTCTTGTGCATAGGCGCTGGCTTTTTGGTGCGCGGCGTCGAGCAGGCCAATGCCTTGCATCGCCACATGCAGGCGCGCCGCGTTCATCATCACAAACATGGCGTTCAGGCCTTTGCCCGGCTCACCGATGAGCCAGCCACTCGCCTCGTCAAAGCGCAGCACACAGGTGGGGCTGCCGTGCAAGCCCATTTTTTCTTCGATGCGGTCGCACACCACGGCGCTGCGCTGGCCATCTGGGTAGAACTTCGGCACCAGAAACAGCGACAGGCCTTTGGGGCCAGGTGGTGCGTCGGGCAGACGCGCCAGCACCAGGTGCACGATGTTGTCGGTGAGGTCGTGGTCACCGCCGGAAATGAAGATCTTGGTGCCCGAGAGGGCATAGCGCCTGTCGGGCAGTGGCGTTGCGCGGGTAGCGCACAGGCCCAAATCGGAGCCAGCATGTGGCTCGGTCAGGCACATGGTTGCCAGCCATTCGCCGCTGACCAACCGGGGCAGGTAGACCGCTTGGATGTCTGGGCTGGCGTGGTGTTTGAGGCATTCACAAGCGCCGTGGAGCAGGCCAGGCGCCATGGTCCAGCCGTGGTTGGCGGCACTCAGCATCTCGTAGAGCGCCATCTCCAGCGCCACCGGCAGGCCTTGGCCGCCATCGTCGGGGTGGGCCGAGAGCGCTGGCCAGCCCGCTTGCCAAAATGCCTGGTAGGCGACGCGAAATCCCGGCGGCATGCTGACCTGACCATCGCGCCACTGGGCGCCGATCTCGTCGCCGCTGCGGTTGAGTGGGGCCACCACTTCGCTCACAAAACGGCCGGCTTCATCCAGCACTTGGCGCAGCAGGTCGGCGTCGCAGTCGCGGTGGGCGGGCAGTGGCTGCAGCAGCGGCAGGGCTTGCACCACGTCAATCAGGGTCTGCGCCATGGCGGCGCTGGGGGCGGTGTAGCCGGCCATGTCAGCGGCTCGCGGCGATCTTGTCGCCCGAGCCCTCCAGGCCGGCGAGCAGGGCTTGGCTGTTGCCCGGAATCACCATTTGGAACTTGCTGTCCACCGTGGTGTAGTCGTAATAGCCCATGCGGGCAATGGGCCGGATCTTGAGCACATCGACCATGCCGTTCGCGTCGATCACCGCGTCGTCGATGTGGATGGCGATCACCCGGCCAAAGACCACGTCCACCGTGCCCATGGGCGGGCGGCCGGGGAAGCGCAAGGTGTTGAGGTATTCACACTCGAACTGGATCGGCGAGGCCTTGACGCGCATGGGCTTGACCAGGCGGCTGGCGACTTTTTCCAGGCCAGCGCGCGCGAACTCGTCGACGCCGTGGGGCACTTCTTCGGCGCTGGCGTTGACCGCTTCGCGCAAGTCCCAGGTTGCCATGTTCCAGACGAATTGGCCCATCTGCTCGGCGTTGCGCACCGAATCTTTGCGCTCGCCCTGCGTGGTCTGGTTGGCGCTGAACATCACGATCGGAGGGTCAAACGTCACGTTCTGGAACTGGCTGTAGGGCGCGAGGTTGTCGCGACCTTGTGCGTCGACGGTGGAGATCCAACCAATTGGCCGGGGCACCACACAAGACTTGAACGGGTCGTGCGGCAGGCCATGTGGGGTTTTGCCAGGCTCGTAGTACATGGGCGGGTCTCCTGCTTCAGCTGCACAAGGCCTTGATGTCGGCCGGAATGGGGATGGCTTTGATGCGGTCCGGATCGTCCGGGTGCTTGGTGCAGAAGGCGCGCGTTTCCAGGCCTTCGCACAGCACGGTGTCGCCGCGCATCACCACATGTTTCTGGATCAGCACCTTCTCGCGCCATTCCACGACGCTGGTGTGCACCTGCAGCCGCTCGCCATAGGTGGCGGGCCGCATGAATTTGGTGTGGATCTCCAGCAGCGGCGTGCCGATGATGCCGGTGGTCTTGACCAGCTCGCGCCAGGGCGGCACGCCGCATTTGACGAAGAAGTTCAGCGAGGACGCGTCCATCCACTTGCTGAAGTTGGGGAAGAAGACGATGCCGGCTGGGTCGCAGTCGCCGAACATCACGTCCACTTCGTACACAACGGTTTTTGTCATTGGAGAACCTTTATCGAGAGTGTCGGAATCCAGGATGCCGCAGAACCGGCTTGGCCGGGCCTGCGGCATCGCCCCCCGGTGGGGTGACGCCGCAGGCGGCGCGGGGGGCTTACCTTGCACTCATGCGCAGCGCACCGTCCAAGCGGATCACTTCGCCGTTGAGGTGGTTGTTTTGCACGATGTGGCAGGCCAGTTCGGCGAATTCGCTGGGCTTGCCCAGTCGGGCAGGGAAGGGGATGCTGGCGGCCAGTGATTGCTGCACCGGTTCGGGCAGTTGCTTGAGCAGCGGCGTGGCAAACAGGCCCGGCGCGATGGTGCAGACGCGGATGCCGTGCTGCGCCAGATCGCGCGCCATCGGCAGCGTCATGCCGGCTACGCCGGCTTTGGACGCGCTATAAGCCTGCTGCCCCACCTGGCCGTCAAAGGCGGCCACCGAGGCGGTGAAGACCATCACGCCACGGGCGCCGTCCTCCAGCGGGTCGAGCTTGGCGCAGGCGGCTGAGAACAGGCGTGCGGCGTTGTAGGTGCCGATCAGGTTGACGTTGATGACCTTGGCGAAGTCTTCCAGCGGCGCGGCATTGCCGTCCTTGCCGACCACGCGTTTGGCCGAGCCGATGCCGGCGATTTGCATCAGGATACGCGCCGGGCCATGCGCTGCGGCGGCGGTCTCGATGGCCTGGGCCATGCTGTCGGGGTCCGACACATTACACGCGACCGCGATGCCGCCAATGTCTTGGGCCACGCGCTGGGCGTTGTCCATGTTCAGGTCGAGCACCGCGACCTTGGCTCCCAGGCGGGCCAGTTCACGGGAGGTGGCCTCACCGAGGCCTGAGCCACCACCGGTGACCAGAGCGGCTGTTCCTTGGATGTTCATGTCAATGTCCTTCCGGGTTTTCAATCAACAGGGCGATGCCTTGTCCACCGCCGACGCAGGCGCTGGAAATGCCCCAGCGCAGGCCCGAGCGCTGCAGCTCGCGCGCCAGGGTGATGGTCAGGCGCACGCCGGTGGCGGCCAGCGGGTGACCCAAGGCAATTGCGCCACCGTTGACGTTGAGCTTGGACAGGTCCAGGCCGAGTTCGCGGCCGACCGCCAGCGTCTGCGCGCCTTGGGCTTCGTTGATCTCGAAGCGGCCGATCTGGTTCAGCGTGAGGCCACTGCGCTCCAGCAGCAAACGAATCGCGGGCGCGGGGCCAATGCCCATGATCTCGGGTGGCACGCCGACGGCGGCGGCCGCAACCACACGGGCCAGCGGCCGCTTGCCATTCGCCTTCGCATAAGCGCCCGAGGTCACCACACAAGCGGCCGCCGCGTCCACCAGGGCCGAGCTGTTGCCACCGGTTTGCACGCCGCCTTCGTACACGGGCTTTAGCTTGGCCAACACTTCCACCGGCGAAATGCGCGGGTGCGTGTCGCTGCCGACTTCGGTGACCTTGCCTTGCAGCTTGATGCCACGCGCCTTGTAGCCTTCGAGTTCAAATTTTTCCGTCACCACGGGCACGATCTCACCCGCGTGGAAGCCCGCCTGCTGCGCGGCCACCGCCTTGGCAAACGAATCGCTGGCGAACTGGTCCACCTCTTCGCGGCTGATGCCGTATTGCTTGGCCAAGTTCTCGGCTGTCTGGATCATGTTGATGCCTGCGGCCGGGTCCTTGAGGGCTTCCCACATGTAGTCCTTGAAGCCCACGGGCGAGCCCAGCTTGAAGCCAGTGCGGTGGTCAAAGGCCGCGATGGGGTTGCGCGTCATGCTCTCGGTGCCGACCACCAGCGCGGCCTCGCACACGCCGGCTTCGATCTGCTCGCCCGCCTGGCGGAACAGCTCAAAGCCGGTGCCGCAGATGCGCTGCGCCATGATGGCGGGCACGTCTTGGGGCACGCCGGCGTACAGGCCGATGTGGCGTGGCAGAAAGAACTGGTCAAAGTCGCCTGGCGCCATGTTGCCGGTGATGACCGAGCCGATCTCGCTGCCGGCGATGCCCGCGCGCTTCAAGGCTTCGCGGGCGGCCTTGATGCCCAGGTCGGTGGGCGAGATGTGGCCCAGTGCGCCGCAGTAGTCCACCATGGGGGTGCGCACGCCTTCG
>JBEIEH010000216.1:0-4691 GCA_040383055.1 Burkholderiaceae bacterium
GACCATCTCCATCGCTTCGATTTCGTCCATGTTGTACATGAATTGGCGCAGGATGCGGGTTTTTTGCAGCACCTCAGGTTGCAGCAGCAGTTCCTCGCGGCGGGTGCCGCTGCGGTTGAGGTTGATGGCCGGGAACACCCGCTTTTCATACAGGCGGCGCTCGAGGTGGATTTCGCAGTTGCCCGTGCCCTTGAATTCTTCAAAGATCACTTCGTCCATGCGGCTGCCCGTGTCGACCAGAGCGGTTGCGATGATGGTGAGGCTGCCGCCTTCTTCCACATTGCGCGCCGCACCAAAAAATCGCTTGGGTCGCTGCAGGGCGTTGGCGTCTACGCCGCCAGACAGGACCTTGCCCGATGAGGGCACCACGTTGTTGTAGGCACGGGCCAGGCGGGTGATCGAGTCCAGCAAGATCACCACGTCTTTTTTCAGCTCGACCAGGCGCTTGGCGCGTTCGATCACCATTTCGGCCACATGCACGTGGCGCGCGGCTGGCTCATCGAAGGTCGAGGCGATCACATCGCCGCGCACGGTGCGCTGCATCTCGGTCACTTCCTCGGGGCGCTCGTCAACAAGCAACACCATCAGGGTGACGTCTGGGTTGTTGGCGGTGATGGCATGCGCCATGTGCTGCATCATCACCGTTTTGCCGCTCTTGGGTGGCGCCACCAGCAGAGCGCGTTGGCCTTTGCCGATGGGGGCGATGATGTCGATGATGCGGCCGGTGATGTTTTCATCGCCCTTGATGTCGCGTTCCAAGCGCATCTGTTCTTTGGGGAACAGCGGCGTGAGGTTTTCGAACATGATCTTGTGTTTGTTCTGCTCGGGCGGCAGACCGTTGATCTTGTCGAGTTTGTTGAGTGCGAAATAGCGCTCACCGTCTTTGGGGATGCGCACTTCGCCCTCGATCATGTCGCCGGTGTGCAAATTAAAACGGCGAATCTGGCTCGGCGAAATGTAGATGTCGTCGGTGGACGCGGTAAAGCTCGTGTCCATGTTGCGCAGGAAGCCAAAGCCGTCGGGCAACACTTCCAAAATGCCATCGGCGTACACCAATTCGCCTGCTTTGGCCCGCTTTTTGATGATGGCAAACATCAATTCCTGCTTGCGCATCCGGCCGGTGTTCTCGATTTCAAGCGCCTCGGCTTGTTTGACCACATCAGACACATGAAGTGCCTTGAGTTCGTTCAGGTGCATGGAATGCACTCCGTAGGGAGTAGAAAAAACAAAGGGGGGAGAGCGTGGATGGTCAGAACGACCGGCTCAACAAGGAATTGGGTTGATGTATCGCCAACCCACAACGATTATGACAGCAAAGACACCCTGCCCAAGCGGCTGGGTGCGTGTAGCACCCAGCTTGGATCTTCAGACGTTGGCGTCGAGGAAGGCGATCAGCTGCGATTTTTGCAGAGCGCCCACCTTGGTGGCCGCCACTTGACCGCCCTTGAACAAGGTCAGGGTCGGGATGCCACGAACGCCAAAGCGTGCGGCCAAGCCACCTTCGTTGTCCACGTTCACTTTGGCAATTTGCACTTTGCCGGCGTAGCTGCCCGCCACTTCATCAAGGATCGGCGCGATCATTTTGCAAGGGCCGCACCACTCCGCCCAGAAATCCACCAGCACAGGGGTGGTGGAGTCGAGAACGTCGGCCTGAAAGCTGGCTTCGGTAACGTGTTTGATCAGATCGCTGGCCATGAATGAACCTCAAACGGTGCTCAGTGCGGTTGCTGGGATGTGTGTTGCGTGGAGCCAAGTCGTCTCTTGGCATGGTCCAATTGTGACAGAAAGAACAGGTTGTTCAGGACTGGGGTGACTCTCCCCGCGTCACAAAGGTGTTTATGGCTTCGATAGCGATAGTGGGTGCCGGCCCCGCCGGTTTGGCAGCGGCCGAGGTGCTCAGTGAGGCAGGTTGGCGGGTCGATGTGTACGACGCCATGCCTTCGGTTGGGCGCAAGTTTTTGTTGGCTGGATTGGGGGGATTGAATCTCACGCACGCTGAACCCGCAGAGCGATTTGTCGGCCGTTATGGCGAGCGGAGAGCAGATGTGGCACCTTGGTTGGCACATTTTGGTGCCGCTGCCGTGCGCGATTGGGCGAAGGGTTTGGGTATTGAGACCTTTGTGGGCTCGTCACAGCGGGTGTTCCCGGTCGACATGAAGGCTGCGCCCTTGTTGCGCGCTTGGTTGCACCGCTTGCGTCATCCTGCCTCCGGCTCGGCTGTGGTTTTTCACATGCGGCACCGCTGTACCGCGTTGCGGACCTCACACGGTGCCTACGAACTGCAGTTTGACACCCCTGAGGGGCCATGTTCGGTGGTGTCGCAGCGAGTGTTGTTCGCATTGGGTGGCGGTTCGTGGCCGCGTTTGGGGTCAGACGGCCAGTGGCAGGCGTGGTTGGCGGACCTCGGCGTGGGGATGCGCACCTTGCGTCCGTCGAATTGTGGTTTTGATGTGGCGGGCTCGGGCGTGCACCATAAGGGCGATGGCTGGAGTCCTTCGTTGCGAGACGGTCATGAAGGTGCGCCGCTCAAAGGTGTGGTGCTTCACGCGCCGGGTTTTGAGCGCAAGGGCGAATGTGTGCTCACCCGGACCGGCCTGGAAGGCAGCTTGGTTTACGCTGCATCGGCTGGGCTGCGCGATGCCATAGAGCGCGACGGGCATGTTCAGATTCATGTGGACTTGATGCCCGACCGCAGCGACGCCGAGGTGTTGGCCGCAGTGGCACACCCCCGCGGTGCCAAAAGCATGGGCAGCCATTTGCGAAGCCGTCTGCGCCTCGATGGCGCCAAGCTGGCTTTGGTGTTTGAGGTGCTGCCTCGAGAGCGCTGGACCGACCCTGTGACCGTGGCAGGCTGCATCAAACGCTTGCCTTTGACACTGCTGCGTCCGCGCCCGATCGACGAAGCGATCAGTTCGGCTGGCGGTGTGCGCTTGGACGCCATGACGACAGGCTTGCAATTGCGCGCTTTGCCTGGCGTGTGGTGCGCTGGCGAGATGCTGGATTGGGAGGCGCCCACTGGCGGGTATTTGTTGACCGCGTGTTTGGCCAGTGGGCGCTGGGCGGCCCATGACATGCTGCAACCCGATCCTCCTGGCCAGACTCCCCCGTGAAAGACGGTCCACCGATCAAACGCTGCTGAGCCTGTCTTTCCCAACAAAAAAGGCCGCTAAGGCGGCCTTTGGTATGAATGTGGACGCAGGGTAAAGCGTCTACAAGAAGAAGGTGACGAGCCTTGACCCCGGCACTGACTCCACAGTTAGGGCTGCTTGGTTCCCCACCTGACCCGGTTGGCCGCTTCACCATGCGGGAAGGCCCGTCGCCCTCTATTGTAGGCGAGTAATCTTCCGAGAACGCTGTGGCGCCCGCTTAGAATCCGGCCCCATGTCTTATGTTGTTCTGGCGCGCAAGTACCGCCCCCGCCATTTTGCGGAAATGGTGGGGCAGGAGCACGTGGTGCAGGCGCTGGGCAATGCCTTGACGCAGCAGCGCCTGCACCATGCGTACCTGTTCACTGGCACCCGTGGCGTGGGTAAAACCACCGTGTCGCGCATCTTGGCCAAGTCGCTCAATTGTGTGGGAGCCGACGGTCAAGGGGGTATCACCGCGCAGCCCTGTGGCGTGTGCCAGGCCTGCCGCGACATCGACGCGGGGCGTTTTGTTGATTACACCGAGTTAGACGCTGCCTCGAACCGCGGAGTGGACGAGGTGCAAGGCCTGCTGGAGCAAGCGGTCTACAAACCGGTGCAGGGGCGCTTCAAGGTCTTCATGATCGACGAGGTGCACATGCTCACCAACACCGCGTTCAACGCGATGTTGAAGACGCTGGAAGAGCCGCCCGAGTATTTGAAATTTGTGCTGGCAACAACCGACCCGCAAAAAGTGCCGGTGACGGTGTTGTCTCGCTGCCTGCAGTTCAACCTGCGACCGATGGCGCCCGAGACGGTACACGCCCATTTGGTGACGGTGCTGGGCCAAGAAGCCATTGCCGCGGAAGAGGGCGCGTTGCGCTTGCTCTCGCGTGCCGCTCGCGGCTCGATGCGCGATGCCTTGTCCCTGACAGACCAAGCGATCGCCTTTGGCGGAGGTAGCCTGAGCGAATTGACCGTTCGCCAAATGTTGGGTGCTGTAGATCGGGGGCACGTGTTGTCTTTGATCGAAGCGCTGGCGCATGGGGATGGTGCTCGCGTGGTGCAGGGGGTCAAGCAGTTGCGTTTGCAGGGCCTGAGCGCTGCTTCAACCTTGGAAGAAATGACCTTGGTGTTGCAACGCATGGCGGTGCACCAAATGGTCGACGCCGGCGAATTGAGCGACTCCGACGCACAAGAAGAGGCCCGCTTGGCCGCTGTGATGCCGCCGGATGAAACCCAGCTGCTCTATAGCCTGTGTTTGCATGGACGCGCCGAGTTGGGTCTGGCGCCGGACGAATACGCCGCCCTGACCATGGTCTTGTTGCGGCTGTTGGCGTTTAAACCAGCCGCTGCGGCGGAAAAAAAAAGCCAGAAAGCGCCTGAGGCGCGACCGGCTGCTGTGCCCGTTGCGGTGCCGAAACTGGTGTTCGCCATGGCGCCCGCAACGCTGGCACCATCCCCGGCACCTGCTCCCGCCCCCATGGCCCAGCCCCAGCCTCCAGCGGCTTCTGCGCCCGAGCCAGCACCAGTGCCGGTTGTCGCGTCCCCACCAGCGGCGACCGA
>JBEIEH010000217.1:0-4672 GCA_040383055.1 Burkholderiaceae bacterium
GAACTCGCCACCCTCATCAACCTCGCCGTCACCTTTGGCCTGGCACCCAACGCCGCAGCGGCCGAAGCCTTCATCCGTCAGCTTGCGCAACTGCGCGGCGTTGTCATCACCGCCTAAGCACCGTCCGGAGACCCCCGCCATGCTCTGCAGCCACTGCGGCGCCACCCTGCGCCACACCGCACGGGTCTGCATCCACTGCGGCACCGCGGTGTCCAGCGCCGACGAATCCGCCAAAGCCAACCCGGCACTCGCCCCGGCACCGCAACCAGCGCAGCCGCCAGAGCTTGCGCCCATCGACGCAGTGGCCGCAACACCCCCGGCCACGCCGGTCTATGAAGCGGCACCCGCTGCAACCATCACCCCACCACCCGAGGCCGCGCCTGGCGCCACACTGCACACACTGACCCTGTTCGACTTTGGCGACGCCACCGAAGCGGTGGTGTGCGAACTCATGGTTCAGGTGGGCGACACCGTGGCGGTGGACCAAGGCGTGATGTGCGTGGAAACCGACGAGTTCATCTTTGAGGTGCCCAGCGACTGCGAAGGCCAAGTGCGAGCGCTGCTCGTCAAGGTCGGCGACACCGTGCGCCGCGACCAGGTGTTGGCCCAGATATGGGGAGTCCCCAAACCACAAGCCGAAGAGCCCCCGAGCGAATCACCCACACCACCCCTGCCCCCAGTGGCTCCACAGCCTGCGGCCACAACATCGTCCACATGGGGTTGGTGGCTGGCCGGTGCGGCCCTGACCGTGGGCGGCTACTTGCTGGGGCAAGCGCTGGGCACACCTTCGCTGCCCAGCAACAGCGCCACCCCTTCCCCGGGGGTGGCGCAACTGCAGGCGCCGCCCCCCATCAGCAACAGTGGCAACGCTTCAGCGGTGGTGCTCAACACCGACGACCTCAACACCATGCTGCGCATGGCCGCAGCCGACGACTGGGCCGGCGTGCAAGCCCTGCTGCGCGACAAACGCCCCCAAACCCATTTGGTGAAAGACAAAACCGCCGCCCGCACCTACAACCAGGCAGGCCTCGACCTCATCAACCAAGGTGATTGGGTGAGTGCGCATGGCATGTTTGACATGGGCGTGCAGGCCAACGCCAACGACGCCGAGATTCGCAACAACTTGGGCTTTGCCGAGCTGCGCTTGGGCCGCCACGACAGCGCCCAACAAAACCTGGTCAGCGCGCTCTTGATGGCGCCCACCCGCACCAACGCGTGGAGCAACCTGGCCGAACTCATGGCCGACACCAACGAGATCGCCACCGCCGCCGCTTCGTTGCGGCTGGCGGTGCATTTTTCGCGCAACCAAAAACGCACGCTCGAGTTTTTGGGCGACCCCGCCCGCGTGCCCAGCGCTGCGCTGCGCGGTGTCATCGAAACCCACTGGGCGGCCATCGCCGCGGTGCCGCCCTACGCGCGCTGAATCGATATTTTCAGCGAGGCATTGGGCAATCCAGCGCCTGGGCCAGCACGCGCAACAGCGCGGTCTCGGTGGCGTTGATCTGACCATCGGCGCACACGGTGGCGCTGACGGCCCGCATCAGGCCAGCGCGAAACATGGGTGCCGTGTGTGTCAAATGGTTCAGCACTGCGTCGAGGCGCTGCACCTGCAGCCTGTCAGTAGGCAAGGCGCCGGGCCACGGTCCATCCAGCGGCGCTGCCGCCAAACCGGCTGTCCAAGCGCTCAGCGCGCGATCAGGCTGCTGCGGCGCACCCGCTCGCGCCAGCCACGCCAACAACAGCATCAGGTCTTCGTGCAAGGCTCTGGCGTTGACGCGCTCGGGTTGGCGCTCAGCCGGTCGCAGCTGGGTGCGGATCAAACGCTGGCACACGTATTCGAAAAGGGTGACCCGTCCGTCGTCCTCGACCAGCCAGCGCACCAGCTCGCACAGACGCTCCTGCTGGAGCACCTCCAGCTCCGACAAAGCCGGCAAAGCCATGTCCAGCAGCGTGAGCCGCGCCGAACCGTCCAGCGCCGCGAGCTGACGAGCGTTTGCTCCCACCGTCTCGGCCGTGTCGGCACCCAAATGCGCCTCAATCACCGCCAAAGCCTTGGACAAACCCGGCTGCACCGGAGCCAGCACGGCCAGTGCCACGGTCATGGCGCCCCCGGGGTGGTACACCGTTGCCAACAAGCCATCGGGCAGCGCGGCCAACAGCGTGTTGGGCTGGCCCACCAACGGTTCGCTGGGCGTTGCGGAACTGGAGGCGTCAAAAGCCAAAGGCTGCCCAGCGTCGGGCGACGGCGCCGCCCTGCCCTGTCCCAAGGGATGGCGCAGGGCCTTCAGTTCGTCCACCAACGGCTGCAGCTGATCGGGTGTGAAGCGCGAGTCAAGCCGGCGAATGCGCTGGTGCAGGGGCGGATGGGTTTGCAGCCAGTCGGTCAGCTCTTCGCCCGCATCGAGCAGCATGTGCCGAATCGCCATGTAGCGCGCGGGCGAGGCCACTGCCGAGCGCGCCGCGATATGTTTGAGCGCACCGGCCAGCCCGTCGCGCGAACGGGTGAACTGCACCGCCGCCGCATCGGCCAGGTACTCGCGTTCGCGCGACACCGCCGCCTGCAGCAGCCGCCCCAGCCCTTCGGACAAAGCGCCCACCAGCCACAGCGCGGCGCCCGCCAGCAACAGCGGCCATTCACCACGCCGCCACAAACTGGCGCCTTCGATCAGGCCCCGCCCCGCCATCGAGAACACATACAAGCCTTGCAACACCGCTTGCAGCCGCAGGTTCAGGGCCACGTCGCCGTTGGCGATATGGCCCACTTCGTGCGCCACCACACCTTGCAACTCATCGCGGCTGAGCTGGGCCAGCGCGCCCTGCGTCACCGCCACCACCGCGTGCTGCGCCGAGGCGCCAGCGGTGAAGGCGTTGATGCCAGGGTCCTGGTCCATCACATACACCTGCGGCACCGGCACACCGGCGGCAATGGCCATCTCGTCCACCACATTGAGCAGCCTGCGCTCGTTCGCATCGCCACTGGAGCGGCGCACCCGGCGCGCGCCCAGCGATTCGGCCACCGCGCGCCCGCCACCGTGCGAGGCCACCCACAGGTGCCGCACCGTCACCGCGACCAGCGTGCCACCCACACCCAGCGCCAGGGCCAAGGGCCACCAGCGCGACGCGGCTTTGGGCGCAGTGAGCACCCAGCGCGCCCACAGCTCGGCACCAAGGCTCGCGCCGGCGTACACGGCCAGCATCACCAAGGCCACCAAGCCGGCAAACACCCACAGCAGCAGCCGCGAGCGGCGACGCGCTTGCGCCTGCGCTTCAAAAAAATCCATGGTGGCGGCTATGTGCCGTTCAGCGGCTGAAGCTCACCCGCACCGGCTCTGCGGCCTCGGGTTTTTCCAAGCGCCACATCTGCGCCGGCTTGAAGCCAAACTGGCTCGCCACCAGCGCGTCGGGGAAGGATTCGCGCTGGGAGTTGTACGACATCACCGCGTCGTTGAACGCCTGGCGGGCAAAGGCCACCCGGTTTTCGGTAGAGGCCAACTCCTCTTGCAACTGGCCCATGTTCTGCTGCGCCTTGAGCTCGGGATAGGCCTCGGCCAGCGCCACCAGCCGCCCCAGCACACCACCGAGCTGCGATTCGGCGTTGGCCAGCTGCTGCAGCGCCGCACCGTCGGTCGGGCTGCCCATCACCACCCGGGCCGCCGCCTGGGCCTGGTTGCGCGCGGCGATCACCGCCTCCAGCGTCTCGCGCTCGTGCGCCATGGCGCCTTTGACGGTGTCCACCAAATTGGGAATCAGGTCGTAACGGCGCTGCAACTGCACATCGATCTGCGCAAAGGCGTTGGCGATGCGCTGCCGCAGCTCCACCAAGCCGTTGTAAGTTTTGATCAGATATGCAAAGAAAATCACGATGACGCCCAAAACAATCCACATAGCCACTTGCGTTCTCCTCAACGACGATGGACGGATTCTGGGGTGAAACCGGTGAAAAACCGCCTACAGCGGGTGCATCAAGCGGGCTCAAACTAGGCAAAAAGTCACAGTTCGACAAGTGGCACGCCCCATCTCCCACCTCCCCAACATGGCCGGCGATGGCTGCGAACACCCACACTCACACCGCCAACCACTCCCGCTGCAGCGCCTCGTCCGCCAGCAACTGGTCGGGGGTGCCGTCGAACACCAGTCGCCCATGCCCCATGACGGCGCAGCGGCTGGCCACGGTCAGGGCCAGTTGGCGTTTTTGTTCGATCAACAGCACCGCCACGCCCTGGGCTTGAAAGTGCCGCAGGGCCTGGGCCAGTTGCGCCACCACCTGGGGGGCCAGGCCTTCGGTGGGTTCGTCGATCAGCATCAGGCGGGGCTGGCCCATCCAGCAGCGGGCCAGGGCCAGCATTTGTTGCTCGCCGCCCGACAGCACGCCGGCCGGGGTGTTGATGCGGCGCGCCAGCGCCGGAAACAGGGCCAGCGCATCGTCCAGCGCGTGCGGGCGGTGGCGCTGGCCGGGCTGTTCGCCCAGCAGCAGGTTGTGCCGCACCGACAGGCGGGGAAACACGTCGCGCGATTCGCTGACATAGCCCACGCCAGCGCGGGCGCGCTGGTGTGGTGGCAGGCCGTGCAGGGCCTGGCCTTGCCAGGTGATCTGCGCGTTGGCCGGGATCAGGCCCATGAGGGCGCGCGCCAGCGTGCTGCGGCCCGAGCCGTTGCGGCCCAGCAAGGCCAA
>JBEIEH010000218.1:0-4671 GCA_040383055.1 Burkholderiaceae bacterium
ACACCAGGGGCAGGTTCAGGCGGATGTTGCGGGTGAACTGGGTGGCGAGCGAGGTGTCCTTGGGCAGGACTTGTGAATAAGCGGGGACGAGCAGAACGTCGTCGAAGGTGAGCGCTTTGCCAAGGAGGCGCATGGGAGAAATCTCCAAAAAACCGATTGTAAACGCCTGTACCAAGGGCAAACCCTGAACATGCGCTCAGCCGCTTGGTCAGGTTTACACTTATTGCTTATGAAAATGGTCCCAAACACCCACACATTGAGTGCGGCGGTCGTATGCGCTGCCTTGTTGTCGCTGGCCATGCCCGCTCAAGCGCAGTGGCAATGGCGTGACGAATCGGGTCGCCGGGTGTTCAGTGATCGCCCGCCGCCGCCCTCGGTGCCCGAAGCCGCCATTGTCAGCCGCCCCCGCGCTGACAAGCGTCAGACAGCGGTGGACACTCAGGCGTCAGCGACGGCACAGCCGGTGAGCCCGCGTGCGTCCGTCGCAGGTGCACGCTCCGAGGAAGACCTCAAGGCCGAGGCCGAGTTGCAGAAAAAAGTCAAGGCAGACGAAGCCCGTGTGGCCGCCGAGCGCGCCGACAATTGCCAACGCGCCCGACGCTCGTTGATCACCGTGAATTCCGGCATGCGCATTGCAACGGTCAACGACAAGGGCGAACGCGAGTTCATGGACGACAAAGCGCTGGCCGGTGAGCGGCAGCGACTGGAGTCCATTATCCGCAGCGATTGCGCGCCAGGCTGAACCTCAGTAACCTGGCTTGGCTCCTGGGCGTCGGCTGGCAAACAATCCAGCGGTTTTGGCGCCCTGCCCTTTGAAGCGTTCGCGCCGCGCCACTTTGGGGTCGACCTTGAGCGGGCGCAACCATTCCAAGCGATCGCCCTCGCGCAGCACCTGTGCCGGGTCCGCTGGGCGGCCCCACAACGCCAGCACCGCTTGCGGTGTGGGTTCATCATGACCCGTGCGCCACTGCGCCACGGTGATGCCTGCCGGTACGCTGTGGGTGGTTTCCACCACCTGGCGAGCGCCTAGCGAGTGGCACACGGTGATGTTGATCAGCTCGCTTTCATTGGCCATAGACTTGGTCCGCGCGTTTGACAAAAGCGTCCACCAACGAGCCAGCGATCTTGTCAAACACCGGGCCCACCAAAGCGGCCAAGGTTTGGCTGGAAAACGCATAGCGCAACACAAACTCCACCTTGCAAGCTTTGAGGCCACCGTCGCCCAGCGGCACAAAACGCCAAGTGCCTTCAAGCATCGAAAACGGACCGTCCACCAAGTGCATGTGCACCGCGCTGTCGGCCTCGTGCAGGTTACGGGTGGTGAAGCTCTGGCGCAAGCCGCCCAAGGACATGCCCACCCGCGCCAGCATGCCAGCCTCGGTTTGCTCCAGCACAGCGCTCTCGCTGCACCAAGGCAAAAACTCAGGGTAACGTGCGACATCGGTCACCAGCGCAAACATCTCGGCTGCGCTGTGGGTGAGCAAGACGGATTTGTGAATCGTTTTCATACAATCGACGCCTCACCTGTACAGCCAAGATCCGCGCGAGCGCATTGTAGGCCGCGCCCGCAGGCCACCACAGGCCTGCCCCTTTTGCATCCAACATGGCCACCTCCGACAAAAAATCCAAAGGCGCCTCCACCGGCAACAGCCGCATCGCCGAGCACAAAAAGGCGCTCTTCAACTACCACATTGAAGAGCGGCACGAGGCCGGCATGGTGCTGCAAGGCTGGGAGGTCAAGGCCCTGCGCGAAGGCAAGGTGCAGATCACCGACGGGTATGTGGTGATCCGCGAGGGCGAGTTGTTTTTGCTGGGCTGCCAGATCAACCCCATCCGCACCACATCGACCCACATGAGCGCGGATGCCGCACGCACCAAAAAGCTGCTGCTGCACAAGGAAGAGATTCGCCGCTTGGTGGGCAAGGTGGAGCAAAAGGGGCACACCTTGGTGCCGCTGAACCTGCATTGGAAGAACGGCAAGGTGAAATGTGAAATTGGCTTGGCCAAGGGCAAGGCCGAGCACGACAAGCGCGACACCATCAAAGACCGCGAGGGCAAACGTGAAGTGGAGCGCGCCCTGAAAAACCGCAACCGCTGAGCGTCCCGAACGGGCGTTGTGTCTTACTGGCCTAAATGGCGCAAGGGGTGGGCGTGCGCTGGCCACGGCGACACAAAAAACGGCTGCCAGTGCTCGGGGGCCACGTCCTCTACCCGCTGTGGTGACCAGCGCGGCGTGTGGTCTTTGTCCACCGCCAAGGCGCGGATGCCTTCCACCGTTTCGCTGCTGGCACCCGTGCGCTGCAAATGCCGGGTGTGAAAGCAATGGCGCACCAAATCACGTTCCATGCGCAAATCGTCGGCCAGGCCCATGCCGCGCGCGCGGCGCACCTGTTCCAACACCACATGCAGCATCAGCGGTGAACGCTGGCGCAACACGGCGGCGGTGTCCTTGGCCCACGCACTGTCGGCGGCTTCCAGGTGCGCCAGGATGTCGGCCACGGTGGGCAGCACAAACGCGGCGTCGACCTCGGCGCTGGGCCAGGGGTGGCGTGGCAGCTCCGGCGCGCTGGCAAAGGTCTGGCACCAGCGCTGCACCGCCTCGGCGCTTTCAAAAGGGGTCTCGCCCAGCGATTCCCACAGTCTGGCCAAGCGAGCACTGTCCACAAAGCCATCAGCGAGCCCCGCCATCAACGCTTCAGCACCTTTGAGTACCCGGCCGGTCAAGGCCAAATATTCCCCCAATCGCCCAGCGGTGCGGCTCAGGAAATAGCCACCACCCACGTCTGGGAACAAACCAATATTCGTCTCCGGCATGGCCATCAGCGTGCGCTCGGTCACCAGCCGCAGGCTCGCACCTTGGCTGATGCCCATGCCTCCGCCCATCACAATGCCGTCCATCAGCGCGATGTAGGGCTTGCTGTAGGTGTGGATCAGGTGGTTGAGCGCGTATTCCTCGGTGAAAAAATCTTCCAGCGTCGGGTCACCCGCCAACGCCGCTTGGTGAAAGAAGCGGATATCGCCGCCGGCACAAAAGGCGCCAAACGGCCCTTCTTTGCCCATGCCGCGCACCACTACCGCCAGGACATTGGAATCGTCTTGCCAGCGCAGCAAAGCGTCTGTCAGGGCGCGCACCATGTCGAGCGACAAGGCGTTGAGCGCTTTGGGGCGGTTCAGGGTGATACAGCCCACACGGCCGCGAAGCTCGGCGACGATCCAGTCGCTGGAAAATGGGGTGCTCATGTTGGGTCTCCTCGGTTGTGGGGGCGGACGGTTGGTATGAGAGGGGTTCCACGCCGATCATGCCAGCCGAGCCACTCGTTGGCGATCAAGGCGCTCATCACCAGCGCCCCGCCCAGTAGCACTTGGCGGGCGGGTTCTTCACCCGCCAGCGCCCACGTCAGGCCGATGCCAAACAGCACCTCGAGTTGCGCCAGCAGCGACACCTCAGCCGCCTTAAGCACTTTGGCGCACACCACGCTCAAGGCGCACGGAATGGCCAACTGAAACACGCCCAAAAATCCCAGCCAGGCCACGTCGCTGGCATTGGCTTGAAACGGCACCGATGCAGGCGCGGTGGCCAGCGCCGACAGCAAACCGCCGACCATGACCGCCGGCACCAGATCGATGGTTTGCCCTTGTTGCTGGCTGCGCTGCACCACAATCCAGTTAATGGCCCCCGCCAAGGGCACCAACAGCGCAATACCGGTGCCCAGCAGCAATTGAGCGCTGTCGATGTTGGGGTCTGCCATGGCGTCGAGCCATTGGCTGCCAAACATGTAGACGATGCCCAGCACAGCCACACCCACCGCCACCCAAGTGCGCGTGGGCAGCCGCTGGTGCAACACCAGCCGCCCCAGTACCGCAGTCAACAGCGGGCCGATGGCCAACAACACCAGCACATGGGCCACGCTCGTCATGGTCAAAGCCACCATAAAGGCGGTGAACATCACCGACCAACAGGCGCCCGACAGCCAGAACGAACGAGAACCCACGCTGATGCCCCACCAACGTGTCCACCACGGCGTGCGGGCCAGCATCCCTGTGGCGCTGCCGTCCAACCAGCGCAACAGCGGCAACAGGAGCACCAGCGCCAAGCCCGCAAACAAGCTGCGCCAAAACGTCACCTCAAATCGCTCAGCGCTCTCCAACTGGCGCGTGACCACACCGGCGGTGGACCACATGAATGGCGCCAACACCATGCCCCACAGGGCCTGGGTGTGGCTCAGGCGCAGTGTGGTCATCGTGCAGGCTTATTTGCCGGCGCGCTTGCGGTCGTGCTCTTTCAGGAAGCGCTTGCGCAGGCGGATGCTCTTGGGCGTAATTTCGACCAGTTCGTCGTCCTCGATGAATTCCACACCGTATTCCAGCGTGAGCTCAATCGGGGGCGTGATCTTGATCGCGTCTTCCTTGCCGCTGACACGGAAGTTGGTCAGCTGCTTGGTGCGGGTGGCGTTGACCACCAGATCGTTGTCGCGGTTGTGGATGCCCACAATCATGCCCTCGTAGACCGGGTCGCCGGCTTTCACAAACATGCGGCCACGGTCGTCGAGCTTGCCCAGTGCGTAGGTGAAGATTTCGCCATCGTCCATGGAAATCAGAACGCCATTCTTGCGGCTGGCGATCTCACCCTTGTGTGGCTCATAGCCGTCAAAGATGTTGGAGATCAGACCC
>JBEIEH010000219.1:0-4571 GCA_040383055.1 Burkholderiaceae bacterium
GATCTTTGAAGAATTCAAAGGCACCGGCAACTCCGAGGTGCACCTCGACCGCCGCCTGTACGAAAAGCGCGTCTTCCCCTCGATCCAGCTCAACCGCAGCGGCACCCGTCGCGAAGAATTGCTGCTGCAGCCCGAAATCCTGCAAAAAACCCGCATCCTGCGCCAGTTCATGTACAACATGGACGAAATCGAGGCCATGGAAATGGTCTTGAAGAGCATGAAAGCCACCAAGAACAATTCCGAGTTCTTCGACATGATGCGCCGCGGCGGGTGAGCGACAACACCCCCATGCGCGCCTGACGGCACTTCCCCCCGCTGCGGCGCTGCGCGGGGGACAACACCTGCGACCCGGCGGAGCCGGTTCCGCGTTGCTCCGGGGCCAGCGCCCCCTCTCGCCTGATCGGCTTCGTTCTGCCCAAGCGCCCCGTTCGACCTCTGGTGTTTCCTTCTTGCCTTGGCACATCTGTCGCCGGCGCGCGTGCCTGCCGCGAGGATGCCGTGGATCCGGCTCTGCCGGTCCACAGGCATCGCCCACTGGAAAGGGTCGCGCGCAGCGCGGCGGGGGTGAGCTTGTCCAAAGGTGCTACAATACATAGTTTTCCCGAGTGGCAAGTACGTTGAAAATGGTTTTTGACGCGGCTGCCACCGCTGACCCACAGGAAAAGCCATGAAAGAAGGCATTCACCCCAACTACCGCGAGGTTTGTTTCCTCGATCTGTCGAACAACTTTAAGTTCGTGACCCGCTCGTGCGCGCCCACGAAGGAAACCATCAAGTTGGACGACGGCCGTGAACTGCCGCTGTACAAGCTTGACACTTCCAGCGAATCTCACCCCTTCTACACCGGCACCCAGAAGTCGGTCGACAACATGGGGGGCCGCGTGGAGAAGTTCCGCAACCGTTTCGCTCGCACCAGCAAGTGATTCAGGCGGCACGCAGTGCACCCAAGCAGCCTTCGGGCTGCTTTTTTTTCGTGCGTTCGATCCCCTGCTCTCTTGCCCCTCTTCGTTAAGATGCCAGCGTGAACTCGCCCAACCCCGCCATCGTCACCCAAGCCGCTGTGCGGCGCCTGCCGCGCTGGGCCGTGTGGCTGTTTTGTTTTGCCTATGTCATCCCCGGCTTTGTCGGACGGGCTCCATGGAAAGAACACGACATCGCCAGCTTTGGGGTAATGCACGCCATGGCCACGGGCGTCAGCGATTGGTGGCAACCGTCCTTGGGGCCCTTCGCGGCTGAATCGGCGGGGTGGCTGGCTTATTGGTTGGGTGCCATCGCCATCCAAGGGCTGCCCTGGTTAGACCCCGCAGTGGCCAGTCGCATCCCTTTTGCGGCGCTGTTGGGTCTGACCCTGGCTTGCACTTGGTACACCACCTATCACTTGGCGCGATTGCCAGCGGCGCAACCCGTGGCATTTGCTTTTGGAGGTGAAGCCAAACCCGTGGATTACGCCCGGGCCATGGCCGACGCGACCTTGCTGGCGTTGATGGCGTGTTTGGGTTTGGCACAACTCAGCCATGAAGTGACACCCGATGTGGTTCGACTGGCCTGCTGGAGTGTGCTGATGCTGGCTGTGGCACGCCAAGTCACCAACCCAGACGGCGCACGGATCAACACCGTGTTGTTCATGGCGGGCGTGGCCGGCTTGCTGTTGTCCGGCCACGGCAAAGCCACCATTCCGCTCGCGCTGGGCTGGATTGCGGTGAGCTTGCAGGCAGCACGCACCCACCCTTTGCGCTGGACCACTGCAGGTCTGTGGCTGGCGTCTGTTCTGGGGCTGGCTGTGTGGGCCTGGTCAATGGGCGCGCTGCCCACCAAGGCGGTGCATTGGCCAAGCAACGCCGACGACTGGCAACGCTGGCTGCAATTGCAGCTGTGGTTCAGCTGGCCCGCTTGGCCACTGGCTCTTTGGACCTTGTGGCGCTGGCGTCGACAACTGGGCAGCGCCCATGTGGCCTTGCCGTTGTGGGGTTTGGCCATGGGCCTGTGGGGGAGCTTGGTGCTGGACGACAAGGACCGCGCCTTGTTGCCGGTTCTGTCGTCGGTGGCGGTACTCGCTGCATTTGCACTGCCAACGCTTCGGCGCAGTGCAAGCGCCCTGATCGACTGGTTTGCGCTGCTGTTTTTCAGCGCTTGCGCTGCTGTGATTTGGGTTGTTTGGGTAGCCATGCAAACCGGCACACCGGCCAAGCCTGCGGCCAACGTGGCCAAACTGGCCCCAGGTTTTGAATCGGAGTTTGATGCGCTGCCTTTTGCGCTGGCGTTGGCGGCCAGCGTGGGGTGGATGGCCCTGGTGGTATGGCGCACTGGCGCGCACAGGCCCGCGCTTTGGAAAAGCTTGGTGCTGCCCGCTGCTGGCACCACCTTGTGCTGGTTGCTTTTGATGACGCTGTGGATGCCCTTGTTGAACTTTGCCCGGAGCTACGCCCCCATGGTGCAACAGTTGGGCAAGCTGCTGCCAAGCCAATCCTGTGTCTACGCAGTCGATCTCACACAAAGCCAAATCGCAGCGCTGCGGTATCACGCGCGATTGGATGTTCAACCTCTATCAGCAGACGCCAGCTTGTGCTCATACGCCTTGGTGTCGGACCGAGGGGGTGTTGAGCGCCATCTCACATTGACAGATTGGGCGTTCAAAGCTCGCGTTTATCGCTTGGGAGAGCGTCGGGAGAGTCTGCTTCTCTATCAGCGACTCGCACCTTGAGCCCCGACGGATAAGCTGCTGACGCGCCGGTCAAACATGCTTGACCCTGGCCGCTGGCCAAACAACAGAGAAAGTAGAGCCTTTCCCAAGCTCACTGCCGATCTGGAGTTGACCACCATGGCGCTGGGTCACGTGTTTGACAATGGCAAGACCCAAGCCCGTGCCGCCCGACTCACGAGAGCGGCTGCGGTCCACTCGATAAAAGCGCTCTGTTAGCCGGGGAATGTGCTCAGACGCGATGCCTGGCCCTGTATCGCTCACCGAAAACACCGCAGAACCTTCCTCGGTGACGTGCCAACCCAAACGGATCTGCCCTCCCGGAGGGGTGTAGCGCACGGCGTTGCTCATCAAGTTGGACATGGCACTAAGCACTTCGGTTTTGGCACCCGATATCCAGAACATCGGCCCCTCCCTGACCTCGATCTGATGCAGCACCGCGCCAAGGGTTTGCGACAAGCCCAATGCCTCTTGGTGCACATGCGCAAGCAACTCTTGGGTGCTCATCCAGTCCCCCCCCCCTGGAGATGGACTGCCCTCTAACCGAGACAGTGTCAACAAGTCGCTGACCAGGGTTTGCATGCGGTGCGCCTGTTGGCTCATCATCGCCAGGTACTGGTGGCGCTCAGAGTCGCTGAGTGGCAGGTTCTGCATGGTTTCAACGAAACCACTGAGCACCGTCAATGGCGTGCGAATTTCATGAGACACGTTCGCAACAAAGTCGCGGCGCATCGCCTCGGCCAGCTGCACCGCCGTCACATCACGCGAAAGCAACAACTTGCGCTTTTTGCCATACGGGTGGATTTGTATGGAGATCTGGCGAGATTGGGTAGGCCGCGTGTGGGGAGCCTCGATTTGTATCTCGTGCCCAAAATCGCCCGCTGCCATGTAGGCGGTGAAGCCTGGGTGCCGGACCAAGTTGCGAACGTAGTTGCCGACATCTCGCTGCGCATCAAACCCCAGGTGGTCAGCTGCAGTCAAATTGGACCACTCGATGCGAGCCTGCGAGTCCAGCAACACCGCCCCATTGGGTGATGCTTGAATGGCTGCCAAAAAATCTTCCAAGCGGGCGTCGGCATTGCCTATCTTTTTTTCAAACTTGCGCACAAGCTTTCGAGCGCGCTCGAGCACTTCTGCCCACAAGCCCGACACCCTGGGCAAGTCTTCCGTGTCCAGCGAGCCGAGCCAGTGCAACACACGGTAGGCGCGCAGACCATCGAACACCCCCCACACCAGCGCCCCCAGCAAGGCACCAGCCAAGGTCCAAGGCGCTGAGTCGTGCGCCAGCCCCCAGACCGCCCCCAAGGTCACCAGGAGCAGCAACTCGATCGCACGACGGGTCATGCGCCGACTTGGCCGTTGGCCGAGCCCATCGCCTGCACTGACAAGCGATAACCGGCACCGCGCACCGTCTCAATCAGAGCAGCGGCATCACCCAAAGACTCGCGCAGGCGTTTGATGTGCACATCCACTGTTCTCTCCTCGATAAAGACATGGTCACCCCATATCTTATCGAGCAGTGTGGCGCGGGTGTGCACACGTTCGGCGTGCTTCATCAGGTAATGCAACAGCTTGAATTCGGTGGGCCCGACCTTCAGCTCCTGCCCCCGAAAGCTGACGCGGTAGGTAGCCGCGTCCAAGGACAAATCGCCGACCTGCACCGAATCGTTCACCACCTCGGGCGCGCGGCGGCGCAGCACAGCCCGGATGCGCGCCAGCAACTCCTGAGTGGAAAACGGCTTGGTGATGTAGTCGTCGGCACCGGCGTCCAAGCCCTGCACCTTGTCGTTTTCGTCGCTGCGGGCGGTGATCATGATGATGGGCACGCCTTTGGTGCGTTCGTGCTTGCGCCACTGGCGCGCCAGCACCGCCCC
>JBEIEH010000220.1:0-4555 GCA_040383055.1 Burkholderiaceae bacterium
CCGCTGCGCATCACCCGGGGCGACGATTTTCAGAGCCTCAACACCCGCGGCCTGTACCCGGCTGGCGAAGGCGCAGGCTACGCCGGCGGCAGGTTGGCGGCGGGGGTGGACGGCATCAAGGTGGCCGAGGCGGTGGCCCGCGACACGTTGTTGGCTTGAAGCAACACGCGAATCTGACCGGGCGAACACCCATGTGACGGAGACAGACCATCACAACAACCCAATAAATTTGTCATTTATTATTTTTTTAAGATATTTTTGGCAATAATTTAATTTTCAACCAAGAGTGACAGTCATGAACAAAACACTGGTGGGTGCAGGGGTGGCCGCTGTTGTCGCCGTAGCGGCGTGGGCGGGCAGCGGGGTGTACATCGGCATGCAAGCCGAGAACACCCTCAAGGGGATGGCGGAGCCACCCAAGGCGGGTGCGGCCAGCGCATGGCGGGTGAGCGAAGTGCAGCACAACCGTGGCATGTTCCAGTCCAGCGGCCAGCTGTCGGCCACCTATTCGCCCAGTTGTGCTGCGCAGCCCAGCGCGGACGACAGCTTCACCGTGCGGGTGAACTACACCCTCAACCATTTGCCTTTGCCCACCGGTGCGGCACGTTTTGCTTGGCAGCTCACGCCCGAGGGCGACACCGCCGAGGCGTTCAAAACCTTGTTCGGTTCGGCGTCGGCCCTGAGCGGCCAAGGCTCGGTGAGCCTGGGCGGCGCGGTGCGCAGCGACATGAGCCTGCCCGCCGTGGCCCTGCGCCAGTCGGGTGAGGTGTTAGACATCACACCGTCCGCTGGCACCCTGAAGATGAATGGCCAGGCGCTCGCCTTGGAGTGGAAGATCGAGCGGGCCGTCATGCGCGGCAATGGGCAGGCCTTCGATGTGCAGGGCATCGCGATCGACCTGGACATCGACAACCGCAGCAAAGGCACAGGCAGCGGCAGTTTTAAGGTGGCACAGGCCAGCGCCAGCTTGGGCTCGCTGGAAGGACTGGAGCTGAAAATGGAGGCGCGCGAAAAAGGCGACCGGCTGAACTCCAGCTTCACGCCGTCGCTGCGCAAGATCGAAGGCGGTGGACAAGTGCTGACCGATTTGCGCATGGAGTGGGCCGTCAATGGCCTGCACACCGCATCGGTGGAGAGTCTGATCAAGCTGTTTGAAGACAGCTGTGGCATGGAAGCGCTGACCGCCCAAGAAAGCAAGTCCGCCGCTCAAGCGCTGGAAACGCTCTTGGCCAAAGGTTTCTCGTTTGGCATGCCCACCCTGACAGGCAAAGCCGCCAATGGCAGCCTCGAAGGCTCGTTCATCGTTGAACTGACAGAAGCCAGCGGCGGCACGCCATCGCTCGCGGCGCAGCTGCGCTCCAACGGCAAACTCAACATCCAAGGTGCCGTGATTCCACCCGAGCAGCGTGAGATGGCGGTGGCCACCGGATTTGCGGTGGCGCAGGGCGACGGTTTGAGTGCCAGCTACGAATACGCCAAAGGCCTGTTCAAAGTGAACAACCGCACCATGGACGCCAGCTTTTTCGAAGGCATGCTGGCGAAAGCCGACGAAGAGGTGAAAACGGCCCTGGGCAGCTTGCGCGACAAAGCCACGGTCACGGCGGCGCCCGCCGCGCCGGCGGTGCCCGAGCCTTCGGCTGAAGCGCCTGCGGCCGAAGCCCCCGCTGCCCCTGCGGCAGAGCCAGCAGCGATGGCAGCGCCCGCCGGCGACTGCAACGCCATTGGCGCTTGTGTGCAACAGACCCTGGTGGCCGCCACACAAGGCGATCTGGACGGCGTGCGCCGCATTGCCACCCTGATCGACGCCTTGCCCAAACCCGACTTGGGCAACAAAGCGGTGGCCCGCAAGCTCAATGCAGCGGCGCTGGAAGCGCTCAAAGCCGACGACGTGGCCGGTGCCATCACCCAGCTGCGCCAAGCGCGCCAAGAAAACCCACAAGACGTGGAAATCGCCGCCAACCTGGGCTTCGCGCTGGTCAAGGCCAACGACCCGAACGCTGCCCAAACGGTGCTCAAAGAAGCGGTGTTGCTCAACCCGCGCCGCACCTCCACTTGGACACCGTTGGCCGAGGCGCTGGCGCTCAGCGGACAGATGGACCAGGCCAAAGCGGCGCTGTGGGTGGCCTTCCAATGGTCGAGCAACCGCGACAAGTCGCTGGCTTTCTACCTGGACCGCTCCACCAAAGAGACCCGTCCTGCGCTGACTCAGCTCTACGCCCACATGGCGAATGTGGCAGAGGCGGCCATTGCACAAGACGGCGCGGTGGCCAACCGCTGAGTTGTCCGCTCTGCATGAAAAAAGCGGCCCGTGAGGCCGCTTTTTTGTGGGCGCTTGCCGCCGATCAGAGTTGCTGCAAAGCGGCGATACGCTCTTCCATCGGCGGGTGGGTGGAGAACAACTTGCCCAAACCGCCGGCAATGCCCATGGCCTGCATGGTCTTGGGCAGCTCTCCCGGTGTCAGGCCACCCAAACGCGCCAGTGCGTTGATCATGGGTTGCTTGCGGCCCATCATCTGAGCGGCACCGGCGTCGGCGCGGAATTCGCGCTGGCGGCTGAACCAGGCCACGATGATGGCGGCCACAAAACCGAGCAGGATGTCGAGCACGATGGTCGTGACCATGTAGCCAATGCCCGGGCCGCTGCTCTGGCTGTCACCCTTGCGCAAAAAGCTGTCCACCGCATAACCAATCACCCGGCTCAGGAACACCACAAAGGTGTTCATCACGCCCTGAATCAGGGTCATGGTCACCATGTCGCCGTTGGCGATGTGGGCCACCTCGTGGCCAATCACGGCCTCCACCTCTTCCTTGGTCATGCTGTGCAGCAAACCGGTGGAAATGCCGACCAGCGCCGAATTCTTGAACGCACCGGTGGCAAAAGCGTTGGGCGCGCCTTCGTAAATGCCCACCTCGGGCATGGCGATGCCGGCCTTGTCGGCAAACTTCTGCACCGTTTGCACGATCCAGGCCTCGTCGGCGTTGCGCGGCTGGTTGATCAGTTGCAGACCCATGCTCCACTTGGCCATGCTCTTGCTCATCAGCAGCGAAATGGTGGCGCCACCAAAGCCCATGATCAGCGAGAAAAAGGCCAGCGCAGTCATGTTCAGGCCGTTGGCGGTGAGAAAGCGGTCGACGCCCAAAATGCGGGCGGTGACCATCAACACCGCCATCACGGCGAAGTTGGTCAAGACAAACAGAAAAATGCGTTTCATGAGTGCTCCGTGTCAGAAAAACGGTTGCCCCGATTACACCGGAATTGGACCAGTCTTGCCGACTTGGGTTCCGGTCAAGGGACAGATGCCGCGATGTTACGGGAGCAAATGCGGTCAACGCTTCGGAAATTCAAGAGCTTGAAGGCGTCACAGCCGTTCGGCGTGGCCGAAAGACGCCGGTGTCGGCGTAGAAGCCGGGCTCTGTGTTGGCCGGCCACCAGCCCGGCACCCCCAGCACTGGCAGTGGCACAAAGGGCTTACCTGCCAGCCAAGGGGCTTGCAACTGGGTCACCAACCAAGCGTCCCACGCGGCCAAGTCCTCGCCCAGCTCGGGTGGCACCGCCACATCCACCACATGTGCGGTGATGGATTTGTAAGGGCTGACCAACTTCTCCAGCAAAGCGTGGCCAAACAGCACCAGCCGCGCCTGCGCCCACAGCGGCCGCAGTTCGCCAAACAAGAGCGTCCACTCACGTTCGCGCAAGGCCTGCCAGATGGCGTGGGGCGCCTGCAGCAGCGCGGCGTTTTCGTCGAGCACGGTGATGGCGTCGCGCACCTTGCCACGCACCTGGCCCACGCCGGCCTGGGTGATCTCGGCCGCCTGCAGGGCGTTGAGCCGGCGCTTGGCGAGCGGAAAGCGCGCCCACACCAGCGCATTAAAAAAATCGTGCAAGCCCTCGCGGGTGGGCACACAGCCGTGCTCAAAAATGAAGGCCTCGTAGGCTTGGTCGCCCAGCAATTCAGACTGGGCCACAAAGCGCACCGGGGCCGACAAGGTCTCGTTCAAGGCGCTGGGCAAGTCGACGCCCTGCGCATGGGCACCCAAGGCCCGCTCACCCGTGGATCGAAAGGGCGCGTTCCAAGGCGCCCCCCAATCGATCAGGCCAAGACCTGGCGCCACGGCAAGGCCTCACCGGCGCGCAGGGGCTTGAGCTGTGCTTCGCCAAAGGCAAAGGCCTCGGGCGGCGTCCAGCTCTCGCGTCGCAAGGTGATGGTGCCGCTGTTGCGCGGCAGGCCGTAGAAGTCGGCCCCAAAGAAGCTGGCAAAGCCTTCGAGCTTGTCGAGCGCGCCAACCTGGTCAAAAGCCTCGGCGTACATCTCCATCGCGGCGTGGGCGGTGTAGCAGCCGGCGCAGCCAGTGGCGTGTTCCTTCAGGTGGGCCGGATGCGGCGCGCTGTCGGTGCCGAGGAAGAACTTCGGGCTGCCGCTGGTGGCGGCCTGCACCAACCCCAGGCGGTGGGTTTCACGCTTCAAGACCGGCAGGCAGTAATAGTGCGGGCGGATGCCGCCGGTGAAGATGGCGTTGCGGTTGTAGAGCAGGTGGTGCACCGTGATGGTCGCAG
>JBEIEH010000221.1:0-4535 GCA_040383055.1 Burkholderiaceae bacterium
GCACCCGCCGACAGCCTGCTGACCATGCTGGCGCACCGCGATTGGCCGCTGCGCGACCGACTGCGCTGGCTCGCCACCGCAACCGGCTGGCGCCTGCGCGGCTTTGTGTGCGCACCCCACCTCACCGTGGCCGCGCTGTGCCGCACGGTGCCCGGCACAGTCATGCGCGATTTGATCGAGCCGCTGTGTGTGTCGGCCCTGAACGTGGCGCCCGAGCGCGCCAGCGCGGTGGTGTTTTTGAGGGTGATGCAAGACGCGCTGGCCGGCCCGGTGACCCGGCTGGGCCAGCACCATTACCCGCCCGCCGCGCTGCTGCTGCCGCGCAGCGACCTGGGCGCCCTGCTGCCCCAGGCGGCTGGCGACTGGTTGCAGTCCCAGGGCCACGCACTGTGGCTGGGCAGTACCGTGTCGGCACTGGCCCAAGTGGATGGCGGGTGGCAACTGCGCCTGGCCGACGGGCGCCATGCCCGCGCGCGCCACCTGGTCTGGGCCACCTCGGCGCCCGTGGCGGCGCGTGCGCTGCGCGAACTGGCCCTCGACTGGGCGGCCAGCGCCAGCGCGCTGGACCACACCGCCATCGCCACGGTCTACGCCTGGTCGCCGCAGGCCCGCTTGTCCGACCCCATGTTGGCCTTGCCGGCTGCGCCCGAACAAGCCGGCCGCGTGGCCCAGTTCGCGTTCGATCGAGGGCAATTGCAAGGTCCGTCACACGCCGGGCTGCTGGCGCTGGTGGTGAGCGATGCCCAGGGTAACACGCAAGCGTTGGAGCGTCACGTCCTGGCCCACGCACGGCAGGTGCTGGACTTACCCGATCTGCAAGCGCTGCAAACCGTGGTCGACAAACGCGCCACCTTCGCCTGCACACCGGGCCTGCGCCGCCCGCCAGCGGCGGTGGCGCCTGGCCTGGTGGTGGCCGGCGACTATGTGGCCGGGCCCTACCCCGCCACACTCGAGGGCGCGGTGCGCGCCGGCGACAACGCGGCCGCCCTGCTTCAGGGCAAGGCCTTGGCCTGGGCGTAGGCCGCACGGGCCAGGCACGCGTCCAGCCACGGCCCCACCAGCGGCCAGGGCGCCAGCGAAAACCGCCCCGCCTTGAGCCACATCAGCACACTGGCCACCACCAGATCGGGCACGGTGAATCGCGCCGCCGCCAGGTGCGCATGGCCCTTGGCCTGCTGCGCTTGCAGATGCTGTTGCAAGACCTGCAGTGGCACGGTCAGGCGTTTTTCGGCGGCGTCGGCCAGCTCGGGGCGGCGCCGTTCTTCGGGCATGGCGCGGCGGTGCATCAGCACCGTCAGAGCGTCGGCCTCCACCTCGGACACCACCCAAAACGCCCAGCGCAGCGCCTCGGCTTCTTCGGCCGCGCTGGCCGGGCCAATGTCGCTGCCATCGCAGCGGCCACAGCGCCGCGCCAGATACAAGGCACAGGCCATGCTTTCCCACACCGTCACCGGGGCTCCCAAGTCGCGCTGGTCGATCAACACCGGAATGTGCCCATTGGGGTTCATCGCCAAAAACTCAGGGGTGCGGGTGGCCCCGCCCTGATAGGGCGTGGGCCGGTGCTCAAACGCCAGCCCCAATTCACACGCGGCCCACAGCGGCCGAATGGCGCGCGACGCCGATATGCCCACAATCACCAACGACATCTGCATCTCCTGGATCAAAGCACACACTCACACGCCCAGCGCATCGCACAGGGCCCACAAATCGCTCACCACCAACGGCGGCAAAGCCTCGCCCGACGGCCAGTCGGCCAAGGCCGCAGCGGGCTCAGCGCCCCGGTGCACCCAGGCGCACGGCACACCGGCGCGCAAGGCACCCACCGCGTCGAGCCGCAGGTCGTCGCCCACATGCAGCACCGCCGCTGGCTCACAGCCCAGCGTCTGGCACGCCGCAGCAAACACCCGCGCATCGGGTTTGGCCACCCCCACATCTTTGGCGGTGACGGTGCCCTCAAAATATGAACCAATGCCCACCCGATGTACATCGGCGTTGCCGTTGGACAAGGTGCACAACGGGTAGCGCGCGGCCAGGCGCTGCAGCGCGGGCAAGGCGTCGTCAAACAAACTCACCTGCTGGCGGGCGGCAAAAAACACCTCAAACGCGTGTGGCGCCAGCGCAGGGTCCTCACCCGCTTCATGCAACAGCGCCGCAATGCTGGTTTGCCGCAAAAAACTCAGGTCGTGCAGGCGATCTGGCCAACGCGCTTGCACCGCCTGGCGCAAGCGCGACTTCACCCCGTCCTGAAGCGCCAGCCGCGCCGCCGCTGGTGCGTGGGCGTCCAGCCACGCCTGCAGCGCCGCCTCGGCGCCCACAATGGTGGGCCCAATCGGCCCCAGGGTGTCGTCCAGGTCAAGCGAGATGGCCCGCACCACACGCGGGTCAAAGTCGGCGCGCGACCAGCACCGGGGCGCGCCAGGCGCCAACGTTGGAGTGGGGGCAAGGGCTTTCATGGGTGAAGGAGAATAGCGCATGGCTTTTCGCAAAGAACCTTCTTTCTCTCATGGGCAAGCGCCCCGCACGGCGGTGGTGTTGTGCAACCTGGGCACCCCCGCCGCCCCCACCGCCCCGGCCCTGCGCCGCTACCTCGCCCAATTTTTGGGTGACCCACGGGTGGTCGAAATCCCGGCCCCGGTCTGGAAGCTGATCCTGCACGGCATCATTCTGCGGGTGCGACCCAAAAAATCGGCCGCCAAATACGCCAGCATCTGGACACCCGAAGGCTCGCCGCTCAAAGTCTGGACCGAGCGCCAGGCCGCCCTGCTGGGCGATGCCCTGACCCAACGCGGCCACAGCGTCACCGTGGTGCCGGCCATGCGCTACGGCGAACCCTCGGTCGAGAGCGTCATGAACCGGCTGCGCGCCGACGGTCACACCCGCATCCTGATGCTGCCGGCCTATCCGCAATACAGCGGCACCACCACCGCCAGCGTGTTCGACGCGGTGGCCACTTGGGGGCTAAAAACCCGCCAGCTGCCCGAGCTGCGCTTCATCAACCGCTACCACGATCACCCGGCCTACATCGGCGCACTGGCCGAGCGCATCCGCGCGCATTGGGTACAACACGGCCGCAACGAGCATCTGGTGATGAGCTTTCACGGCGTGCCCGAACGCACCCTGCTGCTGGGCGACCCCTATCACTGCGAATGCCACAAGACCGGTCGCCTGCTGGCCGAGGCCCTGGGCCTGAGCAAGGGCGACTACACCATCACATTCCAGTCGCGGTTTGGCAAGGCCAAATGGCTTGAGCCCTACACCGAACCGACGCTGATCGCCAAAGCGCAGCAAGGCCTCAAAAGCGTCGATGTCTGCTGCCCCGGCTTTGTGAGCGACTGCCTGGAAACACTGGAAGAAATCCAGATGGAAGTGCGTGAAGCCTTTGAGCACGCCGGCGGCGAGCGTTTCCAGTACATCCCCTGCCTCAACGACAGCCCGGCCTGGATCGACGGCATGGCCACCCTGGCCGAGCAGCACCTGCAGGGCTGGCCCACCCAGGCCACCGCCAGCGCCGCTGAGCTGGCCGTCAGCCGCGAGCGTGCCCTGGCCTTGGGCGCCCCAGACTAAAGCGAGCGCCCATGCCCCAGAGCGACAACGCGGCAGGCCGTGTGCGGCTCGACAAATGGCTGTGGGCCGCGCGTTTTTACAAAACCCGCAGCCTCAGCGCCGAGGCGATTGGACTGGGCCGCGTGGCGGTCAACGGGCAAGCCGCCAAAGCCGGCCGCGAGGTGAAGCTGGGCGACGAAGTGGCCATGCGCCAAGGCGAGTGGACCAAAACCGTGCGCGTGACCGGCCTGAGCGGCGTGCGCGGATCGGCCAGCGTCGCCGCTCAGCTGTTTGAAGAAACACCCGAGTCCATCGCCGAGCGCGAAGCCGCCCTGACGCGCCGCCGGCTCGCCCCCGAGCCCGCCAACGCCCTCACCCAGGGCCGTCCCACCAAACGCGACCGCCGCGAACTGCAAGACTGGAACCAGCGCTGGAGCGCCAGCGCCGACTGAGCGCGGCCTTTCCCCAGCGTTCGGGCAACAAAAAACCCGCACTGCTTGTGACAGTGCGGGTCATGTGTGGCGGAGTGAGAGGGATTCGAACCCTCGATGAGGCTCTACACCCCATACTCCCTTAGCAGGGGAGCACCTTCGGCCACTCGGTCATCACTCCGTAGCTCGCTATTATGCCTCAAACCCCAGCCAGTTTTTGGCCAAGGCCCGAGGAAAACATCACTGGGTCAGCGCATCGGCCGGCTGGTCCAGATCGAACTCGCGGTGCAGCGCGCGCACGGCCAGCTCCATGTACTTCTCGTCGATCACCACCGAGGTCTTGATTTCCGAGGTCGAGATCATCTGGATGTTGATGCCCTCGTCGCTCAGGCTCTTGAACATGCGGCTGGCCACACCCACGTGGCTGCGCATGCCGATGCCAACGATGCTGACCTTGCAAATCTTGGCATCGCCCACCACATCGCTGGCACCCAGGGCCGGCACGACCTTGCTCTTGAGCAGGTCCATGGTCTTCTGGAAATCGTTGCGGTGCACGGTGAA
>JBEIEH010000222.1:0-4524 GCA_040383055.1 Burkholderiaceae bacterium
ATGAAAGTGCCGGTCAAACTTTTGAACAGTTCGGTCTGCAGGTGACCGATGCCGCCCGTACCCGAGGAGGCGTAGGAATATTTACCGGGATTCTTCTTCACCTCGGCCAAAAAGCCAGCGTAGTCCTTGGCCGGGAAGCTGGGGTGCACCGCGATCACATTGGGTGTTGCGGCGATGTTGATGATGGGGGTGAAATCGGTGAGGGTGTTGTACGGAATTTTGGGGTTGATGGCCGGGTTGGCGGCGGTGGTCGACACCGTTGCCATGCCAATGGCGTAACCGTCGGCCGGCGAGCGGGCCAATTCGGTAGCGCCCACCACACCGCCGCCACCGGCTTTGTTCTCGACCACCACGCTCTGGCCCAAAGCTTTGCCCAGCGGATCGGCCACCACGCGCGCGATGATGTCGGTGGTGCCACCTGGCGCAAAAGGCACGTTGAGGCGTATCACTTTGTTGGGATACGCCTGCGCCCAAGCGGGGGCTTGGGCCAACGCAGAAGCGGCACAGGCAAGAGCGATCAAATGGCGGCGTTGCAGCATGTCTGGGTCTCCTTGTATGAATAGACAGTGTCGGGCTCATGACCCGACGGCAATCATTCTGCCCAGAAGCCAATACCCCCTGCATCCGCAAGACCACATAAGTGATAACCCGCAAAGCGCTATGCTCTGGCGCCGTGAACTACGCTCAACTGCTCTTCCCCGACTTCTCGCTGATCCTGATCGGCTACCTGCTGTGTCGCTTCACCCAGCTCAACCGCAGCGTTTGGGAAAAAATCGACGCGCTGGTCTATTTCTTCTTGTTTCCGGTGCTGCTGTTTCACTCGGTGGTCAAAAGCCCGCTGGACCTGATGGCGGCGTCCAACCTGATCGGCGCGGCCTGGGCGCTGGGCTTGGGTGGCATCGCGCTGGCCTACAGCTTGAAGCGCTGGCCGTTGCTGGGCGGTCACATCGACCCACGCCTGCACGCCGGCAGCGCACAGGTGGGGTTTCGTTTCAATTCGTTTATTGCGCTGGCCATGGTGAGCAAGGTGGTCGGGCCCGAGGGCTTGCTGCACATGGCGGTGATCATTGGCGTGTGTGTGCCGCTGTTCAATGTGGCGGCCGTCTGGCCCATGGCGCGCCATGGCCAGCAAGGCCTGTGGCGCGAGCTATCGCGCAACCCACTGATCATCGCCACCGCCAGTGGCTTGCTGGCCAACGTGCTCGGATTTGTCCTGCCGGTGTGGCTGGAGCCCTCGGTGAGCCGCATCGGCCAATCGGCGCTGGCACTGGGCTTGATGGCGGCTGGGGCCGGCATGCAATTGGGCAGCTTAGCGCTGGGTAAACTGCTCGGTGTGCAGCTGCTGGCCATCAAACACCTGGGCATGCCTTTGATGGCGTTTGGCTTGGCGCAAGTCTTTGGTCTGAGCGCGAGCCAGACCACCGCTCTGTTGGTGTTCTCGGCTGTGCCCACCGCGTCGAGCTGCTATGTGCTGGCCGCGCGCATGGGCTACAACGGCCCGTATGTCGCCGGACTGGTCACCCTGTCGGTGCTGCTGGGGGTATTGAGCCTGCCCTTTGCGTTGGGTGTGCTGGGCGGGGTGTGAGGGTACTACTTCAATAGAGCGAGCCGGCGCTCAATGCGCGCCACCTCGTCGGCCTGTCCGGCTTGGCGCGCCAGATCGCGCTGCACCATCAGCCAGGCCATGAGCGGGCGCGTCCAGCCCTGGGCGCTGGCGGTGTCCACCGCTTGCGCCACCAGCGCCAGGCTGCCTTGCCCGCGTTGCCAGGCCACTCCAGCGGCCACCAAGCGCGACAGCGGATCGGCCACCTGCGGCAACCGAGCGGCCAACGCAGGGGCGTCCAAAGCCACCAAGGGGCGCTGTGCGGGCGGCAACAGCGGCGCATCGGTACCGCTGGCCTGGCCCAACAAATAGCGCGCGTAGGCGCGTTCGGCCGCTGCGGCGTCGGCCGCGTACGGCGCAAAGGCCTCACACGGCCCCAGCTGCACGCTGGCCACCTGCGCAGCGCAGCGCAACAGCGCCAAACGCGCCAGTGGTGTTGGATCGGCGGTGCGCCGGGTTTCCCGTTCGGCCAAGCGCCATTCGGCCTCGGCGATGCGGCTGTTGCCCGACAGCCAAGCGTCCACCGCACGCTCGGCGCTGCCTTGGGCGTTGAGCTGCCAGTTGGGCGGTGGCGGCGTGCTGCTGCAGGCGCCCAGCGCCAACACCGCTGCTGCGGTCACTGCAGACACCACGGATCGAATGTTCATGGCAGCTTCACCTCGGCGTCGCGGGCCAGCGGCCACTTGCGGTTGACCTCATTGACCAGGTGCTGCACCTTGCGCAAGCTGGCCTCTACCTCGGCGCGCAGGGCGTCCAGATCGGTGGTCGCTTCGCGGGTGTTGCTGGCAATCGTCTTGGCCTCCACCAACACCGCGTCCACCTTTTGCAAGCTGTTGCGGGCGTCGGCCAGCAGGCCGTGGAGTTGGCTCACGGCGCTGCGCACATCGCCCACCACACTGCCCTGCCCTGCGGGCGCGCCGGCACCAAACACCTGGGCGTCGGCGTTGCGCACCAAGCCATCGAGCCGCGCAGTCAAGGCATCGGCCCTGGCCAGCAAGGCGTTGGTGCGCTCGATGGTGGTGACAATGCGCCGCGCGTCGGCCTCGTTGCCCATCAGCACGCCGAGTGCGCCCTGCGGGCCCTTGAGCTTGTCGGTCACCGCCTGCGTGTTGGCCAGCGACTGCGCCAGCGGCGACTGCTCGCCCGTCAGCGCGGTCAAGTTGGCCAACAGGTCGCGGATCGAGGCGGTGAGCTTCGGAATCTCGGCCGCCGCGTCGCCGCGCAACACCGGGCGCTCAGCGCCGTCGGGCAGCGGTGGGTCTTCCAGCACACCGGTGAAGGCGCGGATGCGCGTGCCACCGACCAAGCCACGCTCCAGCGTGAAGATGCTGCCGGTGCGCAGCCATTTGGCGTCTTTTTTGGGCACCTCCAGCACGATGCGCACATTGCCATCGTCGGCCAGTTCAATGCGCGTCACCCGGCCAATCGAAAAACCCGCAAAGGTCATGCTCATGCCGACCGACACGCCTTCGGAATCGTCGGCGATCAGCACCAAGCGCTGGGTGCGCTCAAACACACCGCGCGCGTACAGCACATACAGCACCGATCCGATCAACACCACCGCCATCAGCAGCAGCAACCATTTGGCTTTGCGCTCCAGGTGTGGCACCTCGGGCAGGTCGGTGGGCGCCTCACTCGGCGGCGGGGTGTGGGGGGTCATGGGTGTCCCTGTGTCTCAGTAATAGTTGCCCACGAGCGAGGCGGTTTGCAGCGCCAGCAGCACCAGCGACAGGCGCGCCAATTCGGCCATATCGCTGCGCCGCAGCGGCTCGCCCTGGGTGTGGGCCCAAGCACCTCCGGCCAGCGGCACCACAGCCACGGCGGTGGCCATCGCCACGGTCTTGAGCACAAAAATCAGCGTCACCGCCGGCGTGAACACACCGCCCACCGCCTCGGTGTAAAACGGCCAACCCCAAGGCGACAGGCCATATACGCTGAGATAGCTCAAAGCCAACATCACAGCACTGGCCAATCCACTGAGCAAGAGCACCGCAAAGCCCAAGGCAAAAGCGCGCGGCGCCAGTTCACCCATCAGCAGCTGGGCGTGACTCGGTGCGCGGCCCTGGCGGCTCAGCCCCACCAATTGCCTTCGCCAGGCCTGCGCCACCGGCAAGGCGGCGCGCACCGCCACAAACAGCGCCGCGCCCAGCGGAATCAGTTCCAGCACCAAAGTGCGCACCACCACCTCCAGCGCGTATTGCGACAGGCCGTATTGCTCGGCGGTGGTGACCACAATGCGGATCAGCACCAAGCCCAGCAGCGCCACCACCGCCAAAAACGGCACCATGAGCGCTGGCACCGACTGCACCAGCTGGCGCATCAGCCGCTGGCGCTGCGCGGCGGTGCGGTACGTCACAGGGTGCAACACCAGCACCAACAGCTCGGCCGCCAGCAACAACACCTGCCACGCGCCCAGCGCAGCGGCTTGCAAGCGGGCGCGGCAACGGGCGAGCGTCGCCAACACGGCGCTGGGGACAAAAGCGAAGGTGCGGCCAGACATGCGCCCGATGATAGTGCGGCCATGCCGCGCCAGCCACCGCCCGCGCTGCCCAACAACGGCACAATCGGGGCATGAGCCAGACCATTCTTGTTCTGGGCGCCGGCATGGTCGGCACCTGCACCGCGCTGCATCTGCAACAGCGCGGTTTTGACGTCGCCTTGATCGACCGGCGCGACCCCGGTCAAGAAACCTCGTTTGGCAACGCAGGCCTGATACAGCGCGAAGCGGTGGAGCCCTACGCCTTTCCACGCGACGCCGCCTTTGTGCTGCGCGCCGCGCTGGGTCAGGGCGCCGAGGTGCATTGGCACAGCAGCGGCCTGCTGGCCATGGGCCGCGCCCTGTTGAGCTACTTTCGCCATTCCCACCCCGAGCGCCATGCGGTGGCCACCGCCGCCTACAGCCGGCTGATCGCCCACGCCAT
>JBEIEH010000223.1:0-4520 GCA_040383055.1 Burkholderiaceae bacterium
CCGGCCCTTCTCACCCGGCTCGGTGGCCGGCGCCACGTAGAACTGGAAGAAGGCGTGGCACGGCATCAGCGCCATCTTCGACAGCTCGCCCACGTTCCAGGCGCTGACGATGAGGCGGCGCGAGTCGGGGTTGTGTCGGAGCTGCTGCACCACCGCGGCGATCTGGTCGATGTGGCGGCCATCAGCCGTGGGCCAGCTGCGCCACTGCACGCCGTAGACGGGGCCAAGGCTGCCGTCCTCGCGCGCCCATTCGTCCCAGATGGTGCAGCCGCGTTCTTGCAGCCATTTCACGTTGCTGTCGCCGCGCAAAAACCACAGCAGCTCGACGATGATGGCCTTTAAGAACACCTTTTTGGTGGTCACCAGCGGAAAACCTTCGTTCAGGTCAAAGCGCATTTGGTGGCCAAACACGCTGCGCGTGCCGGTGCCGGTGCGGTCGCCTTTGTGCACGCCGTGTGTAAACACATGGCGCATAAAGTCTTCGTACTGCGAGCGGACGGGGCGTTGGGGGCGGGTCAGGGTGTCGGTCATGGTTCAATTATCCCCAAGGGTCAGCACCCGGCCGGGGTTGAGCAGGCCGTGAGGGTCCAGCGCCTGTTTCACCCGCCGCATCAGGGCCAGGGCCACCGGGTCTTTGTACTGCGGCAGGGTGTGGGCCTTGAGGCTGCCCACGCCGTGTTCGGCGCTGATGGAGCCGCCCAGGGCGTGCACTTGGTCGAACACCAGGTGGTTGATGGCGTTTTCCTGTTCGCGCAAAAACGCGGCCGCGTCCACGCCCTCGGGCGCTTGTACGTTGTAGTGCAGGTTGCCGTCGCCCAGGTGGCCAAAGTTGACCAGGCGCACACCCGGCATGTGGCGCTGCAGCATCGCTTCGGTCTGGGCACAAAAGGCGGGAATGCTGGACACCGGCAGGCTGATGTCGTGTTTGATGTTCAGGCCCTCTTGCACCTGGGCCAGCGGAATGCTTTCGCGGATGTGCCAGAGCGCGCGCGACTGCGCCAGGCTCTCGGCCACCACCGCGTCGCTGGCGTGGCCCTGCTCGATGGCGGCTTGCAACAAAGCCTCCAGCTGGTCGCGGGCGTGGGCTTCGGACTCGCTGTCGCTCAGCTCCAGCAGCACGCCCATGTCTGGCGGCGCCATGTCGGCGACAAAGGGCACGCGCTGCTCCGCAAAGTGCCGCGCCACCAGTTGCAGCGCAAAGGCGCCCATGACCTCAAAGCCGGTGAGCGCTGGGCCCAAGCGGGCGCGCGCCAGATTGAGCAAGGCCACCGCAGCGGCCACGTTGGCCACCCGCGCCCAGGCGGTGAGCTGCGCCTGCGGTGCTGGAAACAGCTTGAGCGTGGCTGCGGTGATGATGCCCAGCGTGCCTTCGCTGCCGATCATCAGGTCGCGCAGGTCGTAGCCGGTGTTGTCTTTGCGCAGGCCCGACAGGCCATGCCACACGTCGCCCTGCGCGGTGACGACCTCCAGCCCCAGGCACAGATCGCGGGCGTTGCCGTAGCGCAGCACCTGGGTGCCGCCGGCGTTGGTGGCCAGGTTGCCGCCGATGGTGCAGCTGCCCTCGGCCGCCAGGCTGAGCGGAAACAGCAGGCCGGCCGCAGCGGCGTGTTCTTGCACGGTCTGCAGCACACAGCCGGCTTCCACCGTCATCGTCAGGTTATCGGCGTCGAGCGCGCGGATGCGCTGCAGGCGCTTGAGGCTGAGCAACACCTGCTGCCCAGTGGCGTCGGGCACCGAGCCGACCACCAAGCCGGTGTTGCCGCCTTGCGGCACCAGCGACGCGCCGTGGGCTGCGCAGGCCTGCACCACCGCCGCCACCTCGGCCGTGTTGCCGGGCAGCACCACCGCCAGCGCGTGGCCGTGGACGCGGCCGCGCCAGTCGCGTTCAAAGGACGACAGGTCGCCGTGGCTGGCGCGGGTCAGCACATGGGACTCGCCCACGGCGGCGCGCAGGCGCTGCAGCAGGGCGGTGGGCTCGCTCATGGCTGCGGCGGTGTGGGGTCGGCCGGCAGTTGGCGTTCGCGCGCGGCTTCAGCGGCGTCGGCGGCAATCGCTTCTTTGCCGGCGGCCTTTAAGCGGATGCGCACATGCAGGGCGCAGGCCACAAACAACAGGGTGCACAGCAGCACCTCGATGCCGGCGAGCCAAGCGCTCAGGCCGGTGTCGCTGGTGGCGCGCACCACGCCCTCGGTGAAATACACCCAAATCAGCAGGCTGAGCCAGCGGTAGGTGTACATGCGGTTTTTCAGTAGGCCGGCCAGCGGAATGGTCAGCGGCAGCGCCTTGAGCACCAGCCACGAGCCGCCCGGTCGCAAGGGCGCGAGCCACAATTCCCAGGCTAGGCACAGGGCGATCAGTGCGAGCAGGCTGCCCACGGCCAAGCGCCGGGTCAGGTCAACGGCGGCCAAGGGGGCGAGAGGGAATGGGGCTTGGGACATGGTGAGGGGCGCGGCGCGCAGAAGGCAAGGGCAGGGCGGGTGGCATGATACCGGGATGTCTGTTTTCCAATCTTTGCAAGGGCTGCCCGACATGGCCGCTCAGCTGTGGCGCGACGCCAAGGCCTTTCCGTGGCGCACCACCGCCCTGACTTTGCGCGAGCGCTTTCGCGAAGACCGCTTGGGTCTGACCGCCGGCAGCCTGACATTTACCACCTTGATTGGGCTGGTGCCACTGTTCAGCGTGATGCTGGCGATTTTCAGCGCTTTTCCGACGTTCTCAAGGCTGGAGGCGGTGCTGCAGCGCTGGCTGGTGCAAAGCCTGGTGCCGCCCAACATTGCGCGCCAGGTCATGGGCTACATCAACCAGTTTGTGAACCAGGCGGGTGAAATTGGCTGGGCCGGCGCGCTGGTGTTGCTGGTGACCGCGCTGGCGCTGGTGCTCACCATCGACCGCAAGCTCAACGACATTTGGCGGGTGCGCCAGCAGCGCTCGCTGGCGCGGCGGGTGTTGGTGTATTGGGCGGTGTTGACGCTGGGGCCGCTGTTGTTGGCCGCCCTGCTGGCGCTGACCGGACAGGCCGTGTTGCTGTACCGCGGTGCCATGGATGTGCCCGCCAGCGGCGCGCGTTGGCTGCTGGACGCGCTGCGTTTTGTGTTGATGGCGCTGGGGGCTGCCTTGCTGTACCGCTTTGTGCCAGCCACGCCAGTGCGCTGGACACACGCGCTGCTGGGCGGCTTGTTTGTGGCCACCGGCCTGCGCCTGTGCCAGCAGGCGTTGCTGTGGTACCTGGGCTCGGTGCCCACGTATTCGGTGGTGTACGGCGCTTTTGCGACCCTGCCGATTTTGCTGCTGTGGATTTATGTGTTGTGGGTGGTGATGTTGCTGGGCGCTGTGATGGTGGCCTACCTGCCGAGCTTGCTGGCCGGCGTGGCGCGGCGCGGCGATTCGCCCGGCTGGGATTGCCAGCTGGCGCTGGAGTCTTTGCAGGTGCTGTGGGCCTTGCAGGACACACCCGTCAAAGGCGTGTCGCTGGCGGCCTTGGCCGAACGGCTGCGGGTGGATCCGCTGCAGCTGGAGGGCCCCATGGCCACACTGGTGGCCATGGACTGGGTGGGCAGACTCGACGACGCCGAGGGTCGCCATGTGCTGCTGGTGCGCCCCGACAGCACACCGGTGGCGCCTTTGCTGGAGCGATTGTTGCTGCCCAACACCCCGGGCAGCCGCGCCTTGTGGGAGCGCAGTGGCTGGGCCCACACCACGTTGTCCGACGCGCTGAGTGCGCCGGACGCCACCGTCTGGTGGGGTCAGGCCGCCAAAAAGCCGGTCAGCGCCGACAACATGCCGTCAGGGTCTTCGGTCATTTGATGGTGGCCCACCGGCAGCACCACCTGTGACATCGACACGCCCGCCGCTTGGGCGGCGGTTTTGAGTGTGGCGGTGGCTTTGGGGGGCGTCATTTGGTCCACCCCCCCGAGCACCATCAGCACCGGGCAACGCACCGCCGCCATCGCTTGTTCGCCGTTGGCGTATTGGTCGCAGGCCACAAAGCCCCGGTGGAACACGTTCACCTCGCGGTTGCCGGCCAGAATGCGCCGCCCCAGCGCCATGCCGGCGCCATACACCCAGGTGCCCGGCCCCAGAGCCGAGGGGGGCGCGCACAGCGTGCTGCGCGAAAACACATTGATCATCTTCAGCGCTTTGAGCGGCTCGTTCAGCGAGGTTTCGATCAGCGCGGGCGAGACTTTCATGGGGTAAGCGGTGCCCACCAACACCAGGTGGCTCACCCGCTCACCCAGCCGCCCGGCGGCTTCCAGCGCGATCAGCGAGCCCCAGCTGTGGCCCACCAGCGCGGCGCACTGCACACCCGCCGCATCCAGCAGGGCGACCAAAAAGTCGGCCGCGGCTTCCACACTGGCCGGGGCTTCGCCAGCGCTTTTGCCGTGGCCGGGCAGGTCCACCGCCAGCACGTTCCAGCCGTGGTGGGCCAGGTAGCGGCTTTGCAAAATCCACACGCTGTGGTCGCCCAGCACGCCGTGGATGAACACCACCGTGGGTTTGGCCGCATCAAACGGTTTGCCGCC
>JBEIEH010000224.1:0-4512 GCA_040383055.1 Burkholderiaceae bacterium
CATGTCTGCCATCACCTGGCTGCTGCAAAAAGCGGTGGGTGAGCGGCAATTGGGGCGCCGCGCCCCGGCCCCCCATTGAGGAGAAAACCGGATGTCGTCCAAACAAGCGGGTATTGAATTTCGCCAGGTCACCAAACGCTACAGCCCGGGTGGGCCGCTGGTGGTCAAAGGCATCGACTTTGTGGTGCCCAAAGGCACGCTGACCACCATCCTCGGCCCCAGTGGCTGCGGCAAAACCACCACGCTGCGCATGATCGCCGGGCTGGAAAGCCCGAGCGGTGGCCAGATCTTCATCGACGGCAAAGACGTGACCCAGCTCGGCCCCAACGAGCGGCAGGTGAGCATGGTGTTTCAGAGTTATGCGCTGTTTCCGCACATGACGGTGCTGCAAAACGTGAGCTACGGGCTGGAGGTGTCGGGTGTGCCGCGCGCGCAGATTCCCGAGCGCGCCCGCGCCGCGCTGGCCACGGTGGGCTTGCAGGGCATGGACGAGCGCTATCCGAGCGAGTTGTCGGGCGGCCAGCAGCAGCGGGTGGCGGTGGCGCGTGCGCTGGTGATCGAGCCGGCGGTGTTGCTGTTTGACGAGCCGCTGTCCAATCTGGACGCGCGGCTGCGCCGCAGCATGCGCGAGGAAATCCGCAGCCTGCAGCAGCGCCTGGGCCTGACCGTGGCCTATGTGACCCACGACCAGAGCGAGGCGCTGGCGGTGAGCGACCAGATCATCGTGATGGAGGGGGGGCACATCGCCCAAGCCGGTACACCACAAGGGCTGTACGAACGTCCGACCAGCGCGTTTGTGGCCGGCTTTATGGGCGAGGCCATGCTGTTTGACGGTCAGAGCCAGGCCGATGGCCAGGTGCAGGTCGGGCCGCTGCGCTTTGCGCCGCGCAACCCGGTGGCCGCCGGCGCGGTGAAAGCCGCGATCCGGCCCGAGGCCTGGCGCATCGTGCCCCGGGCCGAGGCGGCGCTCGGTGGCCCGCTGGTCAAACAGGCGTATTTGGGCTCGTTCCAAGAGCTGACCATCGACACCGCGCTGGGGCCGGTGTTTGTGGTGAGCCCGCAAGTGGAGCGGCAATGGGTGCTTGGCGAAGAACTGGGCCTGGCGTTGGGTGAACATGGTGTGACGGTGGTGGCGGCATGAAACGCGAAACAGTGGTGTTTGATTTGGGTGGTGTGGTGTTCAACTGGGAGCCACTGCGGCTGATGCGCGAGGTGTTTCCTCACCGGGTGAGCGACGACACGGGCGCGGCCCAGTTGCTGGCCAGTGTGTTCCAGAGCCACAACACCGACGGCGACTGGGCGCAGTGGGACTTGGGCCTGGTGGAGCCGCCCGTGCTGGCCCAGCGCATCGCCCAACGGCTGGACATGGGCGCGCACGAAATCACGGCGCTCATTGACGCGCTGGCGCCGCACATGCGCGTCAAAGAGGACACGGTGGCGTTGATTCACGACCTGAAAGCGGCCGGTCACCGGCTGGTGTATCTGTCGAACATGCCCGAGGAGCTGGCGCAGTGGATCGAGCGCGACCACCCGTTTGGCGATTGGTTTGAAGACGGTGTGTTTTCGGCCCGGGTGCGCCACGCCAAACCAGACGAGGGCATCTACCACTGCGCCAACGAGCAGCTGGGCCTGCACGGTCAGGCCCCGGTGTTTTTGGACGACATGCCGCGCAACGTGGCCACCGCCGAGCGCTTGGGCTGGCGCCCGGTGCGGTTTGAGTCGGCCGCGCAGGTGCGCCCGCAGCTGCAGGCCTGGGGCCTGCTGGGCTGAGCCACCGCACGTCGGCCCTGCGACAATCCCGGCATGGACATCTTGCTGGGATTTTTTCTGTTGGTGGTGGTGCTCAATGTGCTCAAAGGGCGCGAGCAGCGCCGCCGCATTCTGTGGCTGGCCGGCGTGTTGCAGCCGTATCAGCTGGAGCGCCTGATGGAAACGCTGGCCGACGGCTATTTGCGCGCGCTCGGTGAGGGCGACGCCGCGCGCCGTCAGTCGGTGTGGGGCGTGCTGGAGGGCAGCGAAACCGCGTTGGCCGATCAGCTCAGCGCCTTTGCCAAAGAGATCGGGCGCGCTGAAGGGGTGGACACTGGCGTGATCCGCGCGCCCTGGCTGCCCGGCGTGCAGCACTGGTGGCCGCGCGCCACCTTTGATTTGCTCGAGGCGGTGGCCATCCACGCCCAGGGTTACAACACCGTGGCCGCCAACGGCGACGGCCTCTCGCGCAAAGACCAGGCCTTTCGCCTGATGGCCGAGATGTTGCTGTTCCAGCACACCTGCCACTGGTTCTGCCGAGGCAAAGCCATGGCCGACGCGCGCCTGGTGGGCCGCCACCAGACCGCCTATCAGCAGGTGCTGGACGCGGTGTCGCCCGCCACGCGGCGGGCGTATACCGAATTGGTCAAAGGCTGATCAGACCGCCCGCACCCACAGGCGCTCCAGCCCATGGAAGTGGTAGCGGTCCGCGTAGCGGGCCGGCTCTGCCAGCTGTAGGCCCGGGCAGCGTTCGCGCAGCGCGGTGAACACCGCGCGCAGCTCCAGTCGAGCCAGCGGTGCGCCGATGCAAAAGTGCAGGCCAGCGCCAAAGCTCGCGTGGCTGCGCACCGGGCGGCTGGGGTCAAAGCGGTCGGGGTCGGGCCAGACTTCGGGATCGCGGTTGGCGGCGCCCAGCAGCAGACCCACCTGTTCGCCACGTTTGAATGGATGGCCGAACACCTCCACGTCGTCCATCGCGTAGCGGGTGAACAGGTGCAAGGGCGGGTCGAAGCGCAGGGTTTCTTCGACCATGCCGTCCAGCGTATCGGCGTTGAGCGCGGCCCAGGCGCCGTGTTCCAGCAGGGTCTTGATGCCGTTGCCAATCGCATGCACCGTGGCCTCGTGCCCAGCGTTGAGCAGCAAGATCACGGTGGTGATCAGCTCGTCCATGCTCAGCTTCTCGCCATCGGCTTCGGCGACGAGCAGCTCGCTGATGAGGTCGTGGCCCGGGGCGCTGCGCCGCGCTTCGGCGAGTTCTCGGATGTATGCCGAAAACGCCAGCGTGGCGCCCACCGCGCGGTCTTCCATGGCGCGGTCGCGTTTGGCCTGGTACATGCCCACCATGTCGTGTGACCACTGCAGCAGCTGCGGCGCCATGCTCTCGGGCACGCCGATCATGCGGGCAATCACAACCACCGGCACCTGCTCGGCCAGTGCAGGCAACAGGTCAAACGGCCCATCGGGAAAGGCGTCGATCAGCTGGTGCGCGAGGCTGAGCATCTCGCCTTCCAAGGCTTCGATGCGGCGCGAGGTGAAGGCGCGCAGCACCAGCGAGCGCAGCCGGGTGTGGGTGGGCGGTTCGCGCTCCAGCATCGAGCGCGATTCAAAGTCGTAAAACGGTTGCAGGTGCGCGGGACGCTCGGGCGCGCAGCCGCTGGGTGCTTCGCGGCCAAAGCGTTTGTCGCGCAGCAAGGTATTGACCACCTCAAAGCGCGCCGACACCGGCATGCCGTATTCGGCCCAGCACAGCAGCGGCACGTGCCGCCATTGGCGGTAGGTGGCGTAGGGGTCTTGGACAAAGGCGCTGTCGCAGGGGTGCTGGTGGACGGTTTGCATCGCGCAAGGTTAGCCGGACAATGCGCGGGATGGACACCACTTTTGAACAATTCCAGCAATCCGCCCTGGCCGATGGCTTCGACGCGGTGCTGCAGCGCGACTGGGCGCCCGACACGGTGCTCGACACCCACACCCACCCGTTTGCGGTGCGCGCGGTGGTGGTGGACGGGCAGATGTGGCTGAGCGTGGACGGTGTCGAGCGCGAATTGACCGTGGGCGACACCTTTGTGCTCGACGCCAACGTGCCACACGCCGAGCGCTATGGCCCGGCGGGGGCGAGTTATTGGGTGGCGCGCAAGAACTGAGCGCACCCGGGCGCGCTCAGACTTTCGAGAAGTCGGGCTTGCGCCGCTCCATGAAGGCCGAAAACGCTTCGCGCGCGGCGGGCTCACGCAGCATGCGGCCGAAGCTCGCACCTTCTTCGGCCATCACCGCCATCACCTGTGCTGCGTTGCCCTTTTTCATCAGGCGCTTGGTTTCCACCAGCGACGACAGCGGCTTGGCCACGAGTTTGCGCGCCACGCTCTGGGTGTAGTGGGTCACTTCGCTGGGCGCCAAGACGCGGTTGACCAAGCCCACTTCGAGCGCGGCCTCGGCCATAAAGGGCTCGCCCAGCAACAGCGCTTCGGCGGCGCGGTGGTAACCCATCAGTTGTGGCACCAGCAGGCTCGACGCGGCTTCGGGGCATAGGCCCAGGTTCACAAAAGGCATCGAAAACGCCGCGTTGTCGCCGGCGTAGACCAGGTCGCAGTGCAGCAACAGCGTGGTGCCGATGCCGACCGCTGGCCCGCACACACCGGCCAGCAGCGGTTTGGGGAAGGTGGCGATGGCGCGCAGGAAGCGGAACACCGGGGCGTCTTCGCCAGCGGGCGGGTAGTTCAAAAAGTCGGCAATGTCGTTGCCAGCCGAAAAAATGGTTTCGTGGCC
>JBEIEH010000225.1:0-4466 GCA_040383055.1 Burkholderiaceae bacterium
GCTGCCATCTGGCGCGAGATCATGTCGGCCTGCCTGGCCCTGGAAGCCCCGCAACGTGTGGCGGTGCTCGGCCCTCAGGGGACTTTTTGCGAGCAGGCCGCCATCGAGTTCTTTGGCAGTGCGGCCAACCTGATTTATTGCGCCAATTTCGACGAGGTGTTCCACGCCACAGCCGCCGGCACCGCCCAGTATGGTGTGGTCGGCATGGAGAACTCCACCGAAGGAGTGGTGGCCCGTTCGCTCGATCTGTTTTTGCGCTCGCCGGTGCATGTGGTCGGTGAGGTGAGCCTGTTGGTGCGCCACAACCTGCTGCGCCAGACCCCGGGCGACCAAGACATTGAGGTGGTGATGGCCCACCCGCAGGCCCTGGCACAGTGCCAAGGCTGGCTCAGCCAACACCTGCCGCTGGCCGAACGACGCGCCGTGGCCAGCAACGCGGAAGGCGCGCGCCTGGCGGCCAGCAACCCCAAGTGGGCTGCGCTGGCCAGCGAGCGCGCCGCCGCGCAATTTGGCCTGCACATCGTGCACCACGCCATCCAAGACGAGGCCTACAACCGCACCCGTTTTGCCGTCATCACCCTGCCCCAGACCATGGCCACACCGCCGGCATCGGGCAAGGACTGCACCAGCCTGATTGTGTCGATGCCCAACCGGCCCGGCGCGGTGCACGACCTGCTGGTGCCGCTGAAACAAAACGGCGTGTCCATGACACGCTTCGAATCGCGACCGGCCAAGTCGGGCCAGTGGGAGTACTACTTCTACATCGACATCGCCGGCCATGTGAGCCAGCCCAATGTGGCCGCAGCCCTGCAAGAACTGCAAGGCCTGTGCGCGTTTTACAAAGTGCTGGGCTCTTACCCGGTGTCGGACTGAAGGCGCGGCATGATCGATCAATTGGGACTGATCGGCTGCGGCCTGATGGGCGGCTCGCTGGCGCTGGCGCTCAAGCGCGCCGGCTTGGTGCGCAAGGTGGTGGGCTACAGCCTGTCGCCATCGAGCTCACAACGCGCGCTGGAGCTGGGGGTGATCGATGTGACCGCGCCGTCGGCTCTGATGGCCGCCGCCGGGTCGGACCTGGTGGTGCTGGCCATTCCGGTCAACGCCACCGAGAACACCCTGAAGGCGATTCGCCCGGTGATCGAGCCCCACACCCTGATCATGGACATCGGCTCGACCAAACGCGACGTGGTGGACGCCGCACGCCGCGCGCTGCGCGAACAAGTGAGCCACTTTGTGCCGGCGCACCCGATCGCGGGGCGCGAACTGGCCGGCGTGGACCACGCAGATGCCGATCTCTACACCGAGCGCCAGGTCATCCTGACGCCGATCGAGCGCACTGGCGCCATGCAAACCGAGCGCGCCCACGCCATCTGGGCCGCCTTGGGCTGCCATGTGCGGCGCATGAGCCCAGAAGCGCACGACGCGGCCTACGCCGCTGTCAGCCACCTGCCGCACCTGCTGGCCTTTGCCGCCTTCAACGCCATCCAACAGCAGCCCGAATCCGCCGATTTCCTGGAACTCGCCGGGCCGGGCTTTCGCGATTTCACCCGCATCGCCGCCAGCGACCCGTCCATTTGGCGCGACATCCTGATGTCGAATCGGGAAGAAGTGCTGCAGCAAATCCACCACTTTGAGCAGGCGCTGGGCGCTTTCTCCAGCGCGCTCAAGGATGGGCGCAGCGACGCAGTGAGCGAGCTGGTGACCCAAGCCAGCCGCGGCCGCAGCCAATGGCGCATGCACAACCCCAAAACCGGCACCAAGCCCTGAGCCCCCAATGTTCTCCACCGCTTTTCTCGACCTGCCCCCGCTGAGCGCTGCTGAAGGCGAGATCGCCCTGCCCGGCTCCAAAAGCATTTCGAACCGGGTGCTGTTGCTGTCAGCCCTGTGCCAAGGCACCACCGCCGTGCACGACTTGCTGGATTCCGACGACACCCGCGTCATGCTGGCCGCGCTGCGCCAACTCGGCTGCGGTGTGGAGCAGCAGGGCAGCACCGTGACCATCACCGGCCTGGGTGGCCGCGCTTGGCCCACCCACGCGATTGAGCTGTTCATGGGCAACGCCGGCACCGCCATGCGCCCGCTGACCGCCGCGCTGGCGGTGCAAGGGGGCGACTTCACCCTCAAAGGCGTGCAGCGCATGCACGAGCGCCCCATTGGCGACCTGGTGGACGCGCTGCGCGAACTGGGCTGCCGCATCGACTACCTGGGCAACGACGGTTTTCCGCCGCTGCGCGTCGGGCAGCCCGCTCTGCGGCTGGACAAACCGATTCCGGTGCGCGGTGATGTGTCGAGCCAATTCCTCACCGCGCTGCTGATGGCACTGCCACTGGCGGCCCAAGAGCGCGACATCACCATCGAGGTGGTGGGCGAGCTGATTTCCAAGCCTTATATCGAGATCACCCTCAAGCTGCTGGCGCGCTACGGCATCGTGGTGCAGCGCCAGGGCTGGGAGCGTTTTGAGATTCCGGCCGGCAGCCGCTACCAATCGCCCGGCAGCATCCATGTGGAGGCCGACGCCTCCTCGGCCAGCTACTTCATCGCGCTGGGCGCCATCGCACAAGGCACAGGGATTCGTGTGCACGGCGTGGGAGCCGACTCCATCCAAGGCGATATCCGTTTTGTCGAAGCCGCCCAGGCCATGGGCGCGCAGGTGAGCAGCGGCCCCAACTGGCTGCACATCACCCGGGGTGCATGGCCGCTCAAAGGCATCAGCCTGGACTGCAACCACATCCCGGACGCCGCCATGACGCTTGCGGTGATGGCGCTCTACGCCGATGGCCCCACCACGCTGAGCAACATCGCCAGCTGGCGCGTGAAAGAGACCGACCGCATCGCCGCCATGGCCACCGAATGCCGCAAGCTCGGCGCCACCGTCGAGGAAGGCCCGGACTGGATCCGCGTCCACCCCTTGCCGGCTGGCCAATGGCGGGCCGCCAGCGTCCACACCTACGACGACCACCGGGTGGCCATGTGTTTCTCGCTCGCGGCGTTTAACCCGGACCGATTGCCGGTGCGCATCGAAGACCCCAAATGTGTGGCCAAAACCTTCCCCGACTATTTTGAAACCCTGTTTTCGGTGGCCCACGCCGACGCCACACACATTCCGGTGATCTGCATCGACGGGCCGAGCGCCTCGGGCAAAGGCACGCTGGCCAGCCAACTGGCCAGTCGCCTGGGCTACCACTACCTCGACTCGGGCGCGCTCTACCGCGTCACCGCTCACGCCGCGTTGCAAGCCGGGCTCGCCTTAGACGCCGCCCACGAAAGCCAGATCGCCGCGCTGGCGGCGACGCTGCCGGTGCGTTTTAACGGCGACCGCGTGCTGCTGGCCCAGCAAGACGTGAGCGACGCCATCCGCAGCGACCAAGGCGGCATGAACGCCTCCAAAGTGTCGTCCCTGCCAGCGGTGCGGCAGGCCTTGGTGGCGCTGCAACACAGCTTTTGTCGCCTGCCCGGCCTGGTGGCCGATGGGCGGGATATGGGCACGGTGATTTTCCCCGGCGCGCCGCTCAAGGTGTTTCTCACGGCAAACGCCGAACAACGCGCCGAGCGGCGGCATAAGCAATTGATTTCCAAGGGAATTTCTGCTACATTCGAAGACCTTTTGGTGGATTTGCGCGAACGCGATGCACGGGACATGTCCCGCAGCAGCGCGCCACTCAAAGCCGCCGAAGACGCTGTGTCACTGGACAACTCAGCCCTCGGCATCGAAGACTCGGTGCAGCAGGTGTTGGCTTGGTGGCAGAGCAAAACCCCGTTTTGAAGCGGGGCCTCGCGGCCCCACCCAAAGCGGTTTTGTCTGGCCCTGACAGCCCCGCCGGGATTCCCCTCCCCAGGCTCGATGGTTCATCAACTGTGTGTGGTCACGCCACACCCAACCCGCAGCCCAACGTTTCTTTTTTCACCTCTGGTGACCCGCGTTGTGCCGCACAGGAAAACACATGTCTGAATCTTTTGCCGCCCTGTTTGAAGAATCCCTCAAGCGCGCTGAAATGCGCTCGGGCGAAGTCATCACCGCCGAAGTCGTGCGCATCGACCACAACCACGTGGTGGTCAACGCCGGCCTGAAGTCGGAAGCCTTCGTGCCGCTCGAGGAATTCAAGAACGACCAGGGCGAAATCGAAGTCCAAGTGGGCGACTTCGTCTCGGTGGCCATCGACGCCGTCGAAAACGGCTTTGGCGACACCCTGCTGTCGCGCGACAAGGCCAAGCGCCTGGCTTCGTGGATGAGTTTGGAAAAAGCCCTGGAGTCCGGCGAATTCGTCACCGGCACCACCGGCGCCAAGGTCAAGGGCGGCCTCAAGGTCATGGTCAACGGCATCAGCGCCTTCCTGCCCGGTTCGCTGGTCGACAGCCGTCCCACCAAGGACCTGACGCCCTACGAAAACAAGACCATGGAGTTCAAGGTCATCAAGCTCGACCGCAAGCGCAACAACGTGGTGCTGAGCCGCCGCGCTGTGGTGGAA
>JBEIEH010000226.1:0-4459 GCA_040383055.1 Burkholderiaceae bacterium
CTGCGCAAAATGCATTTCATGATGCGCGCCAAGGCGCTGGTGGCGTTCCCAGGGGGCTTTGGCACGCTCGATGAGCTGTTTGAGGTGATCACCCTGGTGCAATGCCGCAAGGCCAAGCCGGTGCCCATACTGCTCTTTGGCAGCGACTACTGGAAGCGCCTGCTTAACCTGGAGCTGCTGGCCGACGAGGGCATGATCTCGCCAGAAGACCTGCAGCTGTTCCAGTACGTGGATGAGCCGCAGGCGGCTTGGGACGCGATCGCAGCGTTCTATGGCTTGGGCACATAACTGGGCAAATAAGGCCCAGCGCCTGAGGCCCCACAGGGAGCCTCAGCCGTGCCGGTGGGGGTCCAGCTCGGGAGGCACTGGCGCCTTGCTGCGCGCCTTGAGGTGCAGGGCCGCCTGAGCCATCACATTGGCCGACACCGGCGCGGTGACAAACACAAACAGGGTGATCAGCAACTCGGCGATGCCAGGGCGCCCCTGGCTGGCCGACACCAGCAGCGAGGCCAGCAACACCCCGCCCACGCCCAGGGTTGACGCCTTGGTGGGCGCATGCAGGCGCATATAAAAATCGGGCAGGCGCACCAGGCCGATGGCGCCCACCAGCAGGAAAAACGCGGCCACCAGCACCAAGGCGGCCGACAGCCATTCGATCCAGATCGGCATGTCCATCACAAGGTCTCCTTCATTCCACCACGTCGCCGCGGGTGAGGTAACGCGCCAGCCCGACCGTGCCGACAAAACCCAGCATGGCCACCAGCAAAGCGGCCTCGAACAGCAAGGCGGTGTTCCAGCGCAGGCCAAGCAGCACCACCAGGGCCACCACCGTCATGTAGAGCGTGTCCAGCGCCAGAATGCGGTCGGTGGTCTCGGGTCCGCGCCACAGGCGCCAGCCACACAAAGCCATGGCCACTGCCACCGCCACCGAGGCGATGTCCAGGGCCCACATCAACACAGGCGCGTTCATGGTGTGGCCTCCTTGGGGGTGTCGGCGCTGACGCCCAGAGCGCGCATCAGCGGGGCTTCGTAGCGTTGCTTCATATCGGCCGCCATGGCTTGCGGGTCGTCGCCGTTCAGGGCGTGCACCCAAATCACCTGACGCTCTTCGTCCACCACACAGGACACGGTGCCCGGCGTGGTGGTGATGATGCTGGCAAACAGTGCATTGACCCGGGCATGGCGGGTGGCCAAGGGCACCGCCACCCACAGCGGGGTGGGCTTGTCCATCGAACCCAGCACCAGACGAGCCACCGCAATGTTGGACACCACAATGTCCCACAAGACCACCAAGACCAGGCGCAGCGCGCTGGGCCAGTGCAGGCGGTCGGCGGGCTTCAAAAATCCGCCAATCAGCTTGGGCACGATCAGGCCAATCAGCACAGCCGACAGGATGTGCACCAGCGCCAGGCTGTGCGACAGGGCCAGCCAGCTGGACGCCAGCAAGAGCGAGAGCACCGGGTGATCGAACCAGCCCGCTGTGCGGACGGGGGGATGCGAAGCTCTCGTCATCAGCGGTCTCCTGTGTAGGGGCGGGTGCTGTTGCCCAGATCGCCCAGCACCGCGCGTTGGTAAGCGGCGCGATCGGTGAGCTGGGTGGCGGTGGCGTCGGTGTACTGTTTGACCGGTGCCGCCATGACCGCCAGGGCCACGGTCAGGACCATAAAGGCCCACACCGCCGACAACAACTTGACGCTGCCGCCCGACACAGCGCCTCCACTGGGGGCAGGCTGCACATGCCAAAACACGATCACGCCAGCGCGGGCCAGACCCACAATGGTGAAAAAACCCACCGTCAACACCACCGTCCAGAGCCACGGCTGGGCCGCCAGACCATGGCTGCTTTGCAGAATCATGAGCTTGCCCACAAAACCGGGCAGCGGCGGCAGGCCGGCGGCCGACGCGGCGCCAAACAGCATCATCAACCCCAGGAGCACCGGTTCACGCACCGCGTGGGCGGGGCGCAGGTGGTCGCCGGCATCGCCGCGCTGCGCGGCCATCTGCTCCACCAGCAAGAACAAGCCCGCGATCACAATGGTGCTGTGCAAGGTGTAGTACAGCGCGGCCGACAAGGTGTCGGGCGTGAACAGACCCACTGCTGCCATCAACGTACCCACAGAAGACACGGTGAGATAGGCCATCAGCCGTCCCAGCGTGTGCGCGGCCAGTGCGCCCAACACTCCCAGCGCACTGGTGGTCAGTGCCGCTGGCAGCAACCAATCGGCGGCGGCCAAGGCGGCCTCACCAGCGTCGGCGCCAAAAATCACCCAATGGGTGCGGATGATGGAGTAGACGCCCACCTTGGTCATGATGGCAAACAAGGCCGCCACCGGCGCGCTGGCGGCCGCGTAGGTGCCGGGCAACCAGAAATACAGTGGCACCAGCGCCGCCTTTAAGCCAAACACCACCAGCAGCACCAAGGCGGCCGACTGCGCCAAAGCCGCGTTCTCGCCTTGCAATTGCGCCACCCGGATCGCCATGTCCGCCATGTTGAGCGTGCCGGTGACCGCGTAGAGCATGGCCAGCCCGATCAGGAACAGGGCCGACGCCGACAGGTTGAGCACCACATAGTGCACCCCCATGCGGAAGCGCTCGCGCCCCTGCCCGTGCAGCAGCAGCACATACGAGGCGATCAACAACACCTCAAAAAACACAAACAGGTTGAACATGTCGCCCGTGAGGAAGGCGCCACACAGCCCCATGAGCTGGAACTGGAAGATGGCGTGGAAATAACGCCCGCGCGCGTCCCAGCCACCGGTGGCGTACCACAGCACCGGCAGCGCCACCAGATAGGTCAGCAACACCATCAAGGCCGACAGGCGATCGAGCACCAGCACAATGCCAAAGGGCGCAGGCCACTCGCCCAAACGATAGACCATGAGTTCGCCCTGGCTGGCGCGCCAGACCATGCCCGCCGCCAAGACCAAGCCCAACAGCGCCGAGGCCAAGGCCACCCGACGGCGCCAGCGCAGGCGGCCGACGACGTGGCTGCCCCCCTGCGCGGCCATGCCCCCTTGGTCACCGATCAGCAGCACCACCACGGCGGTCAACGACGGCAGCACCACCGACAGTATTGGGGCGTGCTGCCACCAAAGACCTAGCAGAGCGTTCATCGCGCGCCCTCCCCGCCATTGGGCTCATGCCCGTCCACATGGTCGGTGCCACTTTCATGGCGGCTCCGCAACGCCAGCTCAATCACAAAGCCGGTGGTGGCAAAACCGATCACGATGGCGGTCAACACCAAGGCCTGTGGCAGCGGATCGGCCACCGGGCCATCCCCCACCAGCAAGGGGTTGGCGTTGGTCCACAACCGGCCCATCACAAAAATGAACACGTTGACCGCATACCCCACCAAAGTGAGACCCAAGACCACCGGAAAGGTGCGCCCGCGCAGCATCAGGTACACACCGGTGGCGGTGACCACCCCAATCCCACTGGCCAACAAAGCTTCCATGCTGATCATGCCGTTCCTCCCTGGGCAGGTGCGGGGGCCGATGCGCCCTCGCGAGACACCGAGCCCAGCACACTGAGCGTCAACAAGGTCGCCCCCACCACCGTGAGGTACACACCCAAATCAAAAATCGCGGCGGTGGCCAAAGGCAATTCGCCCAACACACCCACCACCGGGTGACCGAAGGCGCTGGTCAGGAAAGGCCTGCCCAGCACAAACGCGCCCACCCCGGTCAAGCCCGCAATGCCCAAGCCCACGCCAATGGTGCGCACAAAGCGCGCCCCACCGTGGGCCCGCATCAGCATCTCAGCGCGCGACTGCCCCAGCGACATGAACTGCAGCACCAGCGCCACAGCGGTGATCAGGCCAGCGATGAAACCGCCGCCCGGCAGGTTGTGCCCGCGCATGAAGATGTAGATCGAGAACACCAGCGCCAGCGGCAGCACCACCGAAGCGGCCACCCGCAGCAACAGCGGCTGCTGCGGGAAGGTCCAGGCCAAACCAGACGGATCGCTGCCCGCGCGGCGCAGCCTAAAGCCGTCCATCAGCGCCAGCACACCCAGCGCCGCGATACCCAGCACCGTGATCTCGCCCCAGGTGTCGTAGCCACGGAAGTCCACCAAAATCACGTTGACCACGTTCGACCCGCCCCCCTTGGGCAGCGACTGCTCCAAGAAGTACCAGGAGATGCTGTCGTGGTGGCGGGTCATGAACACCCAGGCCAGCCAAGCCACCCCGGCACCGGCCACCAGCGCGAGCACCGCGTCGCGGGTCTTGCGCCCTGTGGTCGATTCGCGCGGCGTGGTCTGTGGCAACAAGGCCAAGCCCATCAGCAGCAGCACGGTGGACACCACCTCAACGGACAGTTGGGTCAGCGCCAGATCGGGCGCCGACAGCGACACAAAGGTCAACGCCACCACCAGCCCCACCAAGCCCACCAGCACCACGGTGCGAAAGCGCTGGTGGTGGCCCATGACCAAGGCCGCGCAAGTCACCAACAGCAGCACC
>JBEIEH010000227.1:0-4443 GCA_040383055.1 Burkholderiaceae bacterium
GCTGCACGCGCTGCGCACGGTGATGGGGCCAACGATCATCAGCTCATTGAGGTGCTCGGCGTTGGGAAATTCGGTGACCGATGGGCCTTTGACGTAGCGACCATTGAACACCTCCTTGAGGTACATCTTGGCCACCCGGCGCGCGGTGTCGGCGGTGTTGTGGTCGTTCTCGGTGTCGATCACCATGCTGTCGAGCACACCGCGCATTTTGTCGGTGACCTCGTCAAGCAGCTTCTCCAGCTCACCGGGCTCGATGAATTCGGCGATGTTGTCGTTGGAGTGAAAACGCTTGCGAGCGGCCTTGATGCGATCGCGGATCTTGACGGAAACGGGAACGCCCTCGTCGCCGCTCGGGGAATGTGCAGGTGTCATGTCGGCATCGGTTTTCATCAGCATGGGCCATGCTAACACCTTGTCCATGACAAGCCGATATCAATCTGAGCGCTGGGGTTATGGGGTGATCACCGGTGCGCACGCTCAATAGCGGTGACCGGTCAGCCACAGCACCGTGCGCATGATGCCGTAGGCGACCCGGTCCAAGACCCGCTGCTGCCAGGGTCGCGCCGCCAAGGCGGCGGCGTCCAAAGCGCGGGCATCGCTGGCCATGATGGCGTCCAGCCGCTGGTGCAAGGCCTGGGTAAAACGCGGGTCGGTGGTCATCACGTTGGCCTCTCGCGCCAACAGCAAAGACAAGGGGTCCAGATTGCTCGACCCCACCGTGGCCCAGCGGCCGTCCACCACCGCCACCTTGGCGTGCAAGGCGCTGGGGGCGTATTCCATCACCTCCACCCCAGCGCTGGCCAGGGCGTGCAGCACGGGGCGCGCCGCGTGGTACTGCAAAAAGTGCTCGTATTCGCCCTGCAGCAGCAGCCGCACCCGCACCCCCCGCGCCAGCGCCAGCAGCAGCGCCTTGCGCAAACGTCGCCCGGGTATGAAGTAAGCGTTCGCCAACACAATCTCGTGCCGGGCTTCGCCAATCGCTTTGAGGTAGGCCCGTTCGATGCGGTGGCGGTGGGTCACGTTGTCGCGCAGCACCAAGGCGGCGCGCGCTTCGTCCACCAACATCGGGGCATCGGCCAGGCGCTCGCGCCAATGCCAGTCGATCTGGTGCAGCCACTGGGGCAGATCGTCTTGCCGGCGCACTTGCCGGCGCACTTGCTGGAGCGCCTGCCAAGCGGCGCGGAACTCGCGCTGGCGGGTGCGCCTCAATAACTGCAAACGCCACCAGAGCTGGTCCATGGTGGCCACCATGTCTGCCACCAACGGGCCCACCACGCGCAGCGAAAAGTCCAATCTGGGTACCCGCAAGCGGCCCAAGGCCACATCGTGCAGGTCGTCGATCAGGTTGATGCCGCCACAAAAGCCCACCGTGTCGTCCACCACACACAGCTTGCGGTGCAGGCGCCGCCAGCGGCTCGGCAACAACAAACCCAGCCGGCCGAGCGGCTGGTAATGGCGCCAGCGCACCCCAGCGCGGGCAAAGCGCGTCTGCCATTCGGTCGGTACATGGGGCGACCCCACGCCGTCGATCACCAACTGCACCACCACCCCGCGCGCGGCCGCACGCTCCAGCGCCTCGGCCACCCGCAGCGCGTCGCCTGCGAATTCAAAAATATAGGTCTCCAGCCGCACCAGGCGCTGCGCCGCGTCAATGGCCGCAGCCATGGCCGGGAACAGCTGGGCGCCCCCCTCCAGCAACGCGAGTTGGTGGCCATCGGCCCAACGGCCCGAGATGCGGTGGTGCCAACCCATCGCTTGGCCTTTACAGCGCAAACTCCGCGATCAGCGGCAGATGGTCGGACATGCGTCGCCAGGCTTTGCCGTGCGGCACCTGGGCCGACAGGGGCTCTAGGCCGCGCACAAAAATCCGGTCCAGGTGGAGCAGCGGCAAGCGCGCCGGAAAGGTCGGCAGGCGGATGCCTTCAAACGTGTGCAGGCCCAGATCGGCCATGGGGCGCAGCAGCTGCGCGCCCCAGTCGTTGAAATCGCCTGCCACCACCAGCGGCGCGGTCTCGGGCACCTGTTCGGCCACAAAACGCCCCAGCCGCTGCACCTGGCGCTCGCGGCTGGCGTGGATCAGGCCCAAGTGCACCACGACCACATGCACCGTGCGCTCGCCCAGCGCCACCGCCACATGCAACAAGCCACGCTGCTCAAACCGGTGGTCAGACACATCGGCGTGGCCCTGGGCCAGCACCGGCCAGCGGGTGAGCAATGCGTTGCCATGCTCGCCGTGGCGGGTGACGGCGTTGGTGCGGTACACCGCTTCGTAGCCCTCTGGTGCCAAATAGTCGGCTTGGCCTTGGCGCGGCCAATGGGCGAACCGCTGGGCCAGCTGGCGGTTGTGCAGCCGCACCTCTTGCAGGCACACCACATCGGCGTCGAACTGCTCCACCGCGTGCACCAGGTTGTGGATTTCAAGCCGGCGCGCCAGCCCCAGGCCTTGCACACCTTTGTGGATGTTGTAGGTCGCGACGCGGAAAGTATCGGGTGCGGTCATGCGCCCGATGATGCCATTTCAGGGCGCCTGCGGCAGCCAGTGGGGCAGATGCAGAATCGCCTCGGCGTTGGACGGCGAAAAGCAGCGGTCGGCCGCCTCGCGCCACGGCAGCCACACCTGAGCGCTGTGTTCTCGAGGGCTCAGGCGCACCGGCTGCGCCTGCGGCACACACAGGCCAAAAACGCGCTCGGTGTTGCGCACCACGCCCGGTGCATAGCGGTGGCGCCACTGGGGGTAAATCTCGTAAATGTTTTCCAAGGCCCAATCGCTCAGTGTGTGGCCGGGTGCGCGCGCGTCGATGCCGGTTTCCTCAGCCACCTCACGCGCAGCGGTGTCGGCGTAGGGCTCGTCTTCTCGGTCTTTGGAACCGGTGACCGATTGCCAAAACCCTGGCGCATCGGCGCGCTCGATCAGCAGCACCTGCCGATCGGGCGTGTGGATGACCACCAGCACGGATTGGGGGATTTTGAAGGCGGGTGCGCTCACTCGTCGGCAAAGAAGTCGGAATCGATGCGTTTGAGGTGGTAAGTCGCAGCCACCGAAACGCCCAGATCGTGCTCAATCATGAGATCGGCCAAGCGGGTTCCGTCGATCAGCACGATCTTGTACGAGCGACTCACACTGGCCGCCTCCCGCGCTGCCGCAGTAAACGTACCTGTGGTGATGAACACACCCTTCTGTGCCCCCTTCGCGTCCAACGCGCCTTTGAAATCCCGTATTTCACCGGCACCTACCGAGCCCTCCCAACGTTTGGCCTGAAGATAGATCGCATCCAGACCCAGGCGATCTTCGTTGATGATGCCGTCGATTCCGCCATCGCCCGTCCGCCCCATTGCTCTTCCAGCTTCTTCACGACTGCCGCCGTAGCCCATACGGATCAACAGCTGCACCACCACGCGCTCAAAAAATGCGGGCGGACAAGCCTTTATCCTATCCAGCAAGTCGTCAGCCAAGGCTGCACGAAGCCGGCTGTTGGCCGTCTCCATGACTTCATCTGGTGTCTGATCGGTCGGCAAGGCCACCTGCGAGGGTTGGAGCAGTCCCACTTCGCCTTTACCTGCATTGCGGAAATCCATGAATGACTCAAAACGCTCCAAGTACTTCGAATCTAGAACGGTCGGCGGGCTATCAAGAACGGCCTTACCTGCCAGCGTGATTTGCACCATACCTCGCTTGGGTTGCGTAAGCAGTCCCGCTTTCTTCATATAGGTCTTAGCCCAGCCAACGCGGGAAGCGAATGTCAGCGTCCCCCCGCTGGGAAGCAGTTGTGACCGCTCTTCATCCGTCAGTTGAAACTCGGTAGCGAGCTCGCTCATAACTTCGCGGAGCACTCGCACCTGTCCGTCTCCAAGCCGTCGCAGCAATGGCAGCATCAAAGTCTCGTAGTCAGGAATCAACCTCTTCTCCCGAGAAACAAAAAAGGGCGCCTTAGGCGCCCATTCATCCTAGCCGAATTCCCGCTCACACCGGCTGTGGGTTGCGCAGCTTGATGTGCAGCTCGCGCAGCTGCTTTTCGTCCACCGGGCTGGGGGCCTGGGTCAGCAAACACTGGGCGCGCTGGGTCTTGGGGAACGCGATCACGTCGCGGATCGATTCGGCCTTGGTCATCAGGGTGATCAGGCGGTCCAGACCGAAGGCCAGGCCACCGTGCGGCGGCGCGCCGTATTGCAGCGCGTCGAGCAAGAAGCCAAACTTGGCCTGCGCTTCTTCCGGGCCGATGTTGAGGGCAGAGAACACCTTGCTCTGCACCTCGGCGCGGTGGATACGCACCGAGCCGCCACCGAGCTCCCAACCGTTCAAGACCATGTCGTAGGCCTTGGCGATGCACTGGCTCGGGTCGGTATCCATGAGTTCTTCGTGGCCGTCTTTGGGCGCGGTGAACGGGTGGTGCACCGCGTTCCAGCGGTTGGCTTCGTCGTCGTATTCGAACATCGGGAAGGCCA
>JBEIEH010000228.1:0-4411 GCA_040383055.1 Burkholderiaceae bacterium
CACGCCCAACATAAAGATGTTGGCGCCCGAGCAGAACACCCGGTCCTTGAGGCTGGTGACCACCACGCTGCGCACTTCGGGGTGCTCGAAGCGGATGCGGTTGAGCGCGTCGTGCAGCTCAATGTCGACACCCAGGTCGTAGCTGTTGAGCTTGAGCTTGTAGCCGGGGCGCAGGCCGGCGTCTTCGTTGATGTTGAGCGACAGGGTGGCGATCTCGCCATCGAAGCTCAGCCGGATGTGTTGGTACTGGCTGGGGTCGGTCTGGTAGTTGACGGGGGCGGTCATGGTGTGTCTCCTCGGGGTGGTGATCTGGGGCACGGACCGGAAGCACTTCCGATCGCATGACATGCATCATAATGCATGTTTGCAATCGGCGTCAACTGCAATTTAGTTCAGGCTCAAAAAAGAGGTTTGCCCGCCTCAAACCGGCAAGCCGAGCAGGGGACGCACCTCGCGGCGCAGGCGCTCCACGCTGTCTTCCAGGCCCTGGGCGCTGGTGTCAAAGGCCAGGTCGGCCTTGGAATAAAACGCTGCCCGGCCTTCCAGAATGCGCTTCAAATCTTCCATGGCTTCGTTGCTGGCGGCCATGGGCCGCATATCGCCCTGCGCGGCCACCCGGCCCATGTGGTCGGCAGGATCGGCCTGCAGCCACACAGTGGTGCAATGGGTGAGCAGCAGGTTGAAGTTGGCGGAATCCGCCACCAGGCCACCGGGTGTGGCAATGACCACTTCGGGGTAGATCTGGATCGCCTCTTCGAGCGCGCGGCGCTCGTAGCGGCGGTAGGCGTTGGCGCCATACAAATTGTGGATTTCGCTGATGCCACAGCCGGCAAACTGCTCGATCTCGCGCGACAGCTCGATAAAGGGAAAACCCAGATCTTCCGCCAGCCGCCGGCCGAGTGTGGACTTACCAGCCCCGCGCAAACCGATCAGCGCCACGCGCGATTGGCGGCCCTGCTTGTCGACCCCACCACCGGCGCCCAAGGACTCCAAAATCGCCAGCCGCGCGCGCCGCAAATCGGCCTCATTGCGCTGCTGCAGTAACTCGCGGATCAACAGCCATTCGGGTGAGGACGTGCTCACATCACCGATCAGTTCGGCCAGCGAACAGTTGAGCGCCTGGGCCACCTGCAGCAGCACCAGGATGGACGCGTTGCCGGTGCCGTATTCCAAATTGGCCAGGTGCCGCTCCGACACCTCGGCCGCCACGGCGACGGCCTTGCGGGTCATGCCCTTGCGCGAACGCAAGGTGCGCACCCGCTCACCCAAGGCCACCAAAAACGGGTGGCGTTCGGGCTCGTCGGCGGCAGATGGGAGACGATGGGATTCGGGCGCGTTCATCGGTGGAGCTCCGGAAACAGGCGTGGGGTCAAGGCATGGATTTAGGGTAAACCCTAGTCACAACACCCACTCAGAACATGCACTTTAATGCATACTCCGCAACACGCAAGATAGTGCATTCTAGTGCGCCAGCCCGCCGCAGGAAACGCCAAGTGCATGCACTGTTGATCATCCTCACATTCCCCCAGAGAGCCCCATGAGCACAGCCAACGTTCCCCTGCTTCCCAACTTCGCTGCCGGCCGCTGGCAAACCGGCACCGGTGCGGGCACCCCCTTGTGGGACCCTGTGCTGGGCTGCCCGCTGGTGCGGGTGGACAACACCGGGCTTGATCTGGCCGAGGCTTTTGCCTTTGCCCGCGAACAGGGCGGTGCCGCGCTGCGCGCCCTGGGCTATGCCGAGCGCGCCGCGCTGCTGGCCGAGGTGGTCAAGGTGCTGCAGGCCAACCGCGACGCCTATTACGACATCGCCACCCGCAACAGCGGCACCGTCACCAAAGACTCGGCGGTGGACATCGACGGCGGCATCTTCACCCTGGGCTACTACGCCAAACAGGGCGAGGCCTTGGGCAACGCCAAGTGCCTGCTCGAAGGCGAACGCATCCGCATGGGCAAGGACCCACTGTTTCAGACCCAGCATGTGCTGCAGCCCACCCGGGGGGTGGCGCTGTTCATCAACGCGTTCAATTTCCCAAGCTGGGGCCTGTGGGAAAAAGCCGCACCGGCCCTGCTCTCGGGCGTGCCGGTGATCATCAAGCCCGCCACCGCCACCGCCTGGCTGACCCAGCGCATGGTGGAAGACGTGGTCAAGGCCGGTGTGCTGCCCGTGGGCGCGCTGTCGGTCATCTGCGGATCATCGGCCGGCCTGATGGACCAGTTGCAGCCGTTTGATGTGGTGAGCTTCACCGGCTCGGCCGACACCGCCGCGCTGATCCGCCGCCACCCGGCGGTGGCGCAGCGGTCGGTGCGCTGCAACATCGAGGCCGACAGCCTCAACAGCGCCCTGCTCGACCCGGCCGCGAGCGCCGATGGCGAGGCCTTCCAGCTGCTGGTGAGCGAGGTGGTGCGTGAAATGACGGTCAAGAGCGGCCAGAAATGCACCGCCATCCGCCGCATTTTTGTGCCGCGCGCGCTGTTCGACGCCGCAGCACAGGCCATCGGCGCCAAGCTCGCCAAGACCACGGTGGGCAACCCGCGCAACGAAGGTGTGCGCATGGGCTCGCTGGTGAGCCGCGAGCAACACGCCAACGTGCTGGCCGGCATTGCCCAACTCACCACCGAAGCGGAGGTGCTGTTCGACGGCAACAGCGCCGCCCTGGTGGACGCCGACCCCGCCGTGGCCGCCTGCGTGGCGCCGGTGCTGCTGGGCCGCCGCGACGCGGCCAGTGCCAGCGTGCTGCACGATGTGGAGGTGTTTGGCCCGGTGGCCACCCTCATGGCCTACGACAGCGAGGCGCAGGCGTATGAGCTGATCCGCCGCGGCCAGGGCTCGCTGGTGGCCTCGGTCTACAGCGAAGACCCGGCCTTCATCGCCCGCGCTGCGACCGAGCTGGCCAACAGCCACGGCCGGGTGCACGCCATCAGCCCCGATGTGGCCACCAGCCAAAGCGGCCACGGCAATGTGATGCCCATGAGCCTGCACGGCGGGCCCGGCCGCGCCGGCGGCGGTGAGGAGCTGGGTGGCCTGCGGGCGCTGGGCTTCTACCACCGCCGCAGCGCGGTGCAGGCCAGCACGGCCGCGCTGGATAGGTTGAGTTCCCCCCGCGCCGCCTTCGGCGTCACCCCCTAAGGGGGCAACACCAGCGGCCCGGCAAAGCCGGTTCCGCGGTGTTCTGGCGCTTAGACACCTCGCGCCGGAAGTCACTTTTGCACACCAACAACAGGAGACAAACCATGAACCACCCCGACACCGTCATCCCGCCACCGGCGCGCTTCAACTTTGCGCGCCACTTGATCGACACCAACGCCCAGCGGCGCGACAAGACCGCGCTGATCGACGATGTGGGCAGCCTGAGCTACGGCCAGCTGGCTGAACAGGTGGAGCGCTTGTCCTCGGCCCTGCGCGACCTGGGGCTGCAACGCGAAGACCGGGTGCTGCTGCTGATGCAAGACGGCAGCGACTGGGTGGTGAGCTTTCTGGCCGCGCTGCACGCCGGTGTGGTGCCGGTGGCGGTGAACACCCTGCTCACGCCCAAGGACTACGCCTACATGCTGGCCGACAGCCGCGCGCAGGTGGCGCTGGTCTCGGGCGCGCTGCTGCCCACGCTGGCGACGGCCATGGCCGAAGGCGGGCACGAGCTGCGCCATGTGGTGGTGTCGCGCGCCAGCGGCACCGCGCCCGCGCTGGACGTGCCGGTGCGCGACTGGGCCACCCTGCTGGCCAGCGGTGTGCGCGCCCAAGCCGCAGACACCCACGCCGACGAGGCCGCGTTCTGGCTGTACTCCAGCGGCTCGACCGGCGCACCCAAAGGCACGGTGCACAGCCAGGCCAACCTGTACTGGACCGCCGAGCTGTATGGCAAAGGCGTGCTGCAACTCACCGAAAACGACCGGGTGTTTTCAGCGGCCAAGCTGTTTTTTGCCTACGGCCTGGGCAACGCGCTGACCTTTCCCTTGAGCGTGGGCGCCAGTGTGGTGCTGATGGCCGAACGGCCGACGCCACAAGCCGTGTTCGCCCGCCTGCGCGTGCACCAGCCCACGGTGTTCTGCGGCGCGCCCACCGGCTATGGCGGCATGCTGGCCAGCCCCGACCTGCCGGCGAAAAGCGACGTGGCGCTGCGTCTGTGCTCGTCGGCTGGCGAAGCGCTGCCGCGCGACATTGGCGAGCGCTGGACCGCGCAGTTCGGCTGCCAAATCATCGACGGCATTGGTAGCACCGAAATGCTGCACATCTTTTTGTCCAACCGCCCGGGCGACGTGCGCTATGGCAGCACCGGCAAACCGGTGCCGGGCTACGAGGTGCTACTGCGCGATGAATCCGGTAACGTCATCACCGAGGCCGACCAGATCGGCGACCTCTACATCCAGGGCCCGAGCGCGGCGCTGATGTACTGGAACAACCGGGCCAAATAGC
>JBEIEH010000229.1:0-4360 GCA_040383055.1 Burkholderiaceae bacterium
GGCGTGCTTTTCTTCGTCCACCACGATGGACTGCACATTGGCCGGTGCCAAGGCACCGATCACGAACTGAGCCGGGTCTTCGCTCCACAGCACAATGTCCACGCGCTCGCCAGCCAATTCATTGGTGACAGCGTTGACACGGGTGCCGCGCACACCGACACAGGTGCCGATGGGGTCGATGCGGCGGTCGTGCGACAACACCGCGATCTTGGCGCGCGAACCGGGGTCGCGGGCGCAGGTTTTGATCTCCAACAGGCCCTGTTCAATTTCCGGTACCTCTTGGCGGAACAGCTCAATCATGAAGCCGGGGGCCGAGCGCGACAGCAGAATCGGCGCGCCACGCAGCGTCAAGTCCACTTCGGTGATGAGCGCGCGCACGCGGTCGCCGGTGCGGAAATTTTCCTTCGGGATCATTTCATTGCGCTTGAGCCGGCCTTCGACGCGGCCACTTTCCACAATCAGATCGCCTTTGTCCATGCGCTTGACGGTGCCGACAAAAATCTTGTCGCCGCGCGACATGAAGTCGTTGAGCAGCATTTCGCGCTCGGCGTCGCGGATTTTTTGCAAGATCACTTGCTTGGCGGCCATGGCGCCGATGCGGCCGATGGGCACGCTCTCCACCATTTTTTCGATGTAGTCACCCACCTCGATGTCGGGGATGTCTTCGCGCGCATCGCTGAACATCTCTTCGGCATCGGGGTTTTGCAGACCCGCTTCATCGGGCACCACCAGCCAACGGCGAAAGGTGTCATACGCACCGGTGTCGGCGTTGATCGCCACACGGATATCCACTTCGCCCTTGTAGAGTTTTTTGGTGGCGGATGCGAGCGCCTGTTCCACAGCGCCCAACACGACATCGCGCTCCACGTTTTTCTCACGGGAGATAGCATCGATCAGCATCAGCATTTCGCGGTTCATATCGAATTTCACCTTTCCAATGGGTGCCTCCCGGCACCACGAACTCTTGAGACGATTTACTCTGCGGCACGCGGCACAGGCACTTGCCCTGCCGATCGACCTTTAAAACTCACCAGCGGCGCCAAGCGCGCTTGCTGCAATTCGGACAAATCAAAGGCCAGCGCTTGCAGTGGCGCTGGCTCGCGCTTTTTGCTCACCCGCTGGCCGGGCTTGACGGGCGGCTCATCGCTCCACACGATTTGCCAACGCAGTCCGTCTTCAGCGCGCTCCAGCACGCCACGAAATTTTTTTCGGGTGGCTGCTACGCCGGTGCCCGTGGCGCCAATCGGGGCGCGCAACACGATGTCAATCACCTGACCCGTGAAACGGACGAAGTCGTTGTCGTGCCGCAGTGGCCGGTCGATACCGGGGGAGCCCACCTCCAGACGCTTGTAGTCCACGGCTTCGACTTCCAGCAGGTATTGCAGTTGGCGGGTTACTCGCTCACAGTCTTCTACTGTGATGAAACGCTCTTCAGCGCTGCTAGGTTCCCACGGCAAGTCGATGGTGACGCGCAACAAACCCCCAGCAGATCGCTCTAGGTCCACCAGGTCAAAGCCCAGTCCGGTGATGGTTTGTGTGACGGTCTCTTGCCAGCTCATGAATGTGGTTCGGCCAAAAAAAATGGGCCGGTAAATACCCGCCCATTTGGTCGTGAAGTCAGCATTCTACTCGGTTTTTTGCGATTTTGGCAATCGCCACAAGGATTTAGCGCCGGCTCGGTGATCAGTCGATACCGATGACCCACTGGATAACGTTCTTGGCCACAAAGCCCAGCATGCCCAGCGAGAGCACCAAAAACAAGATGAATGTGCCAAACTTGCCTGCTTTGGCTTCGCGCGCCAAGTTGAGCACGATGAAGAGCATATACAGGATGAAGGCCCCCACCCCAAAGGTGAGTCCGAACTGCGCGATTTGCCCCTCTGTGTAGCCAAAAATTGTGTGTTCCATGCGTAGGGCAAGGCGCGAAAGGCGCCATCGGTCAAGTCTTCGTGTTAGGTGGCGTCACCGCCCCGTGTGAGGTCGCAGTAGGCGTGCCAACTGGCGTGGGCCAACCAAGGCACCACCACCACCAACCCCACCATCCCGGTAAGCATGCCCAAACCCGCCAAACCAGCGATGAGCACCGCCCACAGCGCCATCACCGCTGGGTAATTGGCCACAGTGCGCCAGCTGTGGGTCACTGCCATGCTCACCGGCACGCTGGTGTCCACCAGCATCGGCAAAGCCACCACGCTGGAGGCGAACACCGGCGCGGCTAACAAAGCGCCGAGCAATACCCAAACTTCAAACAGTCCCGGGTTGGGGTTGAGCACCACGTGCTGCAAAAAGTCCATGGGTTTGCGGATGGGCGCATCGGCCCACAATGTGATCAAACCCGCCGAGGTCAGCACCCAGCCCGTGCCTGCCAGAGCCAGCAGCAAACCAAAGCGCACCAAACGGCCGTCGCCCGAACGCCACAGCGACAGCACCTCCGGCAGACCCGCGCAGCGGCCCGTGGCGCAGGCGCGGCTGACGTGGTAGAGGCCAGTCGCCAGGATGGGGGCGACGATCAAAAAACCAGAAAAAGCGCCAGCGAGCAGCCAAAAATGATCGCGGGCCACCCACAGCAGCGCCATACCAAAGGCCGCCAGTGCCAAACCGTGGACAAGCCCGGGCACCGGATTGCGACGCAAGTCGGCCCACCCGGCTTTGAGCCAAGTCATGGGTGATGCGAGGGTGATATTGGGGTTCACGTCGTCGAGCGAAGAAAAGGCGGTGATGTTCATGGAGCGACGACCGCTGCAGCGGTTATAGGCCAGAGCGGCAAGTGTGTGGTTGACAAAAGTCAAGATAGCACGCTTGATGCGGCTTGGGCCTCGGCACAAACGCGCATTCACGCGTCACCAAGGCGCAGCAAGCAGGCTTTGCGTATACGGGTGCTGAGGGGCGCTGAGCAAATCTTTGGCATCGCCCTGCTCCACGACGTGTCCCTGGTGCATCACCATGACGCGGTGGGCCATGGCACGAATCACCGCCATGTCGTGGGTGATGAGCAGATAGGCCAGCCCTCGCTCTTGCTGCAGCCGCTGCAACAGCGCGAGTACCTGGCGCTGCACCGTCACGTCCAGTGCGCTGGTGGGTTCGTCTAGCACCAGCACATCGGGTTCAACCAACAACGCGCGTGCAATGGCCAAGCGCTGGCGCTGGCCGCCTGAGCACTGGTGAGGGTAGCGACCGAGCCAGGTGTCTGCGTCGGCCGGCGTGTCGCACAGGCCCACATCCACCAGCGCCTGTCGCACGCGCTGTTCGCGCTGCTGCTCACGGAGCTGCGGAAAGTGAATGTCCAAGCCTTCACCGACGACGCGCTGCACGGTCATGCGTGGCGACAGCGAGGAAAACGGGTCTTGAAAGACCACTTGCACCCGCCGGCGCAGAGCGCGGCTTTGGGGCAGCCGGACGGCTGCTTTCCACGCGTGTGGCGCTGGCTCTGCGAGGGTCGAGTCGATCGCCTCTGGGTTGGGGAAAGACAAGCCTCCGTTGGACGACACAAGCCCGAGCATGGCCATGGCCAGCGAGGATTTGCCAGACCCCGATTCGCCCACCACGCCCAGGGTGCGACCGCGCTGCAGCGCCAAAGTGGCGCCGTGCACAGCGGTGAATTGGTCTTGCCCAAACCAGCCTCGGATACCGGAGCGCGGCACCGGGTATTGCACCTGCAACGAGTCGGTGCGCGCCACTTCAGCAGGGATCTCGTGCTCGGGCGGCGCTGGCAAGGCTGGGGGCTGGCTGTCGATCAGCAGGCGGGTGTAGGGATGTTGGGGCGATGCAAACACCTGGGCCACAGGCCCCTGCTCCACCGCGTGGCCATGCTGCATCACGATCAACCGGTCGGCAAAACGCCGCACCATGGGCAGGTCGTGGGTGATCATCAGCACCGCCATGCCATGGCGGGCCTGCAAATCGGCCAGCAGCTGCAAGATTTGCCCGCGCAAGCTGACGTCGAGTGCGGTGGTCGGTTCGTCGGCGATCAGCAGCTTGGGGCGTGAGGCCAGTGCCATGGCGATCATGGCGCGCTGGCGTTGACCACCGCTGAGCTGGTGTGCAAACGATCGCGCGCGACGCTCCGGTTCGGGAATGCCGGTTTCTTGCAGCCAGTGCACCGCCTCAGCGTGCGCCTCGGTGGCGCTGAGGCCGCGCTTGAGCATCAAGACCTCGGCGATCTGGTCGCCCACCGCCATCAAGGGGTTGAGCGCGCTCATTGGCTCTTGAAAAATCACCGACACCGCGTCGCCCCGCACCCCACGCAAGCCGCGTTCGCTCAGCGCCAGCAGATCGACGCCGTCCAGCAGCGCTTGGCCAGACACCCGCGCTTCGGGGATGAGCTTGAGCAGCGACAAGGCGGAGACGGTTTTGCCCGACC
>JBEIEH010000230.1:0-4326 GCA_040383055.1 Burkholderiaceae bacterium
CCCACTCTCACCCGGCAACATCCAGTCCAACAGAATCAAATCGGGCAGGACCGCATCGATCTCGCGCTGGGCACCTGCCCCGTCGAACACGATGGTGGGCGCAAAGCCGTTGTGCCGCAGGTTGACTGCGATCAGCTCGGCAATGGAGGGCTCATCCTCCACCACCAGCACGCGAGGGAGTTTTCTCATCGAGCCACCGACTCCACCTTGTCCATCGGGCTGTGTCGCACATCTTCGCCTTTGACGATGAAGATGATTTGCTCGGCGATGTTTTTGGCATGGTCGCCCACCCGCTCAATCGCCTTGGCCAAAAACAGCAAGTCCAAGCTGGGAGAAATGGTGCGTGGGTCTTCCATCATGTAGGTGATGAGCTTTCGCAAAAAGCCGTTGTATTCGTCGTCGATGGCATTGTCTTCTTTCATGATCGCCACCGCCACCGCTGTGTCCAAACGCGCAAACGCGTCCAGGGACTTGCGCAGCTGGGCAGCGGCCAGCTCGGCGGCCACGCGCAGCTCAGAGCTGGGCAGGTTGCGCGGCGTGCCAGCGTCAATGATGGACAGCACCATGCGCGCCATGCGTGCGATCTCGTCGCCCGCCCGCTCCAGATTGCTGGTGGCGCTGGAAATGGCCATCAAAAAACGCAGGTCACGTGCGGTGGGTTGGCGACGGCCAATCGTGGAAATGATCTCGTGATCGATGTCCACTTCCATGCGGTTGAGGCGGGTTTCGTTCTCTAACACCTGACGCGCCGAGTCGGTGCTCAAGTGGATCAGCGCGTACACCGCTTGGTGCAGTTGCGACTCGACCAAACCACCCATCTCCAGCACGTGGGTGGAAATGGAGTTGAGCTCGGCATCGAACTGGCTGGAAATGTGTTTGTCGCCCATGCAAAGTCTCCTTGAAAGAAAGTGTGGTTCAACCAAAACGACCGGTGATGTAGTCCTCGGTCTCGGTGCGCTGAGGTTTGAAGAAGATCTGCTGCGTCTCTCCAAATTCGATGAGTTCGCCCAGGTACATGTAAGCGGTGTAGTCGCTGCAGCGGGCCGCCTGCTGCATGTTGTGGGTCACGATGGCGATGGTGTAGTCCTGCTTGAGTTCGTGCACCAACTCTTCCACCTTGCCAGTGGAAATCGGGTCCAGCGCTGAAGTGGGCTCGTCCAACAACAACACAGAAGGCTTGACCGCCACGCTGCGCGCGATGCACAGCCGCTGCTGCTGACCGCCCGAGAGGCTCATGCCGCTTTGGCCCAGCTTGTCTTTTACCTCGCTCCACAAAGCCGCCTTGGTCAGCGCCCATTCGACCCTGTCGTCCATCTCACTTTTGCTCAGACTTTCGTAGAGCTTCACGCCGAACGCGATGTTGTCGTAAATGGTCATGGGAAAGGGCGTGGGTTTCTGAAACACCATGCCGATGCGCGCGCGCAGCAGGTTCAAGTCTTGGCCATCGGCCAAGATGTTCTGACCATAGAAGTTGATTTCACCCTCGGCGCGCTGGCCTGGGTAAAGGCTGTACATGCGGTTCAGCGTGCGCAACAAAGTGGATTTGCCACAGCCCGAAGGGCCGATAAAGGCGGTGACTTTGCGCTCGGCGATGTTGAGCGACACATTTTTCAGGCCCTGAAACTTGCCGTAAAAGAAGTTCAGGTTGCGCACTTCCAGTGCGTTTTTGGTGTCAATGGCAACAGCGGTCATAAAAAATGTCCTGCAATGGGTTCGATGGACTCTGGCACCTTAGGCGGCCACTTTGTCACGGAAAAACACACGGGCAATGATGTTGAGCAAGAGCACCGCCAAGGTGATGATCAAGGCACCCGCCCAAGCGAGCCGTATCCAGTTGTCGTAAGGGCTCATGGCGAACTGGAAGATCACCACCGGCAAATTGGCCATGGGACTGCCCATGTCGGTGCTGAAGAACTGGTTGTTCAACGCGGTGAACAGCAAAGGAGCGGTCTCACCGCTGATGCGAGCGACCGCCAACAGCAAGCCGGTGATCACACCGCTCTTGGCCGCGCGCAAGGTGACCATGATCGCCACTTTCCAGCGCGGAGCGCCCAAGGCAAACGCCGCCTCGCGCAGGCTGCCGGGCACCAAGCGCAGCATGTTCTCGGTGGTGCGCACCACCACCGGAATGGCGATCAGCGACAGCGCCAAACTGCCGGCATAACCCGAGAAATTGCCCACTGTCGCCACGGCAATCGCATAGACAAACAAGCCCAACACGATAGAAGGAGCGGACAACATGATGTCTGTGACGAAGCGGGTAAAGCTCGCGGTTTTGCTGCTGTCACCGTACTCCGCCAGATAGACACCGGCCAAAATGCCTACCGGGGTGGACACCAACACGGTCAGGCCCAGCATCATCAAGCTGCCCACAATCGCGTTGCGCAAGCCCCCGCCTTCGGTGCCTGGCGCGGGCGTGTCTTGGGTGAACAGATTGCCGTCGATCGCGGCCACGCCGTTGGAAAACAGGATGTACAAAATCCACAACAACACGGCCAGACCCAAGACCATGGCCCCCATCGACAGGGTCAAGCCCACAGCGTTGGCGCGGCGGCGCCGGGCGTACAAAGCGGTGTTCATCGTCATGTTCAGGCTCCCTTGGCTTTTTCGTTGCGCACAATCATCCACTTGGCCATGGCCAGCACCACAAAAGTGATGAGGAACAGCAGCAAGCCCAGGGCAAACAAGGTGGACAGGTGGAAGTCGGCGGCCTCGGCAAATTCATTGGCCAAGGTGGATGCGATCGACGTGCCCGGAGAAAACAGCGAGCTCGGCAGACGGTTGGCGTTGCCGATCACAAAGGTGACCGCCATGGTTTCACCCAGAGCACGGCCCAGACCCAACATCACCCCGCCGATCACGCCTTTGTTGGTGTAGGGCAGTACCACTTTGCGCACCACCTCCCAGGTGGTGCAGCCCAAACCATAGGCCGATTCGCGCAGGATCGGCGGCACAATTTCAAACACATCGCGCATCACCGCCGCGATGAACGGCAACACCATGAACGACAAAATGATGCCAGCCGCCATGATGCCCAAGCCCGTGGGCGCACCTCCCACCAACCAGCCGATCAGCGGCATGCCACCGATCAGCGATTGAGCAGGCACCTGCACATAGTCTGCAAACAAGGGCGCAAACACAAACAGACCGAACATGCCGTAGATGATGGACGGCACCGCTGCCAACAACTCAATCGCGGTGCCGAGCGGGCGCCGCAACCAGACCGGGCAGGTCTCGGTCAGAAACAGCGCAATGCCAAATGCCAAAGGTACCGCGATCAGCATGGCAATGCCCGCACTGATCAGGGTGCCCACAATGGCAATGGCAGCTCCAAACTCTTCGTTGATGATGTCCCACTCCACGTACCACAGGAAGCGGACACCAAACTTCTGCAGCGTGGGCCAAGCGTTGACAAACAGAGAGGCGATGATGCCCACCAGTGCCACCAACACGAGCAAAGAAAAGAACTGGGTCAGCCGGTGAAACACGGCATCTTGCAAACGCTGGCGCTTCGCTACCGCCAGCATATTGGCCGACTCGTGCGATGGCGCCACAGAAGATGGCAAAGACATGGTGCGTTCTATGGAAAGGTAGGGCGCTGTGTCAGCGGACAAACACACCTGAAGGGCGTTGCCCTTCAGGCGTCAACATAAACAAGGCAACTCAGCGTTTGATCTGAGACCATACCTTAGAGCGGATCTCGTTGGTCAGGCTGTCGGGCAGCGGCACGTAATCCAAGTCGAGTGCCAGTTGCTTGCCGTTCTTAAACGCCCAGTCAAAAAACTTCAGCACTTCGGCAGACTGCGCCTTGTCAGCGGGATCCTTGTACATCAGGATGAACGATGCGGTGACCACCGGATAAGCGTTGGCACCCGGCTGGTTCACCAGCGAAATACCCATGCCAGGTACGGACGACCAATTGGCACCGGCGGCGGCGGCCGCAAACGTGGTGTCGTCGGGCATCATGAACTTACCGTCGCGGTTTTGCAGCTGCATCACCGGGATGTTGTTGCGCTTGGCGTAGGCGTATTCCACATAGCCCAACGAACCTTTGACACGGCCCACGTTGGCGGCCACGCCCTCATTGCCCTTGCCCCCCACCGAAGTCGAAGCCGGCCACTTGACGGCTGCACCCTTGCCCACGGTGGTTTCCCAGTCTTTGCTCACGCTGGAGAGGTAATCCGTCCAGTTGAAGGTGGTACCCGAACCATCCGCGCGGTGCACGATGGTGATGGTCATGTCGGGCAGCTTTTTGCCTGGGTTCAACGCGACCAGCTTGGGGTCGTTCCACTTGGCGATTTTGCCCATGAACATCTCGGCCAGCAC
>JBEIEH010000231.1:0-4311 GCA_040383055.1 Burkholderiaceae bacterium
GCGGCGCGGCGCGCCTCGCTCATGGTGCGGCCGGTCGGGTTCTGGAAATTGGGCAGCAGGTAGGCAAAACGCGCCCCGGCGGCCTGCGCACGCAGCGCGTCGGGCAACACGCCTTGGTCGTCGCTGGCCACGCCTTCGATCACCGGCTCCATGGGGGCAAAGGCCTGCAGCGCGCCAAGGTAGGTCGGCGTCTCCACCAGCACCCGGCTGCCGGCGTCGATCAGCACCTTGGCCACCAAGTCCAGGCCTTGCTGGCTGCCGGTGGTGATCAGCACCTGATCGGCGCCGACCCGCATGCCTTGCTGTTGCAGCTCTTGCGCCACCCAGTCGCGCAGCGGGCCGTAACCTTCGCTGGCGGCGTATTGCAGCGCGGCCTTGCCGTCTTGCCCCAGCACCTGGGCGCAGGCCGCTTGCATCGCCTCAATCGGAAAGGTGTCGGCCGACGGCAGGCCGCCGGCAAAACTGATGATGCCGGGCTTTTCGGTCACCTTCAGGATCTCGCGGATCACCGAGGGGTTCATCTTGTGGGCGCGCTGCGCGAGGGTGAAAGTCATGTTGTCTCCAAAGAAAAAGATCGGTGGCGCGGGCCTCAGCGCTCGCCGCCATGCGGGCCGTAAAACACAACCCAGGTCACAAAATCATCGCTGAAGGCTTCAAAGCGGTGGGGTGCACCGGCCGGCACCCACAGCACATCGCCCGTTTGTACACGGTGCGTTTGCCCGTTGAGCCAGAAGTCCGACGTGCCGCGCTGCACCACATACAGCTCGTCTTGGCTGTGGGGCTGCTGGATGTCGCTGCCCAGCCCCGATGTGCCCGGCGCAAACAGCTCCACCCGCAAGCTGCCGTGGGCCAGCGCCGACACAAACGGCGTGCCGTGTGGGTAGTCGCCAGCGGCGGGCAAGGGCAGTTGCGCCAACAGGGCGGCGAAGTCGGCTTTCATGCGGCAGATCCGCTGAATTGGCCGCGCAAACGCTGAAGGGGTGGCAGACAGAAATCGTGCTGCAGGCACTCGTCGACTTCTGCTTCGCTCAGCACACGTTCGGTGCACTGTCCGCGGTCAAAGACCTTGAGCCGATTGCCGCTGAGGACTTTTCTGCCCATCGCCGTGTGGAGGATGACCAAGACCTGTTTGACAAAAATGGCGTCGGGGTGGGTTGAGTTGAGATGATTAGCAGGCTCGAAATCGACCCACTCTTGAGGCGCAAGATCGAAGCCGTATTGCGAGACCCAAGCGCCATTGACCCACGCTTGCAAGATGTAGGCGTCTTTTTCAGAGCGGGTGATCTTGAAGCGGTCATGCGCGGTGCAAGTTTCTTGGTCGCTGTTGCACAGTGGAATCGGAAGTGTCGGGCCCCAGCTTCCGAATCCCAGGTCGCACAGGTAAGGGCCTTCGTCGAGCAAAGCGACGACGGCCATGTGGGTGCGGGGGCGGCGCGCCGGGTAAAACATGGGCCGTGCGGCGATCCACTGGTAAGGGATGTTCATCGCTTGCAGAGCCATCGAGAACAGACCGTTGACTTCGTAGCAGTACCCGCCGCGGCCGCGCCCCAGAATTTTCTCGATGACGTCTTGGGGGGCCAGCGACACGCCAACACCTGTCTGCACATCGAGGTTCTCAAACGGGATGTGTCTCAATTGAGCCGTCATCAACTGCGCCAGACCGCTTGGACTGCGGTCTGGCAGTTGCTCAAGCTGGACCCTTTTGAGATAGCGGCCGACCTCGAAGGTGGTGTCGGAAAACATGAATCAACTCCCTGTATGCGAACGGTGTGTGTTTATGAACGCTGCGCCCATCGCCTCCCGCCATAGACGGTGGCCACCACCGCCAGCGCAAAGCCCAGCGTCAGCGCGTCAATCGGTTCGCCCAGCAGCGGCACGGCGGCGGCGATGCTGATGAAAGGCTGAAACAGTTGCAGCTGGCTGACCCGCAGCGCGCCGCCCAGGGCCAGGCCGCGGAACCAGGCGAAAAAGCCGGCCCACATGGAAAACACGCCCACATAGGCCAGCGCCCACCACGACTCGGGGCGAATGGTGTGTTCGGGCCAGGTCCACCAGGCCATGGGCAGGGCCACCGGCAAGGCCATGACACAGACCCAGCTGATGACGCGCTCGGCGCCCAAGGCCGGCGTGACTTGCGCACCTGCCACATAACCGAGAGAGGCGGCCACCACCGCGCCCACCAGCAGCGCATCGGCCCACACCAGACCGCTGTGGCCCACGCCAGCGCCGTGCGCGCGCAGCAGGCTGTAGACCACCACCAGGGCGCTGCCCAGCACCGCAAACACGCAAAAGCCCAGCCGCGCCCGCTGGTGCAAGAGCCATGCGGCCGCCGCAGCCGTGGCCAGCGGCAACAGCGATGTTATGACCGCCGCGTGGCTGGCGCTCACATGGCGCAGCGCCCAGGCCAGCAGCAGCGGATAGCCCAGCGCATTGCCCAGCAGCGACAGACCCAGCCAACGCGCTTGCGGCGCGCTGGGGCGGGGTGATCGGGTGGCGAGCAAGAACACCAGCGACAAGACACCAGCAATGGCGCAACGCGCCCATGTCACAAACCAGGGCGAGAGCTGGGGCGCGTCTGCCGTGCCGGTGGCCAGCCGCGTCATGGGCAGCGTGAGGGCAAACACCGTCACACCCACCAGCCCAAGCACGGTGCCGGCCAACACGGGGCGAGACGTCGTCCAACCAAGAGCGCGGGTGCTCATCGTGCGCCCCACAGCATCCAGCCGGCGGTCAGCACCAGGGCGCTGGCCATGCAGCGGTTGAACACCAGCAGTCGCCGTCCCTGGGCCAGCCAGGCGCGCAGCAGCGAGCCCACCAGCGCGTAACTCAGGTTGCTGAAAAAGGCAAAAGCCAGCATCACCGGCAGTGTGGCGGCAAAGCGTGCCATCACATCGGACTGGCCAGCGACCCAGCCCGCCACGATGGACAGGGCCAGCATCCAGGCTTTGATATTGAGGAACTGCAGCGCCACGCCCTGCCAGAAGGTCACGTTCAGCCGCGCGGCGTCGGCTTGTGCCAAGGTGCCCGCGCCCCACAAGCGGCGTGCCAGCCACAGCAAATAGGCCACGCCGCCGAGCAACACCGCCCAGCGCAGCGCCGGCACCGCCAGCACCAGCGAGCCCAGACCCAGCGCACACAAGGTAAACAGCAGGCCCCAGCCCACCGGCACCGAGGCCACAAAATGCAGCGCACCGCGCAAGCCCCGGTTGGCCGCCAGCGCGGTCGACAAGGTGGTGTTGGGTCCGGGAGTGAAGCTGGTGGCGGTGGCCAGCACCAGCAGCGCCGACCATTCGCTGGCGGTCAGCACACGGAGGGCGGTGGTGGTGGTGTCCATGGGCTTGAATGTAGCGCCCAACACCAGTACAGTGGCCATACAGTTCGCCCCGACGGTGCACAAACTGTATGGCCGCCCACGGCGGTACAGCGCAACCTTTCACCCCCCTGTTTGCCCAGTGTCCACCATGCTCGACAGCGCCCCACCCCTCCCCGCCGGCTCCGATGGCGACGCCATGGCCTTGTTGCGCAGCGCTGGGCAAACCCTGGCCGAACAGCTGGCCGCCCGCCTGGCCGGCCGCATCCGCGATCGCCTGTTGCCGCCGGGCGCGCGCCTGCCCAGCGTGCGCCAGTGCGCGGCGCAGCAGGGCCTGTCGCCGTCCACCGTGGTGGCGGCTTACGACCAGTTGCTGGCCCAAGGTCTGGTGGTGGCCGAGCGCGGCCGGGGCTACTTTGTGCGCAGCCCGGCGGCGGCGCGCAAGCCCGCCTCGCCGGGGGCCGAGCGCATGGCCGCGCCGGTGAATGCGGCCGCGCTGATCCGGGGCATGTTCCACCCGGCGGGTAGCCGGCCGCAGCCGGGCATGGGCGTGTTGCCTCCCGACTGGCTGGAAACCCCGTTTGTGGGGCTGGCGCTGCGCCGCGTGACCCAGCCCGCCAGCCTGGCCGAAAGCACCCTGCGCTACGGCGAGCCGCAGGGCGACGGCCATTTGCGCCGGGTGCTGGCCGACCGCTTGCAGGCGCTGGGGGTGCCGGCCGAGGCGGGGCAGATCATCACCACCGTGGGCGCCACCCACGCGCTGGACATCGTCAGCCGCACCCTGCTGCGCCCGGGCGACGCGGTGCTGGTGGAAGAGCCGGGCTGGGCGGTCGAGTTTGCGCGCCTGGCCGCCATGGGGGTGCGCATTCTGCCGGTGCCGCGCGGCCCACAAGGCCCCGACCTGGACGTGATGCAGCGCCTGTGCGAAGCCCACGCGCCCAAGCTGTATGTGAGCGTGAGCGTGCTGCACAACCCCACCGGCGCCTGCCTGAGCCCGCCCA
>JBEIEH010000232.1:0-4295 GCA_040383055.1 Burkholderiaceae bacterium
CAGCCACTGGTTCCACTTGTAATACGCGGGCGTGCAGGTGGCGACCTCGCGGCTCCAGTCGATGGCCAGGCCCATGGCCTGCATCTGCTGCTTCATGTAGGCGATGTTGCTGTAGGTCCACTGCGCGGGCGGCACCTTGTTCTTGAGCGCGGCGTTTTCGGCCGGCAGACCAAACGCGTCCCAGCCCATGGGCATGAGCACGTTGTAGCCCTTCATGCGCAGCTGGCGCGTGAGCATGTCGTTGATGGTGTAGTTGCGCACATGGCCCATGTGCAGCTTGCCGCTGGGGTAGGGCAACATGGAGCAAGCGTAGAACTTCGGCTTGCTGGCGTCTTCGGTCACGCGGTAGGCGTCGCGGGCGGTCCAGTGGGCGTGCGCGGCGCGCTCCACGTCCTGGTGGGCGTATTTGTCTTGCATGGGCATTCGGGGCCGTTGAACGGCAAACAGTCGGGCCGGATCAGGCCAAAGCCCCATCGGGGGCGAGCGCCGATTTTAGGGCTTGGACACAGGGCTGGCGGGCTGGGCCACAAAGCCCACCCGGGCCAAACCGGCGGCCTGGGCCTGGGCCATGAGGGCCAACACCTCGCCGTAGGGCAAACGCTCGTCGGCCAGCAGCTGCAATTCGGTGTCGGGCTGGCGCTGGGCCAGCTCGGTGAGGCGGCGCGAGAGCTCGTCGGGTGTCACTGCCACGCCGTCCCACAGCCAGCCACTGCCCAGCGAGCGGCTCAGGCGCACAGTGTGGGGCGCAGCGGGGGTATCGGACACATTGGCGCGCGGCAGGTCCAAGGCCAGGCGGCTGGCCATGACCGGCGCGGCCAAGATAAAAATCACCAGCAACACCAGCATCACATCCACCAAAGGCGTGACGTTGATGTCGGACATCAGGCGTGCCGGCTTGTGCGGGCTCAAGCGACCAAAGGCCATGGTGCTCAGCCGACGGCGTTGGCGCCAGCGCCCACGCGCCAGGCCAGCAGATCGTGGGCCACGCCTTCGAGCTCGGCTTCCAGCGCGGCGATGCGGCGCCCGAGCAGGTTGTAAGCCACCACCGCCGGAATCGCGACCGCCAGACCGGCGGCGGTCATGACCAGAGCTTCACCCACCGGACCCGCGACCTGCTCCAGCCGAAAGGCAGCGCTTTCGCCGATCGCGCTCAAGGCATGGTAGATGCCCCACACGGTGCCCAACAAACCCACAAACGGTGCGGTGGCGCCGATGGTGGCCAGCGCCACTTGACCGTAGTGCAGGTGCTGCTGCACACGACCCAGCGCGTCGCGCAGCGCACGGGTGTGCTGGGCTTGGGGGTCGACCTGAGCGGCCAGTGAGTCGGCGGCCGGCGCTGGCGTTTGCGCGGCCCGCACCAGGGGCAACAACCAAGCGCCCGCACTGTGGTCGGCCAGCCGCTGCTGCGCCAGCGACCACGAGGGCGACTGCCACAGCAGCTGCAAAGCCGCGCGCAAGCCGTCGAGCGCACCGCGCAAGCGCCAGCTTTTCCAGACGATGAGCACCCAGCTCAGCACCGACATGCCCAACAGGCACAGCGCCACCAGGCGTCCCACCGCATCGGATTGGGCCCACAGCCCGAGCAAGGTTTCCACCTCGCGCCCGTGCTCAGCGCAGGCCCAGCACGTCGAACATGTCGAACAGGCCGCGCTCTTGGGTGGACAGGAAGCGCACCGCGCGCAGGCTGCCCTGGGCGTAGGTGGCGCGGCTCGACGACTTGTGGGTCACTTCGATGCGCTCGCCGATGCCAGCGAACAACACGGTGTGGTCGCCCACAATGTCGCCGCCGCGGATGGTGGAGAACCCAATAGTGGACGGATCGCGCTCGCCGGTGTGGCCGTAGCGCTCATACACCGCACATTCCTTGAGATCTCGGCCAATCGCCTCGGCGATCACCTCGCCCATCTTCAGGGCCGTGCCACTGGGCGCATCCACCTTGTGGCGGTGGTGAGCTTCGATGATTTCGATGTCGTACCCGGTGGACAGGGCCTTGGCCGCCATTTCCAGCAGCTTGAGCGTCACGTTCACACCCACACTCATATTGGGCGCCATGACGATAGCGATGTGCTTCGCGGCCTCGGCGATGTCGGCTTTTTGTTGGTCGGAAAAGCCGGTGGTACCGATCACCAGGTGCACGCCTTGGCGCACACACTCGCGCAGGTGCACCATGGTGCCCTCGGGACGGGTGAAGTCGATCAGCACCTGGCTATTGGCCAGCCCTTGGGCAAGATCGGCGGTGATGGCCACACCGGTGGGTTGGCCAGCGAAGGCGCCGGCGTCTTGGCCCACCGCGGGGCTGTTGGCGATGTCCAGCGCACCGGCCAACACACAATCGCCGCTTCGGCCCACGGCCTCGATCAGCATCTGGCCCATGCGGCCGCTGGCGCCGGCCACGCACACGCGCACGGTCGCCGGGTTGGGTGAGTTCATCGGGGGGCTCCTGTGGGTTCGAGCGGCGGGAAGCTGCGGCGCCCTGGCTCGGCGGGAGGCGTCACGGGCTGCGCCGCCGGCGTGGCGGGCAGAGCCTTGAGCTGCTCCTCGCTGGCTTGCAAGACAGGCAAAGGCCCGACCGGGGGACGGCGATCGAGCGAGGCGACAAACTCGGCCTCGCTGGGCAAATCGGCGCCTTCAAAACGCTCCAGCGCGCCATCCTTAAAGAACACGGTAAAGCGCCGCTGCTGCGCCGGCTGGCCTTGGCGGCTGAAAGAGAACACATAGTCCCATCGGTCGGCGTGGAACACACTGGCCACCAAAGGGCTGCCCAAAATGTCGCGCACCAGGGCTTTGGCTTGGCCCGGCCGCAGGGCCTGGGCCTGCTCGCGGGTGACCACATTGCCTTGCACCACGTCGATCTGGTGCACCTTGACCACCGCCGTGGGCAAAGCGGAGCAGGCACTCAGCGCCGTCAGGGCGGCCACAGCCGCTACCGTGGCCAAGCGTCGAACAGGAAAGGAAAGCTTGCGCATCTCAGGCACCTGAAAAACCGCTGCCGCCCCGGGGATCGGGACGACCCGCATCGCCAGACGCAGGGCCTGACGATATGATCCGGGCATTGTAGTGGTCTGCCTTTGCGCACGGACCCGACCCTTATCCACCGCCGGGCGGTGGCGCCAGCGGAGCCCGACACACCATGACCAACATCGAAGAACTCAAAAGCACCGGACTCAAGGCCACCCTGCCGCGCTTGAAGATTCTGGAGGTGTTCCAGTCGGGTCGCCAGCGCCACATGACGGCCGAAGACGTGTACCGGGTACTCTTACAGGACCACTCCGATATCGGGCTGGCCACCGTGTACCGGGTGCTGATGCAGTTTGAACAAGCCGGGTTGCTGATTCGCAGCAACTTTGAATCTGGCAAAGCGGTGTACGAACTCAACCAAGGCGAACACCACGACCACTTGGTGTGTCTGGACTGCGGACGGGTGGAAGAGTTTTTTGACCCCGAAATTGAACGCCGCCAGCAAGACGTGGCCCAGAGCCGGGGATTTGCGTTGCAGGAGCACGCGCTGTCGCTCTACGCCCATTGCACCAAAACCGACTGCCCACACCGGCAAGCGACACGCCGCAACGGCGGCAGCGCCTGAACCTCAGTCGCCTCGGCTCATCGCGGCGCGGTGGCGCGCCACAAATTCTTGGTAGGTGTCGATGCCGCGCAATTGCAAAATGGTGTTGCGCACCGCCGCTTCCACCAACACAGCGATGTTGCGACCGGCCACCACCTGAATCACCGCCTTGCGCACCGGCACGCCGAGCACATCTTGGTGCAAGGGTTCGGACGGCATGCGCTCGTAGTCGCGCTCCAGCGTCTGCTTGCGCACCAGGTGCACGATCAGCTGCAGGCGCATTTTTCGGCGCACCGCGGTCTCGCCAAAAATCGCCTTGATGTCGAGCAAGCCGATGCCGCGCACCTCCAGCAGGTTTTGCAACAACTCGGGGCAGCGCCCCTCGATGCTGGTCTGGTTGATGCGGTACAGATCGACAGCATCGTCGGCCACCAAGCCGTGGCCACGCGAAATCAGCTCCAAGCCCAGCTCGCTTTTGCCCAAACCGGACTCGCCTGTGATCATCACCCCCATGCCCAAGATGTCCATGAACACGCCGTGCATGGTCGATCGGTCGGCGAAATGGCGCGACAGATAAGCGCGCAGGACATCGATCACAAACGCCGCTGCGTCGGGTGACGCGAACATGGGGATGTGCGCGCGCTCGCACATGGCCATCAGTGCGTCGGGCACGGTTTGCCCGTCAGCCACCACCAGCACCGGGGGCTCCAGGGTGACGATGCGGGCAATGCGG
>JBEIEH010000233.1:0-4292 GCA_040383055.1 Burkholderiaceae bacterium
CCGTGTTGTTCCCAATGGGGTGCAGGCGCGAGCCGCCATCTGGCCCTTGGCGACCAACACGGGAGACATCTTGGTTCCCATATCGCCAGAGCCAGTTGGGCGCCAGCGTGTAGTTGTTGCAGCTGAGGCGAATATCGGTTCGGCGCGAGGTCGCTTCACCGATGGCCGGCTACCGCTGGTCTGCCGCTCTGCAGATCAAGGCAATTGGGGTGCGGGCATCTTTGTGGAGATTTGTACGGGTGATCGATGAGCAATGTTTTGGTGCTTTTCATCGGATTTTGAAATGGTACTAAACTGCCACGCCATGAGCCAATCCATCAAGATCGATGTTGTGTCTGACGTGGCCTGCCCGTGGTGCGTGGTGGGCCTGTACTCGCTGGAGCAAGCGTTGGTGACCCTGCGCGACGAGGTCGATGCGCGCATCGACCTCCAGCCCTTTGAACTCAACCCCAGCATGGGGCCAGAGGGTGAAGACCTGTTTGAGCACCTGATGCGCAAATACGGTAGCACCGCTGCGGAGTTGGCACAGACGCGCGAGATCATCAACCGCCGCGGGCGTGAAGCGGGCTTTTTGTTTCGGCCCGAAGGCCGTGGTCGGGTGTGGAACACCTTCGCTTTGCACCGCTTGATTCAGTGGGCCGGCACCGAAGGGCCGTCCGGGCAGGCGATTGCGCTGACAAAGGCCTTTATGGAGGCTTACCACGGCCGCGCAGACAACATGACCAGCCGCGCGGTGATATTGGCTTGTTGCCAGCAGGCTGGGCTGGACATGGCCCGAGCGGCCGAGGTGCTTGATCAGAACCTGTATGCGCAAGAAGTGCGCGAACGCCAAGCCTATTTCACCCAGTTGGGCATTCGGTCGGTCCCCGCTTTTATCGTCAATGACAAACACCTGATCTCGGGTGGCCAGCCAGCCGAGGTGTTTGTCAAGGCGCTGCGCCAGATCGCGCAGGCGGTGGCCATCGACAGCGGCCTGATGCCGCTGCAATGAGCGCTGCGTTCAGAGCCCGAGCTGTTTGGCCATCCAGCCGCGCTTGACGGTCGGTTTGGGCACCTTCATGGGCAGGTGCTCAAACCAGCGGCGCACATCGTCTTCCACACACAGGCCGTGCATGTAGTTGTAGATGGCGCGCTTGAGGCCTATGCCCAGCGCGTCGTGGTCCACACCGGGCGGCATGGGCGTGGGGTCGACAAAGCCAATGTCGTTTTTGGCAAAAGTGCCTGCTGCTGGCGGCACCAAGGTGATGCCGTAGGCCGAGGGGTCCTTGCCCACCGGTGAATGCACGGTGCAGGTGAAGCGGTGGAAAAAGCCGCTGTGGATGCAGCCGTTTTCGAACAGCTGGCGCACGTATTCGAGCGCGTCCACCGTGTCTTGCACCGTCTGCGTGGGAAAGCCGTACATCAGGTAGGCGTGCACCAGCACACCAGCGTCGGCAAAGCCCTTGGTGACACGCGCCACCTGTTCCACCGACACGCCTTTTTTCATGAGCGCCAGCAGCCGGTCGCTGGCCACTTCCAGGCCGCCGCTCATGGCGATGCAGCCGCTTTCGGCCAGCAGGTCGGCCAGCGCGGGGGTGAAGGTTTTTTCAAATCGGATATTGCCCCACCAGGAGATGCGCAGCTCGCGCCGCAGCAGCTCTTCGGACAGGGCTTTGAGCGATTTGGGCGGCGCGGCTTCGTCGACAAAATGGAAGCCGGTTTGGCCGGTTTCTTCGACGATGCGCTCGATGCGGTCGGCCAGGGTCTGGGCGGTGGCGGTCTCAAAGCGGCCGATGTAGTCCAGCCCCACGTCGCAAAAGCTGCACTTTTTCCAATAGCAGCCGTGCGCTACCGTGAGCTTGTTCCAGCGCCCGTCGCTCCAGAGCCGGTGCAGGGGGTTGAGCATGTCCAAGAGGCTCAGGTAGCGCTCGGTCGGCCGGCCGTCCCAGGTGGGGGTGCCCCCGTCTTCAAACGGCACGTCGGGCTCGGGCCAGTTGACATACTTCACCGCGCCGTCTTGCCGCACAAAGGTGCGCACCAGGCGCTGCGCGCTGCGTTGGCCTTGCAGGTGCTCCAATAGGGCGAGCAGCGGGCGCTCGCCCGCGTCGAGCGTCACAAAGTCGACCAAGTCGAACAGGCGCGGCTCGGCGAGGTCGCGCAGCTCGGTGTTCACATAACCGCCGCCCAAGCCGATGCGGATCTGCGGGTGTGCCGCTCGGATGGCTTGTGCCATGCGCAGCGCGCCATACACCGAGCCCGGAAACGGCACCGACAGCAGCACCAGGTCGGGCTGGTGCTCGGCCACGGTGTGCAGGGTCAGCTCTTGCAGCCAGCCGTCGAGCAGCGTCGGCGGGGTGGCCAGCGCATCGGCCAGCGGGTCAAAGCTCGCTTGGCTGCTGGCCAGGCTCTCGGCGTAGCGGACAAATTCAAAGCGGGGGTCCACCGCATCGCGCAGCACATCGGCCAAGTCGTTGAGAAACAAGGTGGCGATGTGGCGGGCCGTGTCTTGCACACCCAGCGCGCCAAAGTCACAGGCCAGCGGGTCGCCCACGACGTCGTCGGGGTGCTCGTCAAGCGCCACAAAGCGCGGCCCCTCGGGCACCAAGCCACGCGCGGCCAAGCGGTGCGCGAGGGTGCTGTCTTGACCTTGCAAAAACCGGATCACCGGGCCGATGGTGCTGGCGTACTGGGCAAATTGCGCCAAGAACGCTTGTACGCTGGCGCTGCGTTGGGGCTCTGGCATCTGTTCGGCGGCGGTCCGCACCGCGCGCAGGCCGTCGGCGGTGAACACGCGCAACACCAGCGCCAGAGCCAAATCGGTCTGATAAGCGGGCACCCCTTGGGCGCGCAAAAAGCCGGTGAGGTAGGCGGTGGATGGGTAGGGCGTATTGAGCTGCGTCATCGGCGGGATGAGGCTCAACACCCGAATGGGCGTAGCAGACATCAGGCGATTGTCCCTCAGCACCGCTTGACCGCTGAGAACGAGGGCTTCAGGCGGCGACTGTGTTGTCCTGTGTGCGCCGACCCAGCAGCCACCAAGTGCGCATCGACGGTCGGCCTTTGATCTCGATCAGTCCGCGCTCCTGCAGATCGAAGCTTCGGTCCAGCAGGGCGTGGGTGGTGGGGCACACCTGGATGCGATCTGTCTGGCTCAACGATTCCATGCGCGAGGCGGTGTTCACCGTGTCGCCCCAGAGGTCGTAGGAGAACTTGTAGGCGCCGATCACGCCAGCCACGGCCGGGCCCGTGGCGATGCCGATGCGCACCCGCATGGGCAGATCATCGGGGTCGCGGATGGCCTCACAGGCCTTGAGGATGGCCAGAGCCGCATCGGCGGTTCGGTCGGCGTGGTCTTCGCAATGGTTGGGCACGCCCGCCACCGCCATGTAAGCGTCGCCAATTGTCTTGATCTTTTCCATGCCATGGCGCTGCACGATTACGTCAAACTCGGTGAACACATTGTTGAGCCAGTTGACGATCACTTGCGGGTCGCGAGAGTGGCTGATGCGGGTGAAGCCCACAATGTCGACAAACACCACCGACACCGAATAGAAGCTGTCGGCGATGGAGCTGGTGTCGTTTTTGAGCCGCTGGGCGATGGCCGGCGGCATGATGTTGAGCAACAGGTTTTCTGACCGCTCACGTTCTTGCGCCAGCATGGCGGTTTGCCTGCGGTTGATTTGGCGCGACAGAAAGTTCAATCGCTCCAGCCGCTCCATGGCGTAGGCGCCCACACCGCCGGTGATGTTGGCCACCACGAGCACATTGAAATAGTGCACAAACGGACTCATGGGTGGCGTCTCGTTGTCCAACAAGCTGCCGAGGCTGCCAAGATGGATGGCGCCAGTGGCAATCGCTCTCTCCACCACCGGGTGCAAGTGGTACAAAAAGTAGAGCGACATGCTGATGCCTATCAACATGGCATTGACAAAGCGCAGCCGAGCAATGAGGTAGTTAAACAGCAGGATCACCACCATCACGCCATAACCGGACGAATAGGCCAATCCCACCGGCAGTTTGACAAAAATGATATGTATCCAGAGCAGCGTCAGGCCAGCCATGGCGGTGACCATGGCCAGTTGTTGGAGGCGCACAAATTGCGGATGAAAACTCAGCGCCAGCATCAGCAACTGAAGCGGCGTGATGTACATCAGGTTGTCGTTGGCCAGACTGACCAGCACCGGGTCGTTGGTGGCCATGAGCGTGAGGTAGTGCAACACAAACGCCACCACACCCGCGCCCTGACCCCACAGGCAAGCCTCCCAAGCGCGCCGGCCGTAGGACTGCAGGAAGACCCGTTCAATCTCGGCGTC